>CAZMBZ010000047.1:0-17975 GCA_964564285.1 uncultured Planctomycetaceae bacterium | reverse complement strand
AGGATTACCACAGAGCCGCAGAGGCGCAGAGGTCAAAAAGAAACAGGCCTTATCTCTTCGTCTCCGTATCCTGTTTCTGCTGCTTCTTCATTTAGGATTACCACAGAGCCGCAGAGGCGCAGAGGTCAAAAAGAAACAGGCCTTATCTGTTCGTCTCTGTGTCTTGTTTCTGCATCCGTTTCTTCTTCAATTTCTCTCAGCGCCTCAGTGTCTCTGTGGTAATCAGCTTCTTCTGTTTCTTCTTCTTCTTCTTCTACATCCAAAGCCACAGTCGCAGGCGGTTTATCAGTCGGCGGGACCATATCCATGCCAGCTTGCGCCGGCCTAGCGATACGTGGGCCGTGCCTTCCATGCCGGGGCGCATCCAGTCCAGGCTGTCTAGCTCGCCTTGGGGTTTCGCCGCCAGCCGGGCGCGGACGCGAAAGACCACCTCGCCGTCGATTTTCTCCGCCAGTGGCAGGACTCGTTCGATGACGGCATCGATAGGTCGATCCGGGTACGATTCCGCTGCGAGGGTCGCGCGGACCTTCCCGGCCCGCATTGCGGCCAGCAGATCTGCCACCTGGTCCTCGGGTACGAGCACTTCGGCCCGCAGGCTGTCCAGCGATGCGATCTCGAATAGCACTTGTCCCTTCTCCACTGACGACCCCACGAACCGTTCCAGGTCGCCGCGAATCACCGTTCCGTCTATGCGAGCGGTCACTGTGGCCTCGGCTATCTGCTCGTCCAGCAGCGAAATTTGCTCTTGAAGTTGCCGTGCCCGCGCCGCAGCCATCTGGGCCTCGGCCCATTTCTTGTCCGAACGCGCCGCATCAGCGTGTTTGCGGTGCTCGAAAAGCTCCGCTCGCGACTGGTCCAGCTTCCTTTGCAGGGGCAATGTCTTAAGTGACGCCAGAACATCGCCCGCTTTGACCGGTTCGCCGAGCCTGGCCGAGACGGATTCCACCTGCCCATCGTACGGAGATGGCACGATTTGCTTGCGAGTGGCCTGGAATGAGAAGGGCGTTTCGATGCGGTAGTCGCCCGTGGCAACGCTCATATACGCGCCGGCCGCGATGGCCAGCAGCACCACGACCTTTGCCCACGTGTGTTTTGATCCCAAAACCACGCCAAAACCCGACCGCAAACCCGCGGCCAGCTTCGCCCCGACCCACCGATCGCGCCGGCGAAGGTCCGCCAGCCGCGCAGTACACAGGTCGCACGCCAGCCGAAGTGTCTCAACTTCCGCCGGCGAGAAAGGAATATCGCCCGAACGCTCCATGCAAACCGCGCCGATTACCTTCCCGTCGCGCCGCAAGGGCAGCGTTAGCACCGCAAGACGCGGCGTTCCGCTCTCGGAAAGCTCGCGCGCGCCGCGGCAGGCGTACTCTGCCGACGGTTCGGCCGGCACAAGCACCTCGATATCCTGGTCGGCGCACTCTTCCATGACCGCTTCGATGAGCTGAACCATCTGCATTTTGCGGCTGAACTTCTCCGTGTGGCTCATTGCGGCCAGTTGTACGTACCGCCCGCGCAGCAATCCGAGGCTTACGCGCTCGCACTGGAACCCCGATGCGACCTCGTTGCACAGCGCCATGCCCGCCGCGATGAACCGTTCGTGGTCGTTTACCGCCGACAGCAGCCCCATTGCCGGCGCCAGCGCCGCGGCCGGGGCCTTCTCCGCCGCCAGATGAAGCGCGTACAACTGCCCGGCCGGCACTCGCGCGCCCATGGCCAGCACCTTTTTCGCCAGCTTTTCCGGCTCCTCGCCGGTTAATGCCATCGCCAGAAACGCCCGCCGACGCGCCCCGGCAGCGCCCAAACCGCCCGCCGGACCGTCAATACCGCGTTTTTCCCCAGTAAAACCGGCCTTTTTGCCTGCGCCGGCATGGCCCGGCGCACTCGTCGAGCCCGCAAAATCGCGCGTTTCGCCCGTGGCCAGGCCGTCCGAAACGCCTTTTTCACCCTTTTGGACGCTCGTTTGGCGCTCGAAATCACTCTCAACGCCACCTTGCGCGCTCGTTTTACGCGCGAAATCACCATCGGAACCATCTTGCTCGCTGGTTTGGCGCGCAATTTCACCACCCGCGCCCGGACCGCCAGAATGCGCCCCAGCCAACCCTCCGCCGACCCCCGGAAGGGGTGCCAAAACCAAGTGACGGCTAGGGTGATCCCCGTACATCCCGCCAGCCTCATGAAGCGGTAGGGTAGTTACCCCAACCGCGCTCTCGCCCGCGCTCGCCGCCGCCCGAAGCGCAGCCGTCAGCCAGTCCGGCGGCTCATCACCGGGACCGGGTGTCGGCCAGACCGCCGGAATGCCAATTTGCCCATCAGCCTCGACCGTCAAAATCGCCCCGCCCTCGGCCCCCAGCCGCGAGCAATGCTCGCCCAGCAGTTCACCAAGCCCCAACCCCCGCGCAGGTGCGAGAGACTTGGTCGCCTCGGTCGTATTGTCAGCCGGTTTGGAGGTCATGGGTTTCTGGCGGAAGGTCGTTGGAAGAAGGTAGTAGGTAGTAGGTAATAGGTAGTAGTAGGAAAAGGCCTGCCTGCCGTTGCCGTCGTCCGCCTTCCGGTCATCATCCTCGTCCCGGGTATCGTCCTTGTCATCGTCGTCGTTCTCGTCATCGTCCCGCCCAGGCCGAAGGCCAGCGCCCGGCCGGGCAAATGCGAAAAATGCAAAACACGCCACCATCCCATCCAGCCAGTGCCGCCACAACCCATCAGCCTACCCGTACGCAACGCCCGCGAAAAGGGAAAACGCCGGCACCCATGGCTGCTGACGATTGGGGGCGGAGCCCATGGAATCCGGCGTGCTTCAGAGTTGAACGCTGCCTTTCAACTGCCGAGGGCAGGTTGGGAACTGTCCTTGCTTGCTGGCTGGGTTGCCGACCTGGGCAGGTTTATCAACCCCAACTTCTCTGCCACTATGCCGCCAAGAACTCCGCCCCGGTGCGGGAACTTGGCCTCCAATGCGATTATCAAGACAAGTCCGGCGACTTCTCTTGTACGCAAGCTGCCCTTTTCGATGAAGTACGCATTGAGGGCTCCAAGGGCCTTGGCCTTGGCGGGAGAAATGCCTTCGGCCTTCATCTCATCGGCCAGGTATTTGCGTGCGGGTTCCGCGCCCTGATCGTTTTCGATGACAAAGGCATTGTAGTAGCAACTCATGATGACCTTGTAGTCCCCTTCCACCTGGTCGACACACAGTCGCTTCAGGCCGTCCAGATCGCGCGAGTCGACGGCGGCCATCAGTTCTCTCGCCTGGGCCAGGACCTTCGATTCTTCATATTCCTGCGATAGCTTGGATGCGGCCTCCTTGGCGGTCTTCTTGGCTTTTGCCACCTCCCCCTTGTCGCAACCAACCAAGGCCAGGGCCGCCAGTGAAAGAACCAGCAATCTTCTCATAGTAGTCACCTGCCTTCCGCGCGCCCGACCACGCAAATGCGAAAAATGCAAAAAACGCCACCATCCCAATCAGCCAACGTCGAAGATCCCGATGAACATCGGGGCCGCATCAGCTATTAAGCTTACCCGTGCCTATCGCTTGCGAAAAGGGAAAACGTGTGGTGGCGACCGGGGGGCATGCTTCGCTTTAGTGGCATGGGCGTCTCGCCCATGAGCTTGCTTGCCGGCCAGGCAGGTCCCGGGGGCGTCTCGCCCGCGGAATCCTCGGAAGAAACCCCCGCGGCCGGGACGGCCCTGCCACTCATGGGCGGGACGCCCATGCCACCGGCCCGGCCAATTCGGGCTCGTTTCAACTCACGTGGGGCGTAACAGTTCACCCAGCTTGATCCAGGCCTTTCCCTTCCTGCCCAGACGATTGATGAGGGCGGTCGCCCGAGTCTTGGTGTCCTCATTATCAGTATTCATCGCAACAGAGAGGATATCTTTGATCTGATCCCGCCATCCATCGACCCACGAGCCTTCTTTGTCCTCCGCGACCAGCTTCTCAATAATTGACAGCGCTGTTGCCGGGCTCAACTGGGCATCCTTCGCAAGCTGCTCTGGCAACCGGTAGTGGGGCTCAGGGAATGGAGCTTTTTCGACATACTCCCCGAGCATATCGAGGACCCAGCGAGGGTCGAAACATCCGCACGTATACCAGTAGCCGAACACGTCACGCGACGGCACTTTATCCCGAAATTCTCAAGCTCTTCAATATCGAGTCTTGCGTGGTTTTCGCTAGTGTGTATAATACACACTCAATGAACAGCCGGGAGATCATTCGCAGGTTGAAAGCCGATGGCTGGGTGCTCGTGCGCACCAAGGGAAGCCATCACCAGTTCCGTCACGCGAGCAGGGCGGGGCTGGTGACGGTCCCTCATCCCAAGCGTGATCTGCCCATCGGCACGGTAAAGTCTATCTTTCGCCAGGCCGGGATGGAGAAACCATGAACTATCCTGTTGTTATCCACAAGGACAAGGGCTCTGACTTCGGCGTGACGGTGCCCGACTTGCCCGGGTGCTTCAGCGCCGGCGCGACGGTGGATGAGGCCATCGCCATGGCCCGCGAGGCCATCGAACTGCACCTGGAAGGCATGATCGAGGACGGCGCGGGCATCATAGAGCCAACGAGCATCGAGGCGCACAAGGGCAACCCGGACTACGCCGATGGCTTCTGGGCCGTGGTGACAGTCGATGAGTCCAACCTGCGCATTCGTGCCAAGCGGGTAAACATTACACTGCCAGAGCGTGTGCTCGATGCCATCGATCGCTGCGCCAAGGCCCAAGGCCACACACGCAGCGGACTCCTAGCCAGAGCGGCCCTGCGCTACATGGCCGACCAACCCGAAGCCAAAAATCGCCGCCCCGCCTTCCGCGCCACCGGAAAAGCCAAGGCCGGCGCCAACACCAAAAAATCCCGGAAATGACCGCCGCCCGCGCCCTCGCGTCAGCGGAAGAACCGTACCCCCTCGACCGCGACTGCGTCCCCGCCCTCTACATCCTCCCGCCCATGCCACTGGCCTGGCAATTTCGGTACGCCCCAACTTACTTGGCGCGTAACAAGTCGCCCAGGCTAATCCAGGCCCTTCCCTTCCTGCCCAGACGATTGATGAGGGCGGTCGCCCGAGTCTTGGTGTCCTCATCATCAGTATTCATCGCAACAGAGAGGATATCTTTGATCTGTTCTCTCCATCCATCGACCCACCAGCCTTCCGTGTCCTCCTCGACCAGTTTCTCAATAATTGACAGCGCTGTTGATGGGTTCAACTCGGCATTCTTCGCAAGCAGCTTTGGCAACTTGTAGCGGGGCTCAAGGAGTGGAGCGCTTTCGGCATATTCCCCGAGCTTCGTGAGGGCCCAGCGAGGGTCGAAGCATCCGCAGATATACCAGTAGCCGAACACGTCACTCGACGGCTTTTTATCACGGCTTCCCACCGCAGGCCAATACCATTCCCACAGTGCCACGAAACGGTCGATCACTTGCTTTGGTAAGGGGTCGGAGGGCTCGTCCTCGTCCCCGGTCAAGCTCCGCCCGATGAAGGCAATAGTGTGCGAACGGATCACCTGGCTGGTGTCCGTAAGAAATCGCCGAAGTATGGCCCCGTGGTCGTCAAGACCAAGCTGCCCTCGACCATAGAGAATCATCAGGTGCTCGCCAAAGCGGGTCATCACTTCATACGGGGTCTTTTCCTCGACTACGACTTTTCGGTATTGGTCAGCCGCGTACTTGAACTGCTTCTTCAATAGGTTGAAGTACTCGATATGCGGTGGAACGCGGACCAGAAACGCGTTCCACGCTGCCCACCCGGAATCGGTGATGGGCTCGGTTTCACTCTTTGAAGGATTCAGCAACTCGTCCACTCGCGGGGTAAGCCAGTCTTTGTCGATCCAATAGAGCAGCCCCAAGTTTTGGCCATACACCGCACGAACGGCGGGGCTGTCATGTTCGCCGGATTTCAGGCCATCCTCTAGAGCCTTGCGTACCTCTGGCATCGCCTTGAACCCACCAGGGACCGCCTTTCGCCCTTCATTCGTTGCTTGCAGATGCTCGCCAACCCATTTTGCGTAATCAAAGACAACGCGAAGAGCATAGGCCCGAGGGTTGCTTAGGCTCTGAGCCAGGAAGTCCCTGACACGAACATCGGTGTGTTCATCACCCCCAAGGCGGTTCTCATCTGGATCTTGGGTTAGAGGCAAGAGGATGTCCCATAGGCTCTTGCGATATTCCTCGAAGAAAGCGTCATTCTTTTTGAACTTCTTAAAGCAGGTGGAAACGAAACGGGTAATGCATTCTCTGGCCCATTTCCAGGTTCTTTCGGCGCGATCATACTCGTCTGTTTCGTATGGGATGGTGTCCTGATCCCTGGGCTGCTCCACGACCCACCGGCACAGGTCGAGAACCGGGGGCCACTCAATATCTTTGTCCTGGCTGACCGCCTCCTGCATGGCAGAGACGAACGAGTCCACGAAGGGGGCGGGCTTCCCCTTCATCAGCTCGGCACTTGCGGATGCGGATACGGCGTCCTGTTTGACGTACTGCTCGAATGTCCGCGCGAGTCCTGCAACCGGCATGAACAAGGAGTCGCCTTGCTTCGGCGGCCAGGAGCAGACCTTTTCCAGAGCTTGCAAAAAGGGCAGGCCCGTAAGGTCGCCCAACGACATAGGGCTATCCGGCCCTGATGTCATCGGGCCGATGCTGAAGCTCATGTCTGCCAACTCCGGCTTTCCGTCCGTGGCGTACATTTCATCGAACTGCTGCTTCCAGTGGCCATCCAAGTGCTCCCGTATCCACCACAGCTTCTCGTACTGCCAGTGCTTCTTGCGGTTGTCTAGGTCTTTCTCGTTAGGTTCGCGCCCGAGAGTCTCGCGAGCCCAGTCATCGAAGCCAGACATGTCCGGTCCATCATCCAACCAAGTGAAGAACCTGTCCTTCTCCGTCGGCTCAAGCAGATTAAATCGCTTGCCAGCAAGCAGCGCGTACTCATGCTTGAAGCGGTAATCGTCGAATAGCTCCTTGTTCAGCATCGTCTCACGGGCAAGTTCCTGGTTGGTCTCCGCGAACTCATCGATCAGATGCACGGCCAGTCGCAGGAAGATCAGGAACTTGTAGTCCCGGACGATATCGAGGACACGCTCAAGTTTCAGGTGCTTCTCGGTCACTGCCAATTTAGCCGCATTCCGCAGAGGCGTGACCAACGTGCCGGCCAGGTCATGCGTCTGATTCTGCTCGTGCTCCTCTATAGCCGGACGCCACATATAGGAGTAGTCGAACATCGGATCGCCGCCGGCTGGTTTGCCCTTCGCTTGGATCGCGGTCGCAACTTCCTCGCAAAGCAGGCCAATTGTGTCCTCGGGCTGAATGGGCACCATATGAGGAGTGAGGCTCTTAATCGCTTCGAGGAAACCGTAATTCTCTCTGCGCTGGCTTGTGCTCTCGGCCTTCTTTTTCGGAAAGAGATACGAACGGCAAAGGAAGAAGGATGTGTCCCGCGTTTCCCGGTTGGCGGCCAGCCGCTCAGCGACCTTGCTCAGCGCGTCTTGATTGCCATGGTATAGGTCCGCACCTTCATCGAGAGCCGAAGCCACCTTCTTAGCAACAGTGGCGGCCTCCAGATCCGGCATTGCCATGGCTGCGTCGAGCATGTTCCTAAGCACGTAGGGGTTGTCTGTGCTCACCTTACAGAACACGCTGGCCACGGGGCCAGAAGCCCCACTTGCAGACCCAGCCAGGAACTGAGACGGAGGCCACGGTTGGAAGATGCGTCTATTGTCTTCCATCTGCTCGGCTGCGAGCGGATTCGTGAAGTAGCCTTCATCTGCAAGAGGCTCTACCCAGGCCGGATTCTTGAGGTCACTAAAGAACCAGCGACGCACGTCCGGGTCTTGGAGATACGGTCCTATCTTCCGAAGGCACCCCCGTGCATCCGTAGTGGTCCGTAGTGCCTCTTTGACTGCCGAAACGCTCTCGAAGAATGTGTGTTTAGTCTTCATAGCTTACCTTAGGCAATAGGCCAGTCCGGTAGCTAGGCGGCTTCAAAGACGCCAGCGGTTCGAACATCCGACGCAGATTGGCATGGTCTCCGTCCACGCATGGATATCGGAGGACTTTGATGCCAAGCTCCTGATATTCGTCAGACTCTGCCTGTCGACGCCTTAGCTCCTCATCTTCGTCCCGCATCACGCTTCCATGTTCCGGGGTCCTCAGCAGTTCCTGCTGTTCAGGCCGCAATATGTATCTTTGCAGTGAAGGAGGACCGCCCTGGCTCCTCACAATCGTGTCTTGAATCTGGGCACACACTGGAAATATCTTGCGTAAGGAAGGCTCTCTCAGGCTGCATCCTATGAAGCAGATGTCGCTGAATGTTAGGAGAGTCTTGAGAAAGGTGGGCAAGATAGTGCGATGCTCATCATACGCAGTCTCGAATTCAGAAGCAGACAGCACAATGGTATTATGTTTGGGTACTTGTTGTTCCTCGATCAGTCCGTGAATGTAGAATGCGACCTTGTTGCCAAGATGTTCGGGGTTCAGGTTTGGGTAACACTCGCAATCTGAGCACCTGTGATTAGGCTTTTGCGTTTCTCTCTGCAGCGTGGGATCAAAGTTCACTGTCACATAGCATTTGAACTTGACTCGCATCAGCACGTCATAGAGCGGGTCAGTGGGAAGAAGCTTGCCGTACTCCCTGCCAAGGATCTGATGATAGAGCTCCATATCCGCTTGTCGGGCTGACTCGGCCGCTTCGATAAACTCAACCGCTGAGCTCTGTTTGGATACTGTGTTTTGGACTTTGCACTCTTTGCAGAGTGTCATGATGAGTTCATGCCAACTCAGGTAGGAGCTATTTGACAAACCGGATCCAATGAAGGCGACGCAGTTGCCTCTTTCGATGCATTGCTTCAGGGCCGGGTCGATGTTGACTCGATCATCCATGTCCGCACAATACTGTCGCTGGTACGGTGAGACAAGAGGTTTCGGCGGCTCGTGTTCGGTTGAACGTCCACTGGCAGGCTAGCACTGGGGGCGGGGACGTCACCGGTGTTGGAACTGTAGCCTTGTTGGTCGCTGCCGGGGTATTCGGTTGGGCGGGTTAGGTCCTCGAATCGGCCGGGGCTGTAAAGCGGGTCCGCGGTGCCCTCGGCGGCGTTGGGGCATTCCCGCCTGGTTTGTGCTGTGGATTGGGCGTGCGGCCTGGCTGCCGCGAAGTGGGGCGGTTTTGCTGTGGCTGTAAATTTGGAGTGCGGCCTGCCTGCCGTTTTTGCGTTTACCGTTGGCCTGCTCGCTGGTAGGGTTTGGGGCATGAGGATTATTGTCACGGCCGGGCCTACCCGGGAGTATATTGACGATGTTCGGTTTATCTCCAACGCCTCCAGCGGGCGGATGGGTTATGCAGTCGCGGCCGCGGCTGCGGTGGCGGGGCATGAGGTGACTCTGCTGGCCGGGCCGGTGGCTCTGGCGGACCCGGCTGGGTGCGAGGTGGTGCGGTTTGTTTCGGTTGATGAATTGCGGGCGGGGCTGGCTGAGCGGTTCGGCTTGTGCGATGCTCTTGTGATGACGGCGGCGGTGGGGGACTTTCGGCCGGAACGTCGTGTGGCGGGCAAGATCGCCCGAGCGGCCGGGCCGGTGGATGTTCGCCTGCTGCCGACCGAGGATGTTCTCGCGTCGGTGACGGCCTCGCGACGGGCGGGGCAGGTGGTTGTCGCGTTTGCGGTGGAATCGTTGCCGCCGGTGGAGGCCCAGGCCAAGGCCCTGGCGGAGATGCAAGCCAAGGGCGCGGACTTCGTGGTCGTCAACGGCCCGGAGGCGATGCAGGCCGATGTTTCGCGGGCATGCGTGCTGGGCGTCGGCGGCGTCGTGATCGAATGGGATGCTCGCCCCAAGGCCGAGCTTGCCCGGCAGATCGTGCTGTTGATCGAAGAGGCGGCGCGATAGGCGGTAGCCGCTAGCCGGGTCTTGATTTTGTCGCCCTATGACTATGACTTTTTCCCACTCCCTAAGAGCTAAGACCTTCTTCCCGGGATGGGCTGGAGAGAATTGAATGGTAAGTCCGATAACAATACGGATACGTCGAAAGGCTGGTTGTGCGGATATTGATCCGCCGCGATACATGTCCGAGCATGCCTCGGGCATGGACGTATGCGCGGCCTGCGAGGCTGATGTGACAATCGCCCCGGGCGACGTGAAGCTGATACCGTGCGGGTTTTACATGGCCGTGCCGGTCGGCTACGAGGCGCAGATGCGGCCTCGCAGCGGGTTGGCGCTCAAGTACGGGATTGTGCTTCCCAACTCGCCAGGCACGATTGATGCGGACTATCGCGGCGAGGTATGCGTGATCTTGGCCAATGTCGGCGGCGAGGCCTTCACGGTCGAGCGCGGGATGCGTGTGGCGCAGATGGTGATCGCCCCGGTAACGCGGGCCGAGACGCAGTTCGTCGAGGAGTTGGACGAGACGACCCGCGGCGAGGGCGGTTTCGGACATACGGGAGTTTGAGGGCGCGGCACGGGCGAGAGCCCGGCGCTGATCACGGGCAGGATGCCCGTGCCACGAAAGAAATGGTGTGCAACGGATGGCAACCAAGCAGCGAAATAGCGGCAGGACAGGCAAGGGCGCCAAGGCGCCGGTCAGCGAGCAGCCCGAAGGGCGAGGCAGGCGGTTTCTGCGATACTGCGTGGTCTTGATACTGGTCGGAGCTGCCGCGGTTTCGTGGATCAGCCTGCTGAGCTACTCGCCGACCGACCCGCCATCGACGGCGATGGTCCCGGCGAAGTCGCCCGTTGACAACGCCGCCGGCGTCGTCGGGGCGCACGTGGCGAACTGGCTTCTCTACTGGTTCGGCGGCGGGGCGTACATGGCCCTGCTGTTCGTGACGATCGCGGCGTTCATCATGGCGTTCGGCGGACGTGTGCGAGACCTGCCCTGGCGGGTTATCGGCGTGGCGGTGCTGGTCGCGGCCAGCAGCTCGGCGATATACATGACAAACCCGGCTGCGGCGGATGATCCGCTGACCAGCTCTGCGGGCATTCTGGGAATCGCCGTCGGCGAAGTTCTCCTGTCACGATTCGCCGCCACGGGCGGTTGGATCATCGTTATGATATGCTTGGCGATCGGCCTGATGCTCACGGCCGACAGCCTGGTGTTGCGCCTGCCGTCGCTGGGCAAGAAGGCTTGGGACAATCGCCCGCACCTGACGGGCCTGGCGGAGGTATTGCGACTGGGTCGGCCCAGAGTGGATGCCATGGGTCGCGGGTCCGGCGCTGCTGCGAGGCCCCATGCCCGCCCGGCCGCGATAAAGCCGGTCAAGCCTGTCAAGCCTGTCAAGCCTGTCAAGCCCGTGCCCGTTGTCGCTTCGCGGGCGCCTAAGGCGGTGCCGCAGGTCAAATCCCGAAACTGGCTTGTCCGTCTGTTCCTGGGCGACAAGTCCAAGGCCCCGAGCGATCAGGCGCAGGGCGTCGTTGGTGTTTCGCCAGCCTCGGCTGCGGCGGCTGCGGCGGCGACCGGCGCGGTCAAGATGACGCCCGCCAAGATTGTGCCTCCCGTGGCCAGGCCTCCTGCCGCCAGGCCTCCCGTACCGAAACCTGCCGCGCGAGTCGCGCCCGCCAAGCCCGCCCGCTCCGCGAAGGCAGCCCGTCCCGCCGGCGGCAAGGCCTCCGACAATGACAAGTCCTACGACCTGCCATCTACGAAGCTGCTCGAGGTCCCGCACACCGGTTACAACGAGGGCCAGGAGCTTGTCGCCCAGCAGCGAAGGGGCATCCTCCAGCAGACGCTCAACGACTTCAACGTGGCCGCCCAGGTCGAGGGCTACCAGACCGGGCCGGTCATCACCATGTTCGAGCTTTCGCTGGCGCCGGGTGTGAAGGTTTCCCAGGTCGCCAACCTCTGCAACGACATCGCCCGCACGCTGGCCGTGCCCGGCGTGCGGATCGTAAGCCCGCTGCCCGGGCGAGACACCATCGGCATCGAGGTGCCGAACATCGAGAAGGAAATCGTCCGCATCAGCGAGTTGATGACGCTCGCCCCGGAGGCCGAGAGGCGAATGAAACTGCCGCTGTACTTCGGCAAGGACGCCAGCGGTGACCCGATTGTCGAGGACCTCGCCCGCATGCCGCATATGCTCATCGCCGGCACGACGGGCTCGGGCAAGAGTGTGTGCATAAACTCGATCATCATGGCAATCCTCATGACGCGAAGTCCCGAGGAGGTCAGGCTGATCCTCGTGGACCCGAAGATGGTCGAGATGGCCGCCTTCGAGCAGATCCCGCACCTGCTGTGCCCGATCGTCAACGATATGCACAAGGCCGAGGAGATCCTCGAGTGGGCGGCCACGAAGATGGACGAGCGATACGAGGTGCTCAAGGAAGCCGGCGTGAAGAACCTCGCATCCTTCAACAAGCTCACGCCCGAACAGATATACAAGCGTTTCGGCGCCGAGACCGATGAGGACAAACTCAGCACGCCGACGAGCATGCCATACTACGTGATCATCATCGACGAACTTGCGGACCTCATTATGACGTCCAGCAAGGAAGTCGAAGAGCACGTTATCCGCATTGCCCAGAAGGCCCGCGCGGTGGGCATCCACCTGATCCTCGCCACGCAGAGGCCTAGCGCCAACGTGGTCACCGGGCTTATCAAGTCCAACATGCCCTGCCGCGTGAGCTTCCGCGTCGCGAGCCGCCAGGAAAGCCGCATCGTCCTGGACCAGAACGGTGCCGAGGTGCTCCTGGGGCAGGGGGACATGCTCTTCCTTCGTCCCGGCAGCAGTTCTCTGGCGAGAGCCCAGGGCACGTACGTCGACGATTCGGAGATCTACTCCATCGTCGAGGAGATCAAGGAAAAGAACGGCCCGCCGACCTACAACAACGAGCTGACCAAGCTGAACGCCCGCCCATCCGGTGGGGCAGACGGCGGCGATCGCGACCAATTGTTCGACAAGGGCGTCGAGATCGTCCTGACAAGCCAGCGAGGCAGCGTGTCACTGCTCCAGCGACGTCTCTCGGTAGGCTACAGCCGGGCCAGCAGGATAATCGACCAGATGGCAGAATCAGGCCTGCTGGGCGACTACAAGGGGTCGCAGGCTCGCGAGTGCCTCATCACGCTCGAAGACTGGCACGAAATGCAGAACTCAATAGCCGCCGACCAGTCCGGCGCATCAGCCCTGAACGGCGAACCGACGAGCGTGTAAACGGCTTTCTCAGATCGGTGGCGTGTGTTCGGCCGACTCGGGCCTCTGCGGTGCCATGTTTCCGCGGCCGTTTGCGGAAGCATGTTCCATCGACGCTTGTGGGTACACGGTGGTCTTGTGCTGCCAAGATCGCACTTGGAGCATGCTTCCGGCAACAGCGCCCGGAAGCATGGCACCACTTCCAAGGACTTTGGGACCATGCCACCAGCCCATTGGCCAACAATCTGACATGGAGCCTTTGACATGCTTGATGGAAAGACGAACAACGCTGTGATCCCCGCACGACTTCACGACATCCTCGCTGCTGCCCTGAACGAAGCCGCGCCGTCCCGAGATGATTGCGTCTACATGCTCTCGCTGCCGGAGGCGTCCGTGGAAGCGGGCATAATCCGCGCCGTGGGTGATGCGGTCTCCCGCAAGCGGTTCAACAACGAGGCGATCCTTCTGGGCCAGATCGGCATAGAGACCTTCGCATGTCCGGCCAATTGCCGTTTCTGCGTCTTTGGCAAAGACCATACGCAATTCCCGGAGACGCGCCTGACGACCGAGGAGATTCTCGAACGGGCGAAGGGCTTCGCATCCGGCGGCGATCTCTATGCGCTGTTCCTAATGACCATGCACGAGTTTGAACTCGACCGCTTGTTGGGCGTCGTGGGGGAGGTCCGCCGGTCCATTCCTTCGCAGACCCAGATCGTCGTCAACATTGGGGACTTCGACCGTGCCCAGGCGGACGAGCTTCGCGAAGTCGGGGTCAATGGGGCCTATCACGTGTGCCGCCTTCGAGAGGGCGTTGACAGCGACCTTGATCCGGAGGATCGCAAGCAGACGTGCCGCGTCATCCGCGAGGCCGGCATGGACTTCTACTATTGCTGCGAACCGATCGGGCCTGAGCATGCGCCCGAGGAGCTTGTGGACCAGCTCCTGCTGGGTGTGGAGTTCGGGTGCTTCCAGCATGCGGCGATGCGCCGCGTTTACCTTCCCAATTCCCCGTTGGCCAAGCACGGGCAGATATCGGAACTGCGTCTGGCGCAGATCGTGGCGGTCGTGTCCCTGGTGTCGCTGGCCTGCCCTAGCACCGACAACATCGCCGTGCATGAACCCAACCTGATCGGGTTGACCTCCGGAGCCAACGTGGTATATGCGGAGACGGGCGCGAACCCCCGGGATACAGCCGCCGAGACCTCAGGCCATCGCGGCCTGGACATGGCGGGAGCCCGGAAGATGCTGTACGAAGCGGGCTTTACGGCCCTGCGCCGTGGCGATGGCTCAACTGTGCCGCTGACGCTGGACACACTTTAACAGCCAGTGGGGCAAGTATGATCGGCCGGTGGCATGCTTCCGGCCGATTCGGGCCTCTGGGGTGCCATCGACGCTTGTGGGTCCACTGGGGTCTTGTGCTGCCAAGATCGCACTTGGAGCATGCTTCCGGCAACAGCGTCCGGAGGCATGGTCCCACTTCCGAGGACTGTGGGACCATGCCACCAAGGGCGTCTGTTTTTACGATATCAGCAAAGGCTGTTTTGTGCGATGGCGCTTTCGGCGGCCTTTACGAGGATGGGTTTCGTCGGGGCGGTGGTCAGCAGCGGGTGCGTGCCCAGTTGGAAAGATATCAACTCGTAGACGGTCACGTTCTTTTGTATCGCAAGGGCAAGCGTGTTGATCATTTCGCCCACGGACTTCGAGCCGAACAGTTCCCCGCCGATGATCTGCCCGTCTCCGGGCGAGACGAATATTCGAGCGCCGATGGGCGAGACGTCCGGCAGCGATCCGGGGTGGCGGTCGACGTCCTGAAACTGCCCGACGACGAAGGCGATTCCCGCGTCGCGGGCCTGGTCGACAGTCACGCCGGCGGCGGCGAAGCTTCGGCCTGACAGTTCGGTCGAGAACACCGACAGCGTGCCGGGGAAGTTGCGTTTGATCCGCATCGAGTAGAGGTTGTGTCCGAGAACCCGTGCCTCGGCAGCGCCGGTGGAGGCCAGCATGATCTGCGTATTTCGCCCGGTGATGAACGCGACGCACTGTGCGCAGTCGCCCACGGCAAAGACGCCTTCCACGCTGGTTCGCAGGTAGTTGTCCACCACGATGGCGCTGTGTTCGTTGACGTCCAGGCCGGCCTCGACGGCGAGTCGCGAGTTGGGCTTATACCCCATCGCGACGATCACGAGATCCGCGTTCAGCGTCTGCCCGTCGTCGAGACGAACACCCGTCGCGGTCGATCCAGATCCGACGATATCGGTGATCTGGCTGGATGGGTGCATGACCACGCCCGCCTGGGCTATGGATTCATCCACGAGCGCGGCTATCTCCACACCGAACGACCGCCGCAGGCAGTGCTCGGCGCGATAGACCAGGTGGACTTCCTTGCCGGGCTCCTGTGCGACCTGCTCGGCCATCTCGACGGCGGTGAAGCCCGAGCCGAGGACGATGATCTTCTTGGCCTGCTGGACTTTTTGTTTGAGCGATAGAACCCCGTCGTAAGATTTCGGCACGTAGCCGATGCCTTCGGTGAAATGGTGTCCGGGAATGAAGGTCGGTACGAGCGGCCTCGAACCGGTCGCCAGGACAAGCCTGTCGAAACCGATCGTCTCGCCGTTGGATACGGACACGGTCCGCTTCTCGGTGTCGATTTTCTCGGCCCGGCCTACCATTACCTCGCCGCCGGCGTCCACGAATGGCTTGGGGCCCATGAGATTCTTCGCGATGTCGCCGAGCTTGTGGAACACGTACGGAATGCCGCAAGGCACGACGCCCTTGGCGAATTCCGTAATCATCAGAACCTTTTTTTCGGGGTGCTGCTTGCGGGTTGTAACGGCAGTCACGATGCCGGACGGACCGCCACCGATTATGACAACATCATATGATTTCACTTACAAGACTCCTGCCCGTACGCCGAACTCCACTCCACCATGGGCAAGTCGGCCCCAGACTGCAAAGCGTCGATCTTAGTGAGAAGATACTCCCGCGAGAAGTAAAAACCATGCATCTCGGCGAATATGTGCAATGGGCCGGTGGCACGGAATGCGGAATCCGGAAGCATGCGACTGATTCGTCACTGTTTTCGTTTTGTTTTGGTTTCTTCGTCTTTGTCGGGCCTGGTTCGCAGGACTTCTGCCACCCATTGCCGAAGCTGCTTGCGCTGGGGAATGTCGCGAAGCAGCCATTTGTCGGTGTGATTGCTAAAGGGCAGTGGCAGGAAGGTGAAATTTCCGGCCGGGCAGGTTTGCTTCAGATATTGGCGCGTCTGGTCAACGGAGTTTTCGTGCGAGATGAACTGCGGCCTGCCGTTGAGTCGTTTGAGGCGCTTGGCTGCGGACTTGCGGTCGCTGTCGGCGTATCCCCATCGGCGGACGCCGTCGTAATGGCTGTGGCAAATGAAGCCTCGCCAGAACGCGGCGATATCGTCGTCGCGGAGCCCGATGTAATTGCAGGCGATCGCCCCCCGCGAGAAACCGGCGATGAACACGGCTGATGGGTCGCCGCCGTAATCGCGGCAGATGCGTGGAACGACCGTCTTGCAGTACTCGGCCGTGGCGTTGGCATCACCCCACCATTGAGTCTGGTTGTTCTTGCGGTCCGCGCTTACATAGGGCATGCAGACCCAGATGAATCCCCGCCCGCCGCTGACACCGTAGCCGAGGCTGCTGCCGTTCACTGTGCCGGCGCTTATGTCGCCGTGGCGGCTCTTGTACGGGCCGTTGCCCGCGTACTCGACGATCACGGGGTAGGTGTCGCCTTGTTTCCAGTCCGTCGGCAGGTACAGGCTGTGATGGACCTGCGTGCCCTTGTACTCATCGGCGACCTGCCGGACTCGCTTGCCGGGAGCGGGCTTGTCATTGGTCACCGGCGGGACGGTCAGGTCCGGCGGCACGTCGTTTATGTTGGCTTGCGGCGTCGCGGCCAGGGCTGTGCCGGCCAGGATGAGCAACGCCAACCAGGTTCCGTAAGCGAGCATGATCTTTCCCTTGTCCTGTCGGAATTCGTCTGCTTGACGTCCTTATTGCCTGCCCGATCGTCGGGCGCCTGGCCGATGCGAAGGTCGCACGTGAAGGTCCCCCGCATCGTACCGGCCGAGACTGACTCTTTCCAGTATCGTGCCGGGCGAGTAGAATATGTCCATGAGCGATAGTCTTATCCAAGACGCGCAAGACCGCGCCGACGAGCCGGTGCCGGTGCCGGTGCCGGTGCCGGTTCCGGTTCCGGAGCCGGAGGTGGCCTTGCCCATTGCGCCGGCCCGCGTTGCCTGGGCCGTCGGGCCAGAGAGCTTCAGCCGTTACGCCCGCATGCTTCAGCCACTGGCGGTCGGGCTAATGGACGAGTTCGTCGAGTTGACCGTCCTGTGCCAGATTGCCGGCGACGACGAGCCTCCGCTGGGCGCTCCCTGCGAGACAATTCCATGCCCTTGCCGGGGGTTGCTGGGCTATAGCCGGGCGTCGATTGAACGCATCGGAGAAAACGTTCGCCGCTGGAAGGCCGACCTTATTCACGCCGTTGACGCCTCTGCCGCCGATTTGGCATGTCGCGTCGCAGCCGACCAGAACCTGCCATACATCGTCGGCGGCTTCGACCTTGCAGACGCCAGGCGGCTTTGCGACAGCGCCGCCGGCGCGGATATGCTCCTGCCCGCGTCACAGCCCATAGCCGACGCCCTGGCCGGGTCCGGCATGGACAAGCGGCGGATCCGCCTGTTTCGGCCTGGCGTATACCACGTCCGCCACGCCACGTGTTTTCAGGAACGCGGCAACAGCATGGCGGTGGTCGCGGGCGGGCCGCTGGAAGATTTCCACGCCTTCGACGCCGTACTGCGATGCTTCGCCGAACTGGCGGCGAGGAACTTCGATTGCGTGTTCTTCGTGATCGGTTCAGGCCCCA
>CAZMBZ010000046.1:5860-21315 GCA_964564285.1 uncultured Planctomycetaceae bacterium | reverse complement strand
CACGCCGCTGGAAAATCTGGAGCTCAACGCTCGCCTGATGGCCGAGCCGCGATACTGGTGCAAGCCGGACTCCAAGGAATCATGGACGCACTGCGAGGCGATGCTGGATCAGCTCAACATCCGGTGGAAAAAGGCATGCGGTCTGCCGCTCACGCTGACGATCGGTCGCCAGGACTTCAAGTTCGGCGAAGGGTGGGTCCTGCGGGACGGCACGCCGTTGGACGGAGGCAGGAGCACCTTCTTCGACGCCGCCCGCGCCACTTGGGACGCCAAGACAATCCAGACAACGTTCGACCTGATATACATTCATAATCACGCAGACACCGCCTGGCTGCACCGGCCCTTCAGCGACCGGGACATCGACATCGCCGAGCACGACGAGAAAGGCGTCGTCTTCTACGCATCCAACAAGTCGCTCAAGAACCACACGCTCGACGCATACTTCATCTACAAGAACGACAGGAAGGTCTCAAGCAAGGGCTGGGACGCCGAGACTTACTCGCTGGGCCTGCGGGCAAGCGGCGCCCTCGACGACAACTGGAAGTACCGCGCCGAGATCGTTCCCCAGTTCGGCCGAAAGAACGACACCAGCCTGTGCGCCCTCGGGTCCAACAACCAACTGGCGTATCATTTCAACGACAAGTGGAAAAACGTCATCCGCGCGCAGTACGAGTATCGCAGCGGCGACCCAGACACCCAGGACGGAGCGTTCGACATCCTCTGGGGCCGATGGTACCAGGGAAGCAACCTGTGGCACTTCTACGTCGCCAAGCTCGAAGCCCTCATGGCCGCCCCGAGCAACTACCACCGCATGTCCATCGGATGGTGCGCCAAGCCTGCGAAGAAATGGTGGTTCAAGGCGGACTACCACCTGCTGTTCCGCGACCGCAACACCTTCGCCGGCCAGGCCGGCTTCAGCGACGATGGCTGCTTCCGCGGGCAACTGCTTACCGCGCTTGTCGGCTACGACCAGAACGAGCACATCAAACACCACGTAATGCTGGATGTGTTCTTACCGGGCAACTACTACAGCGATGCCCGCAATGACGTGGCGTTCTTCATGAAGTACCAAGTCATGTTCACGTGGTAGCCCACCATGGGCCGGCAATATAGGAGATCGAAAATGAAACATACGCTACTGGCAGTATTGATCGTTTCGCTGACTGTCGCCGGATGCAGCAACGCACAGAAGGCCTCGAAAGACACCTCCGCCCCACCCGTTACGCTAACGGTCGGGCACGTCGGGCACGACCATCACCTGGCGCTTTACGTCGCTGCCCTGGAGGGCGAACGGTTCAAGAAGGACTGCGGAATATACCTCAAGGAGGTCAAGTCCCGCGAGGTGTATGACTTGATCGAGAACGGCAAGACCCACGCGAGACTGCGCCTGCTCAAGGTAGGCGGCGGGTCACGCATGCCGGCAGCGATGAGTCGCGGGGAGATCGAAATCGGCCTGGGCGGCACGACAGCCATCGCCAAGTTCGCCGATGGGAACAGTCCGTTCAAGATCATCTGTCCGCTCCAGACCGACGGCGACATGCTGGTGATGCAGAAGGACTCGCCGGTAACAAACTGGGCGTCCTTCGTCGCGGCGGCCAAGTCCGGCGACAAGCCTTTCAAGATCGGCTACAAAGCCCCTGTCGCCGTGGCCAAGATGATCTTCGAGCGTGCCCTCAAGGCCGAGGGCATAACCTACGGCTACGACGCGGGCGAGGGCACGCGGGTCATCCTCGTCAACTTCGGTTCCGAGAAAAGCCCGATCCCGCTGATGGAAACCAAGGCCATCGACGGATTCGTCATGAATCAACCAGGTGTCGCCCTGGCGGTCCACAAGGGCCTCGGCAAGGTCGTATCCGAACTGCGGGACCTACCCCCCAAAGGTAAGTGGGTCAACCACCCCTGCTGCTGCGTTGCCGCGACGACCGACACGCTCGCAAAGCACGGCGAGCCCATCAAGGCTCTGCTCAAGGTCATCATGCTGAGCACACAACTCATAAAAGACGACCAGCAGCTCGCAATCGCCTGCGCCAGCCGGTGGACGAAGTATGACCTCGATGTGGAGAAAGACTCGATACCAACCATTACCTATATCGCCGAGCCGACCGACACTTGGGTGGCGGGAATGAAAACCTGGGCCGAGATGATGCGAGAGGTTAATCTGTTCAAAGGCAAATACGCAACCGTCACCCCGGAGGAATTCGTCGCCGATTTGTGCGACCTGACCATATGTCGCGAAGCGGCAAAAGAACTCCGCCAGAAAAGGCTGCTGAAATAGAGCAATGAAGATATCTCGGCTTATCGTCAAGCTTGCCCTCGGGGCACTGGTTCCAGCGACTATCCTGCTGGTGTGGCATTTCGCGTCGGCAAACAGCGTCGTGGTTCCCTCGGTCGGGTCGGTCCTGGATGTACTCCTGCACCCGTTTCGACAGCCGACAAGCCTGGACGCGACGTCTCTGGCTAATGGTGCGGCCTCAAGCATCGTCCGCGTTCTGTGCGGGTTCGCCCTGGCGGTGCTGACTGCCATTCCGATCGGGCTGGTCATGGGCCGCTGGCGACCCGCGGCCGATGCGCTCTCGCCGACGATCACGGCGGCGATGGTAATCAGCCCGGTCGCGTGGATGCCGGTGGCGATTATCGTGTTCGGACTTACCAGTCCCGCGACGGTCATCTACGGCGATGATGCCTGGCGGCACGGAATGCTTGATGGACTTCGCCTGGCGATCGTGGTGGTCGTGTGGTTTGGCGCGTTCGTCCCGATTGCGATCAACACAGCTTCGGGGGTTCGCAACGTTCGGGAATCGCATATCGAGGCGGCGCGGGTCCTTGGGGCGAGCCGCTGTCAAATGATGGGCAAAGTAATCCTGCCGAGTGCTGCCCCGGCAATCGTAACGGGCCTTCGCCTCGGCGGTGGAATCGCCTGGCGGGTGATCATCGTCGCGGAAATATTCCCCGGAACGCGGGGCGGACTGGGATACATGATAACCACCGCCCACGAGCAGGCATCTTACGAATACGCCTTTGCGAGCATCATCGTAATCTGCGCGATCGGGCTGATGCTCGACGGCATGCTTGGCCTGGCTGAGACCCGCATCACGCGATGGCGGCCTAAGGAACGATAACGAATGATCCAGTTCGAGAATGTCAGCAAGTGCTTCACAACACCCGCCCGAGGCAACGTGTGGGCGCTGAGCGACCTGAACCTTTCCTGCCCGCCTGGCGAATTGACCTGCGTGCTGGGGCCGTCGGGGTGCGGCAAGACGACGTTGCTTCGCCTGGCGGCCGGGCTGGATGTGCCCACCACCGGCACCATCCGAGTCGACGGACAGCCGGTCTCAGGCCCGCCCGAGAGTATCGGCATGGTCAGCCAGGAGGGCGACCTCCTGCCGTGGCGACGGGTGCTGAGCAACGTGGCGCTGGGATTGGAAATCCGCCACCACAGCCGGCGCAAGCGCAAGCAGCAAGCCATGGCGACACTCCGTCGCATGCGCCTGCCGGACGAGGTCGCCAGGAGTTTCCCGCACGAGTTGTCCGGTGGCATGCGACGGCGAGTGGCGATGGCGCGGGCCTTGTGTCCGTCGCCGCGAGTGCTGCTGATGGATGAGCCGTTCTCGAGCGTCGACGAGCCTACACGCCACGGCCTGCAGGCTGAGCTGGTCAAGCTATGGCTCGCCGACAGGCAAACCGTTCTGTATGTCACCCATAGCGTCGAGGAGGCGGTTTTCCTGGCCGACCATGTCGTGGTTATGACTTTCGGCCAGATAGTGGATCGCATCCGCGTGGACTTGCCCCGCCCGCGCAACCGCTTGGATGATTCGTACGTTGCGACGCTGCTGAAAGTCCGCCGGGCCCTGACCGAGCACGAAAACGGCAGCGTTTAGACAACACCACCGGGCGATAGCCCCCCGCCGAATCCGCCTGCAATGGCCCCACGGGCGACATGAATCCTTGCGATCGAGGGATATCTAAGCGACAATCCTTAAAGCTTCGACCGGCGAGATGAATCACCGTATGGCCAGGATGGCCGGATGTCCCGCCGGATGAGCCCACTGGAGGGGCAAGCGAGGCCTTCGCCGCCATGTGCGCGTTTGACACGACGGAGATGCTTGGCGTTCGTCATTTACCGCTATACTCACTGACTGCCGTGGAAAATGCTGTCGTTCAAGAAGAAGCAAAAACCTGACGCCCAACCCAGCGAGCACCTCATGCGCCGGTTCCAACGAACCGGCGACGCGAAAGCCTTCGCCGAGATCGTCCCACGCTGCGTGGGTCCGGCGCTGGCGATAGCCAGGCGGATTCTCAACGATGCCTCGCTGGCAGAGGATGCCGTCCAAGAGGCATTTCTGCGCGTGGTCCGGTGCCGCGAGGCGTACAATCCGACCCAACCTTTTGCAGGCTGGTTCTACACCATTTTGCGTAATGTATGCGTGGACACCCTGCGCCGCCGAGCCCGGCAGGCAAAACTTGTCCAGGAAGCGCCCGCCCGTCAGCCCGCAACAGCCCAACCCGCGGAATCCGACTCGAACGCACTGGACCTGCTGGCCGGCCTGCCCAAAGGCGAAAGAGACGTGCTGGTCCTGCGAATTGTACAAGACCTTTCATTCAAAGAAGTTGGGGCCGCGATGGGCATTTCCGAAGAGGCAGCCAAGAAGCGGGCCCAGCGAGGCCTCAGGCGACTTCGCGAGCGATACCATGCCCGCTATGACCAGCCCGTCCGGAAGGATCAGGAAACCGCTGACCCGCAGCTCGTCGGTGCTGTGAACTGATCTCGGGCCAATTCCTGTCCCCAAAACGTCCCGGCAGCGTATAGAGCATGGAAAGCCCCCGGACGGACCACACAAATGCAATGCGACCAAGCGAACCAACTGATTGAGCTTTACGTGCTGGAAGAACTCTCGCCCAGAGAGACACAGGAGCTTATCGCCCACCTCGCGATATGTCCTCACTGTCGCCGCGCCGTGGCGGAGTACCGGGAAATCATCGCGGATATTCATTCGCAGACAAGCGTTACCACGTCCAGACCGGAGTTCGTCCAATCACTCCAACAAACTGTCACCGAAGAAGCCAGGCGCCAAACCCGACGATTGCGATGGAGGCGGGCCGTCCTCGGCGCCAGCGCAGTCGCCGCAGTGCTTGTGCTGGGCGCGGCCCTGTGGCAAGGCCGATGGCTTGGACCCGGGCTACCTCAGCCAACCGGCGACATGGAATCGCAACCTTCCCGAATCGCGACTGCGAACGTGCGGGAGATGTGGTGCCACGGTGGCGCACAAGCGCTTACGGCTTCCCCTGCAGATACGGTTGTGATCCACGGATCGAGCATGTACTTCCTCCATAGAGACGCCATGGGAGACCGCGTGGCCGCGATTGAGGCATCGACCGGCGATCTGCTCTGGCGGTCAGACCAGTCCAGCCGCGGATTCATCGCCGCGGATAACTCGCGCGTTTACTGCCTGTCGTCAGCTCAAAGACAAACCGACCTGATAGCACTCAATGCCCGTGATGGGAGCGTTCTGTGGCGATACTCGGGCGACGGACCGGGACTTGGCCTGACCTGCTGCCGCGCCGTGTGTGTAAACGACGGGCGCATCTGCTGGACGACCAGGTCGGCCGTCCACATGGTCGATACAAGCACCGGCCTGGCCACATGGAAACGAGCCATCCCCGGCGAAGGCCCCCTCGCTGCCGCCGCAGCCGACGGTGACCTGTGCGTCGCGAGCACAACTTCGATTCGCCGACTTGACGTCGAGACGGGCAGCGACGTCTGGCTGGAACCGCTCGGCGGGAAAACGCTGCATTTCAAGCGCCCTCTGCTGGCGCTGGCGGGGGAAAGGGCATTCCTGGTGCTGCCTGGCCGAAACGCCGGGTCGCGACTTATCTGCCTGGACCTGACATCTCGTAAACGCCTGTGGGAGACGCAGACCGGCGACGCGCAGCACCTTCTGGCCTCGAGTGACGGGGTATATCTTCGCGGCAATGGCGTGCTGGCCTATGACGGCAGAACCGGAGGACTGTTGTGGTCAAGGGACGCCAGCGGATGCGGACCGATGACTGACGAGCAGGGGCTGATACACTTCGTCGACACCAGCGCCGACGGTCGCCTGCTCGCGCTGGATTCGCGAACGGGCACGAAAGCATGGGAGATCGCGGGCATACGCTCCTGCGGCGCCTTCCGTCGCATCGGAGGCACCGGCTTCATAAAGACCAACGACGGCGTCATTCACGCAATCGCGATTCGCACGCAATGACCCGCCAACACCAAAGATAATCCAGCCCGGTCATTTGTGCCCTTTTGTGTCCCGAAACAACCGCGACAGTCGTAGTTCTTTTATACGTCGATACACCGCGCTGCCACGCATCGGATATGGCCAGCCGGGACAGATGCAGTTTTGTGTTTTGATCTTATGATTAGGAGACTGGGCGAGTGAAAAGGACCGTACGGGCTACGATTGTGATGACGGCACTGCTGGTAGTGTTTACCGCGGCAGTGCAAGCGGAAGACCCAAACACACCCGCCCCGGCGACCACCCAGCCAGTCGCGACCGCCACGGCCCCTGCCGGTGAGTCCGACGCCAACACACCCGAGGAAAAACCGGGCGAACACAAACTGCCCGAAATCGTCATCACCGGCAAGAAATCGCCCGTCGAGCAGGGCGAAAGGTCCATCTTCACCGCCCTGCCGCCCCGCGATCTGATCGAGCGTCCGCTGACGGAATCCTCCGGGTTGGACACCGCCACCACGGTCGTCGGCAAGGAGGAGATCCGCTGGCTGGACGCCTACTCGGTTATCGACGCGCTGAAGTACACTCCCGGCGCATGGACGGAGAGCCGCGGTCGCAAGGTCAAGAAGTTCTTCTCCGTTCGCGGGCAGCGTTACCCCTACCCCACTTACGTCGTCGACGGCGCGTGGCAGAGAGAGTTCCACGAGACCAACTACTTCTTCAACGCCGCGACGATCGAGCGAATCGAACTGGTCCGCTCCAGCAGCGCCCTGCTGCTTGGGCCGGGCGGCATGACGGGCCTGGTCCACATCATTCCACGGACCTATACCGAGCAGGAGACCAGGCTCGACGTCGAGTACGGCAGCAACAACACCTGGCTGAACAATGTCAGTCACGGCAACGTCGTCGGTGACAAGCTCTCTTACGGCGTGGGGATCGGCTACCGTCACACCGACGGGCCCAGCCACGAAAACGCCGAGGAGAACATCACGAACTTCTTCGGCAGGGTCGTCTACAAACCGACCAAGCCGCTGACCTTGAGCCTGACGGCCTACAGCTACACTGGCGACCGCGAGCTTCAACTCGCCGAGCCGCCGGCGACGGGTACGCTCCAGACGCGCCGCGACAGTTACGACCCCATCTGCATGTACATGGTCGTCGGCAAGGCGCATTACGAGGCGTCCGAAAGGGCCTCGACGGAGATAACCACCAGCTACGCCCACCGGCGATTGGTAGGCCATCGCGTGGGAAGCGCCGACTGGGTCGAGCGCGACTACGAATACGGCGCGCGCGTCATCCAGAGCCTTAAGGTCGGCGACAACAACACGCTGCGATTCGGCGGCATGTTCAACCACTGGAACTCGCCGACCGGCAAGCGGTTCTACGTCGGCAGGCCAGGCCAACTGGGCACGTACTCCGGCGTGATCGTCGACGAACACGATTTCGGCAAGCTGGACGTGAATATCGGCTATCGCCTGACGCACACCCGCATAGACCAGTTCGGTGGGCTCAACATCCAGGGCGCAGCCGGGCAACTCAAGAGCGTTCTGATCAAAAACAAGTGGGAAGACCCCCTCCAGACGCTCACCACGGGCGCTTCGTATGCCCTGACCGACATCTGGTCGCTGCATGGCAACTTCGCAATCGGGCAGATCGCCGCCAAGCCCGGCATGCTGAACGCCCAACTGGGCAAACCCGGCAACGAAACGCGGGCCAAGTTCGACCTGGGCCTCAAGGGCCAGTGGAAAAACTTCGGCGAGGCATCGCTGACGGGCTTCTACGTCCACCAGAAAGACGCCGCCCTGCTCAACGGCCAGAAGGTGATCGTCAACGACGAAGACTTCGGACTGTACGAAAACGCCGACCGCGCCAATTACGGCCTGGAGTTCGATATGCGAACCCGCCGCTTCGACAGCGGGTTCCAGTTCTTCTTCAACGCCGTAGTGATGCAGACCGACCGCAAGGGCTCCGAAGGCGGCTGGACGCGAGACAAGGAAGTGCCCCGGTGCGTTCTTGGCGGCGGGGTAAGCTGGCTGTGGAAGGGCTTGGAGATATCGCTCATGTCCAAGCACGTCGGGTCCTACGAAAACGACCGCTTCCTGCCCGGCGGGTCAGACCCAGCCAGTCTGGGATCGTTCACGGACCTCGACGCCAAGGTGACCTACCACTTCGGGAAAGATCGCCAACACTATGTCTTCGTCGGGATGGAGAATGTCTGCAACAAGAAATACTCCACCGTCGCGGGATACCCCGACGAGGGCAGACTGTTTAAGACCGGGTTAGGTCTTAAGTTCTGAAACCTGTATGCGAATGTTCTGTAAGATAGTCACAAGTCAAGCCAGGTACAAATGGCCGGTAACACTGCTGCTCTGGGCGGCCTTGACCACCCTGGTGGCGATGTACACCTACCTGGGCAACAGCTCGCGGTTCTCCAACCGATCCATGCAGTTGATCATGAAGAACCTCGGGCACAACCTGCTCATTCTGCCAACGGAGGCCAACCCGCTCGATACATACCTCTGCACGGACAAGCAAACGCTCTTCGACCAGGCGGCGACCGCTCGCATGGCCACTCACACGCACCTGGCGTCGAAGTACTACACTTCGATCCTCCAGCAGCGTCTGCCTGTCGGGAATGGCTCGGTGATCCTTACCGGCATGAGCCCCGTGCACCGAAACGATGAGACGCGGGAAAAAGGCCATCTCGACAAACCCGTTCCGCCCGGCGAGGCGAGACTCGGGGCCGGGGCAGCCAGGATGCTCAATGCCTCCGCCGGCGATAAAATCGACCTGCTGGGCCGGTCTTTCCGAACGGCGGAAGTGCTCGAACCTATCGGCTCGCTGGATGATTATCGAGTCTACATTCCGCTTGGCGACTGCCAGGAACTTCTCGGCAAACCGGGGCGTATCAACGCCATCCTGTCGTTCTTGTGCCTGCACGGCACGACACTGCAAGGCGTAAGCGAGTTTCAGAAAGCCGAGTTTGCCAAGCTCTTCCCGGACTTCAAGATTATCACCAAGACGAAGATCGCTCAGGGACGATACATGGCCAGGATGACGACCCGAAGATACCTGGGCTATCTCCTGGCCATCGTGCTGTGCATCACGGTTGTGATGATCGCCGTCACCGGCCTGCAGGAGGTATCGGAGCGACGCCGCGAGGTCGGCATCTTCCTGGCGATGGGAGCAAGCTACTTCTACATAGTCGCCCTCTACCTCGCCAAGTTGCTGGCGATTGCCCTGGCGGCCTCGGGCGCGGGGTTCCTCATCGGATCGTTCCTGTCGAGTTGGCTGCTGGCGCCGGTGCTGGTAACACAAACGCGATCTGTGACCATCCTCTGGCAGCAATTTCCAGAGGTGGCTATCCTGACGTGCGCGGTGGCACTGCTGGCCGAGCTGATACCCATAGCCAAGCTGATCCGGATGAATCCCAACGCCATCCTGGTCGAGGAATAGCCCCCCATGCTCCAAGTGCGTGACGTGACGAAATCCTACACCAAGCAAGGCCAAACCATTCACGCCGCCCGGCAACTGAGCTTCCGCGCCGACCAGGGCGAACTCATCGTCGTACACGGACCCAGCGGAAGCGGCAAGAGTACGCTGCTGCTGATGCTCGGCGGAATGCTGCCCCCCGACAGCGGCAGTGTGACCTACGACGGCCAAGATGTATACCAGGGCTCACCCGCCAAGCGAAACCGCTACCGCAAACACAAGGTGGGCTTCGTCTTCCAGCGGTTCTTCCTGATGCCCTACCTCAGCGTGCGAGACAATATCGCCATGTCGCTCTCGCTCCAGGGACGCCGCAAAGACGCCAGGGACGCGGTAACAGAACTCGCCGATCGCCTCGGAATCGCCCGGAGGCTGGCACACCGGCCCAGCGAATTGAGCGTCGGCGAACAGCAGCGAGTGGCGCTGGCCCGAGCCCTCGTCGGCGGACAGAAGCTCATCCTCGCCGACGAGCCGACCGGAAACCTCGACCCGGCAAACGCCGAGATCATCGCCAAGTGCCTCATCGACGAGAGCCACAAAGGGCGAACCGTCATCCTGGCCACGCACGACCCGGTGCTGCTGAATGTCGCGCCGAGACGCATTCGGATCGAATCGGGACGACTCACGGATTCCTCCGAGGACCATCGCCCCCCAACAACGGCAAACGAGCCTTGAAACCCCTTACTCGTCGATATGGCGACATAGCCCCGCACCCGGCATGTTCCACAGCGCGCCTGATGAATGTGATGTAGAAGTCGCCTGCAATGTGCTATCTTTGACTTGGCCGAAAGCTAAACGCCGACGAACATGAAAAACATTAAGACCCCAACAAAACTCCTGCTCCGGCTGACTATCCCAGCCGGGATTTTGCTGTGTCTGGCCCTGGCGGGCATCGCTGCCAACGACACGACCGCAAAGCAGGCGGATGCGCGCCAGCGGGCCGAGCGAATGGTCCAGGCAAGCCGCACCATGCTCGCCCCGGTCTACGCACCTCTGGCCCGGCAAATCGTCAAGGACTTCGACCTCGCCGAGACCAAGGGCATCGGCATAGACATCGGCGGCGGGCCTGGAACGTTGATCGTCGAACTCTGCAAGCGAACGAAATTGCACTGGATCAACGCCGACATCAACCCGTACTGTTTCGCCCACTTTTTTCGCCTGGCCGACGTCAACGGTGCCGCCGGGCGCGTCAGCGCCGTCTTCGCCGACGCCAAGGCCCTGCCCTTCCGGGACAACTACGCCGACGTCGTCATCTCGCGAGGCTCATACCACTTCTGGGGCGATCGGAAGAAGGGCTTCCAGGAAATCCTCCGCGTGCTCAAGCCCGGCGGCCTGGCCTACATCGGCCGGGGTCTGCCGAGGGACATGCCCCTGGAAACCGCCAGGAGCATCCGGGCAAAACAGGGCAAGCGCATCAAGTACGACCGCGACAAGGAAGCCGCCGCGCTGCGAAAAATAATGGCTGACCTGGGCATAGACAACGCCCGAGTTCACCTGCCCAAGGCGCCCGGCGGCGCGGATGTGAATTACGGTCTGTGGGTCGAGTTCCGCAAACCCAAAGGCGAGAAACGCTGACATGCGAAATTCAGGAAAACCGCCTGCCAAACCTTCAAAGCGCCCGGCCCTGGCCTTGGGTGCGGCCTGCGTTTTGCTGTCGGCCCTGGCCGTGACGGCACGGGCTCAGACGAGCCAGCCCGATAGCAATCAACCCGTCGCCAAGCAGGTGATGTCGGAACTCAGAGCGGCCGGGGAAGCCCGCGCCCAACTCCTCAAGGAACAGCAGCAGTGGGCTCTGGAAAAAGAGAAACTGGAGTTGCTCAAGTCCACCGTTATGCGAGAGGCCAAGCTCCGCAGAGCAGCCGCGACCAAGGCGAGACAGGCCGAGACCGAACTTCGCCAGCGTCTGGAGCAACACAAGGTTGCCCAGCAAAGGCTGAAATCCGTCGAGGGCGTGGTGGATGCGCTTTGTGAGCGTCTGGAAAAGGCCCTCGCCAAGCTGGCCGGCAAATCGCTGCCGGGTCTGGTCCCGCCGGATCGAGCGGCGAGCATCACCGAGCCAGGGCGGCGCCTCGCCGCCGGTGTCGACCGCCTGCGACAAGTCCGACGCCGGGCAAAACAAGCTGCCGTCGAGATCGTCAGCGGCTCGCTCGAAAACCAAACCATTGCCGTCAAGATGCTTCGCGCCGGCGGCGTAGCGGCATGGTGGCTGAGCCTCGACGGCAAGCAAGCCGGCCCCGCAACCGTGCGCGACGGGCAGGTGATTCTCACCAAGGCGACCAAGCTGGAAGACGTGCAGGCGATCCAAAACGCCTTCGCCATCGCCGAAGGTCGCGGAACACCCAACTGGGCACTACTGCCCGTACAAACGCAAGCACCTAAGGACTAGGCGGCGATGCTCACCCGGAACCACACAATTCGGCTCGCGATGGCGACAATGACGCTTGCTGTCATCGCCTTGCCTGTCGCCAGGGCATGGGCGATCTCCGATGAGCAGCTCCTGGAGAGGGCGAAATCCTCCCGAAAAACCGCCGAGACAGCCCTGGCTGAAGCCCGAAAGCAACACCTGGCAGAGCGAAAGACACTTGCGGCCGAGCTGCAACGGGCCTACGACGAACTCGCCGCAGCCGAGATCGAAGCCGCCGAATCGCAGGATGTCGTCACAGAGCTCGACGCCGACGTCAAGGACATGGACCGCGCCGCCGCGATGACGACCCATCGCACGCAAAGCCTCATCGCACAAGCCGCCGGGGCCGCCCAGGCGGAAGTCGATCCCAATGCTGATGCGGAAACCCTCGAGCAGGCGATCTGGAAGGGCCTTAGCGACCAGCTTGCTCGCATTGAAGACAATCCTCGCATTTCCGTGGAGACCCGAAAAGTCGTCACGCGAAGCGGACAGGAAGCGGAGCTTCCCGTGCTGACCTTCGGCGGGTACGCCTCGTACGCCTGCGGGTCGAAGCTCGAAACTTGCGGCCTGCTTCGATCGCTGCCGAATGGCCAGCAGGTCATCGTCGGACCCGCCATGCCCAAATCGCACATCGACGCCCTCCGCGCCGCCGCGGCAGGCCGAATGTCGCACGTGCCGCTTGATATCGACGGCACGCTTATTGACCGCACTCCCGCCAAGCCTAAAACGATGGGGTCGTGGCTTGCCGTCGGCGGGCTTTTCGTTTACCCCATCCTGGCGGTTGCAGCGCTTGGGTTGCTGCTGATCGCGGATCGCGTTTACTACCTGCTGACATCCAAGGCATCGCCCTCCCTGGTGAGCAAAGTTGTCGCATGCCTTATGCGAAATAACGCCACCGAAGCACTCGACCTTATTCCCTCGGCGAGAACGCCCATCGCTCGCGTGCTTCTGGCGGCAGCCAAGGCGATCGACAAGCCGGCCGAGCAGCGAGAGGCCGCCATGGAGTCGGCCCTGCTGGCCGAAGCGCCGAAGCTGGAACGATCGCTGTCGATGCTCGCAGCGCTTGCGGGCGTGGCACCGCTGCTCGGGCTGCTCGGAACGGTCTCGGGCATGATCGCCACGTTCGATACGATTTCCTCAGCCGGAACGGGCAACCCGCGTTTGCTATCCGGTGGTATTTCCGAAGCCCTCATTACGACGCAACTCGGGCTGATGGTCGCCATTCCGCTGCTGCTGTCTCACGCCTGGCTGAGCCGCTGGGTCCAGAGGCGCGAGGCGATGCTGGAGTACAACGCCATCCAGGCCTTTGGCATTCAGCATGGCCAGGCCGAAAAGGATGCCGAGAAATGACAAATCTCTGGGCATGGTTTACAGGCGGAGGGTTCACAATGGTCGCGCTCGGCGCGGTCTCGGCTGTGCTGTGCTTCCTGATCGCCGAGCGGATCCTTGCCTCGGAAGCCATGATGCGGTCGATCCGCCGAGGCCTGCTTACTGGAGACACCGACAGGCCAGAGCAGATGGAGTGGGCTGGGCTGCGGCGCATGGGAATGATTCGCGCCTGTGTGATGGTGGCTCCTCTGCTTGGCCTGCTGGGCACGGTAACCGGCATTGTCGAGACGTTCGAGAGCATCGTCATGGGTGGCTACGTAACCGAGATGAGCCGGGGCATATACAAGGCGCTGCGGACAACGCAGTACGGGCTCGCCATCGCCGCGTGCGGCCTGCTCGGGGAACAGCTTCTCCTTAGCCGCCTGGCGAAACTCACATCGATGAGGCGCGAGGCCCGCTCGCAGGCCGGAGAGGGCGAATAATGCGACGCGGAGTTCTGACAGGACGACGGGGAGGCGGGTCCGGGGCGACTATCGAGATGGCTCCGCTGATCGACATGGTGTTTATCCTGCTGATCTTCTACATCGTATCGACGAGCTTCGTGCAGGATGCCGGGGTAACGGTAAACCGCCCGGAGAGCAGCTCCGCCGAGCACATCACTACGCGCTATCTGCCCGTCGCCATCACGAAACTGGGCACGGTGCATGTCGCCGGCCAGACCATCGCACCAAACGAGGATGGACCTATCGCCGAGGCGCTTAGAGACATTCAGGCCAAACGCGTGGTGATACAGGCGGACCGCGAGGTGACCACCGCCCTGCTGCTGCGAGTTCTGGATACCTGCAAGGCCGCGGGCGCTGACAGCGTGGACATCGCCGCCATCGCCAGATGACGCTGATACATGGAAATCCGTATGCCAGCTAACGCCAACAACATCAAACGCAGCCTGCTCGACGCCGTGCCGCTGCGCCATGGAATCAGCCTGGCGCTGACGCTCGGGCTAAACGCGGGGATCGTTCTGCTGCTGGTTAGCTGGGCGGATCGGCATCACTCGGATGTCAGGCAGACAGTCCGAGCCATACCGCTTTCCGTCGTGGAGCCAGAGCCGGAACCCATCGAGCCCACCGAGCCCGAAATGCCCGCCGAGACGCCCGTAATGGAAGTCCCGCCCGAGCCAATGCTGCCCGCGCTACCGCAGCCCATGATCGCCATGCCAACGCTGCCGTTCGACGTGCCCGCACCCATCGAGCCGTCCCTGCATTCCATGATGGACGTACCCGCATTCGAGGCGGAATCCGCCGCGCCGCTCGTACTTCAGCCAGCCACAATCTCGACCGGTACGCCCGGCGGATCGACTATCCAGAAGCCCGCCAAACCCACCCCCACGCGACGCCCGATGCTGATGAGCCGACCGGACCTGTCGGACTACTATCCGCGACGGGCGCTGGCACGCGGAGTCACAGGCAAAACACAGATCCGCCTGACCATCGACGCCCTCGGCCGGGTTACGAACGTCCAGGTTGTCACCAGTCAACCCGCGGGAATCTTCGAACATGCCGCCGGCCGTGTAGGCCGCACGCTGAGCTTCCGCCCCGCCATGCGGGAAGGCAAAAGCGTACCCGCGGTGGTCTTCCTCAATCTCGTCTGGAACGTGGAGTAGGCCATGGGAATGCGAAAAATACGCCCCGCCGTTTTGACTGCTGTCCTATGCCTGGCCTCTGCCGGCGCGGTCTGGGCTCAAGATAAACCCCGCCAGGTGTCCGAGGAACTCGCCAAGATTCTCACCGGCGCGCAGGAACTCCTTCGCCAGGGCCAGCCCGCGGAGGCACTTAATCAGCTCACCGCCTACCAGGGCGCTGACCATGCCCTGCGCCAACTGCTCATCGGCCACGCGAATGTCCAGCAATCAAAACTCCCCGCCGCCATCGCTGCCTACCAGGCGGCCCTGCGAATGGATCCGAAGCTATCCCAGGCCGGGCTCGGCCTGGCGCAGGTCTATGCCAGGCAAAACAAATGGG
>CAZMBZ010000046.1:0-5760 GCA_964564285.1 uncultured Planctomycetaceae bacterium | reverse complement strand
CTATCCCAGGCCGGGCTCGGCCTGGCGCAGGTCTATGCCAGGCAAAACAAATGGGGCAAGGCTGCCGAGTTGCTCGGGCGGTTCGTCGTGACCGACTCGTGCGATGCGGACACGCTGCTGCTGTACGCCCAGGTGGCGCAGCGCCATGAGGATGTCCGCCTGTGCGAGTTGCTCATCGAAAAGGCGATCGAGCGATTCCCGTCAGACATGCGATTTCGCAGGCTCGACCTGGCCGTGCGAATCGACCAGAAGGACCATCTCGCCGCCGGCCAGGCCGTCGATGTGCTGCTCAGATCCAACCCCGCCGATCCCGAACTCTGGCGCCAGCGAGCGTTTGTGTCCGACCGGGCCGACAAACAGGCCGACGCAATCGCGGCCCTGGAGGCGTGCCTCCTGTGCGATCCGAACGACCTGACCAAGCATCGGCGATTCGTTGCCGCCCTGGTAATTGCGGGCGACTGGTACACGGCCTTCAGGCACGGGCAGTCTCTTCTCGCCGGTCCGCTGGCGAAGTCCGCGTCGGCAGATGCAAGACTGATGGGCCTGCTGATCCGAGCGGCGGACGCGGGCCAGAAGGATGACATTCTCGGCAAGTGGCTGAAGCTGGTGCCCGACAAATCCCGCACGCTGGATATGGGAATCGTGGCGACCAGGCTGGCGCTTCGCCTTGGCGAGTTGGCCGACGCCCGCACGGCCCTGCGGGGACTGATCGAGCAAGGCCAAGCCGATGCCGGCGTGTATCTCTGGGCTGGACACCTGGCTGAGAAAGCAAAGGACTGGGCCGAAGCGGAAACGCTCTACGGCCATGCCATGCGGCAGAAGTCGCCTACCGCAGCGCTCGCCTCGCTGTACCTGGCCCGCCTGCTGCTCCACCGAGGCCGAACCGACGAGGCAGCCCGGAGGCTGCGAGCTTACCTGGACCAGCACCCCCAGGATTCCTCGGCGAGAGCTCTGCTAGCCGTCGCCAAGACCCGGGCAACGTCAAAGTAGCGACCTTCCACAACGCGCAGCATTCCGGGCAATCCATCCCGCAATTGGCCCGGGCGGGATTCGAACCCGCACACCCCGAAGGGCAAGGGATTTTAAGTCCCCAGCGTCTGCCAGTTCCGCCACCAGGCCAGATTTTGCTCCGCATAGGCTTATCGGCTTATGCTGAAGCTTTCAATATTTATTGCGGACTTCTTCATCGTCATCATTATTATTATCCGCGAACCGAGCAGTCTACAGGGCATCGGGGGCGTGGTCCAGAGGAACGCCAACACTGATTACGGTCCGGCCTGGCTTGGAAGAAATGTCGAACGTGCCGCCCACGGAGCGGACTCTGTCAACCATGGCCTGGAGGCCGAGGCCTTTGCCTTCATGCTCGGCTACGTCAAAGCCACAGCCATCGTCGACAACCGTCATCATTATCTGACCGTCCTGCCTGGCCAGGCTGATTTTGACCGTCTTGCCCTTACCGTGTCGCATCGCGTTACTGGTGGCCTCCTGGGCAATGCGAAAAATCGCGATTTCCCTTTCGGGCGAGAATCGCGCATTTTCCAATTCCGGGGGATATTCCAGACCGAAGCAGATGGCTGGCTCGCAAGCCCGGCCTAGCTTGTTGAGTGCGGACACGAGTCCCAGTGCCTCCAGCAACGGCGGGTACAGACCGTAGCATAGTTGGCGGACCTCCTGGATGAGTTCGGCGCATTGATGAGCCTGTTTGGTCAGGCCCGCCGAAGCGAAGGACAGCTTCATCGCCACAATTTGCTGGCCAACGGAATCGTGCAACTCGCGAGCCAAGCGTCTTTGTTCCTCTTCGCGAATAAGCATAAGCTTGAGTCGGGCGGCATCGAGGTCATGCTCGGCCTTTCGGCGAGCGGTAATATCCGAGGCCACGCCAACCAGGCCGATGACATTTTCTTTCCTGTCTCTCAGGGGCGACATTCGCATATTGAAGACTCGCCCGGCCATCTCGCAGGAGGTCAAGGAGTCCTGCCCCGCCAACGCGGCCTGAATGCTCTGCACTATGGCCTGGTTGTCATGGCAGATGTTGTGGATTCTCTGTCCGACAAGTCTCTCGCCCATGCTGTCCAGCGAGGCCAGTGCCCTGCCGTCGGCAAACTGGATAACGCCATCGGTGTCGGCCAGAAGAAGCACGATGGGCGCGTTGGACACCACCGTTTGGAGCCGCTGCTGGCTGAGCCGCACGGCATTCCGCGCCTGGTTGATCTCGCTGAGATCGCGAAAAATGCCCTGGACTATCCGTTCCGGGCCAGCTACGACCAGCGAGGCTGCAATGTCGACGGGGACAATCTTGCCTGACCGGGTCAGGACTTTGCCTTGTACGTGCGAAGTTCCCGAACCCTTGGCTGATTCATATATGCTTTTGGTGTGCTTGCCCTTCTCCTCGGGCGGATGCATGGAAGAGAAATGCCGGCCTATGAGTTCCGCCTTGGGGCATTCCATCAGGTCTTCTGCGGCCTTGTTGCAGTTGATGATCGTTCCGGTTTTGGCGTCGGCCCAGAAGATGGCGTCTATGGCGTTTTCGAAAGTAAGTCTGAAGAGTTCCTCGCTCTTCTGTACGGCAAATTCCGCCCCTTTTTGCTCGGTGACATCGCGAGCAATGACCAGCGCGGAGACGACCTTGTTGGCATGGTTGCGAACAGGACTAAGACTCGTTCGATACCACCTCGATTGCCCTTGAATTACCGTACGGTCCTCAATAATTCCTGCCTTCCCGGAACTTATCACCGCTCGAATGTTCCGGATATGTCTATCCGCGAGGTCCTTGGGAAACACATCCCATACGGTCTTTCCAACAAGATCCGCCGGCTTCTTCCCTATCCGCTCGGCGGCGGTGCCGTTGATGAAAAGGTATCTGCCATCAGCATCCACTGTAAAGATGGGTTCGTCGGCGCTCTCGACCAACAGCCGGTATTTCTCCTCGCTTTCGCGGAGCGCATCTTCGGTCTGCTTGTGCTTTGTGACATCCAAGCTCACAACCCCGAGGATCGGCGGCTTGTCGGCGGCTTCTTTGATCGGAAAGCGGATCTCCATCCAACGCTGGCCACCCCCTGGCCCGGGCAAAGTCGAGAATCTCTCCTTCGGCTTGTCTTCCCTTAAGACAACCTCATCTACTGCTTGCAAAGACCGGGCTATGCTTTCCGGCACCAGATCGAAGGACGTCTTGCCTATCACATCTTCGGGCTGGCAACCGAAGATGTCGGCAAACTGCCTGTTGGCGTAGAGGTATCGTCCCTCCTCGTCCTTCATGAACGCCACGCCGGGGAGATTATCCATGAACGCGGCGAAACGCCGCTGGTTCCTGCTCAGAGCCAACTCCGCCTCGCGCAGAGCTGACTGCAAATCGTTTAGATCTTTATTGGTTCCCACAACACGATTCTACACCACTTTCGCGTTTTGGCAAGCAACCCTCACAATCACGCCTCGGCAGTATGCGAGGACAAATCCCAAAGGCCCTGCCACCGCGCCGGCCAGCGATCTGGACTACTGGCTGAACCGAGCCAAGCCAATCGAGCCGAACAAGTCCGCCGCAGGCGGTCAAGGCGTTTCGTCATTGGGCGAGTGCCCGGAACCAGGAGGCTTCACGCATGCTCCGCTTTCGTAGCATGGGCGCGGCTGCCCTCTTTCATGGATGCGGCCGGGTAGCCGCCTTATCATTCTTTGCTTGCCGGCGGCACCAGTCGGCGATCTTCGGCCAGTCCCAGACCAACAACGTCGTATCCGCGCTGGTGGAGATGAGCTTGTCGCCGACGAACCTTATCTGCTTCACGTGCCCGGCATGGCCCGCGATTCAACCCAGCGGCTTGCCTTCCAAATCCCAAACGATAATGGAACTGCTGTGATAGTGCGTGGTCAGGAGAAACTCGTCTTTGGGCGAAAAGGCGGCCGCAGTGAAGCCCCAGGACCCACCCTTGTGGCGCGACGCCTGCAACTTGCGCATTCTGATCGGTCCTGGGTAGTGCGTCCCGCTCCCATCGACCACCTCATGCCAGCCTCTCGGTTCCCAAATCCGCAGGATGCCGCTCGGAAGCCCCGCATCGCCACCGGAGAAGGTGGCGACCCTGTTTGACTTGTGCGACTGGGCGGCCACCAGAACCCGTACAAGTGGGTTTAGATACTCAGCCCGCATTCCAGTACTCTCGCGCCAGACCTTCACGTGGCCTCCCAGCAGCCCCAGCATCACCATTCCGTCAGCCTTGCGGGATGCGGCGCTGGTTGGATTCGCGGCGAACATCAACGACCAGCGTCTGCCCACCGACGTGTTCTTGCCTACCGGCAAGCGGTAAAGCAGTTGTCTCCGCGAAACGTCATAGACGCTCATGAAGCCATTCTCATACCCGTTGCTCTCGTCGCCGGCAATCAGGCGAGGGTTATGGGGGTCAAAGCGGAGCCATTTAATCTTATAAGTCGGCGTGATTTCCCCAATTGGCTGACCCGTCTGGACGTTCCAGAGCATAAGGCGATAAAGGCTGCGACCCCGCTGCCTGGAGGAGATTGGCGATTCAGTTGCATAGTTGCCGTAGGTTGCCAGAACCGTGCCATCACCCGACACGGCCGCTGCACTGACTTTGTCCGGCCCGGCCGGGACCACGCGGGTTATTTCGCCCGTGCCGATGTCCAGGCAACCGATGTACCACCCGTGCTCATCCCGGCAAGATTCGTCCGTAAGGTACAGCATCTGCCCATCGATAGGGCCTTTGAGCATCCTGGGGCAAGTTCGCTGTGGGGAGCCCGCGTGGAGTTCCCGACCCGTGGCGGTATCCCACAGACGCACGGCAGAATCCGAGCACGCAGCGAGCAGTCGGCCATCTGATGACAACACCGCTTCGCTAGGAGCGTCATGAGCCATTGGCGAGCCTGTAATTGTCGCGCCGACGGGCTCCAGTGTATTGGCGTCATAGAGTCTTGTCCCATCCCGTCCGTAAAGCACCAGCAACTTTCCAGTGCCAGCTATCAGGCCAGTCATCTCCTGAGGCATGGTCTTACTTGATCGCACAGTTCCGTCAGCATCTCGAACCAGGAGGGTTCCTCTCTCAACACTAGCGATTCCCGAATCCGCCAGCACTGCCCAGCCGTGGCCATACTCCTCAACTGGAACTGCTTGAACAGAAAAATCACCCTTTACCGCATCCAGCAGACAGAAACGACGGCCAGTGGGTCGGCAGAGAAGCGTCCTATTATTGGGCAGAAACCTCATTTGCAGTATGGATCCGCCTTGCTTGGGAGGATACAGCCCGTCAATGCGAGCCGCCGTCTTTCCTGAAGGCAGCTTGTATATCTGGACGTATTGTCCAGAACCATCACCCGCTGCCAGCAAGGCTCCATCGGGGGAAATAGCAAGGTTGGAGAATGACCGCTTCCTCTCCGCTGTAAAGGTCAGCTTCACACTATTGTCATTGGGATTCCAGATTTGGATCACTTCTTTGCCCATAACCGCAATCGTTCCGTCAGGGGCAACCGCCAGACGAGACACCGATCCATCGAAGGTTCTTTCCGCCACAAGCCGGCCGGTGGCTGCGTCCCAGACGCGTACCCGACGGTTCGAGCCACCCGCAGCCAGTAGCTTGCCGTCTTGTGAAAAAGCAAGGCAGGTGACACTGCCCCCAAGCCGAAGGCATGCCTGGCCAACCCGCAGCAGCGCACCAGCCGGCAGCGGATCGTTGGCGTCCTTTCCAGTTGCCGCATCATCCTCATAGGGACTCAGCGAGTCCATGGTTGGCCAGGGAGCAGGGACCGGGAAGCCACATTGCTTCA
>CAZMBZ010000045.1:0-21356 GCA_964564285.1 uncultured Planctomycetaceae bacterium | reverse complement strand
GGCGCAGGCAAGTGGTTGGTTGTCATACTCTTAAGTGTGATAGCGACATGCCTTCTGATCGAGGTCGGCAGCGGTGCGGATGTGGCCTTGGCTGATGCGTCGGTGGCAACGTCTGGTGCCGATGGCGGCGTGATCGCGATTTCGGCGCAGATTACGGCCGACAGCTATGGGGTATATCTCTTGAACCCCAAGCGCGGTACAATGGCGGTATATCAGTTTCTGCCGAAGACGCGGAAGCTTCGTTTGATGGCGGTTCGCAATTACGGATTCGACGTTCAACTTGACGAGTACAACACCGAGCCCTCGCCGCGTGAGATAAAGCAGCTTGTTGGGCAGCAGCAGCGGTTGGGCGAGACCGAATAACAGGTCCCGAAAGACCCAAGCAGGCGTTGCAAGACGCCAGGAGTTGGCACGATGGGTAAGAAGATGTACTACACGGAAGAGGAAGCAGTCAAGCGACTTGGCATCACGGCGGATGAACTCGCCGGTTACGTTCGCGACGATAAGCTGCGGGTCTTCCCGGATGGGATGAAGAAGATGTTCCGCGTCGACCAGGTTGATGAACTCGCCGGCGGCGCGCCGGAGGAGGACATCCCGCTGGCACCCGAGGGCGACGTCATAAGCCTCTCCGAAGCCGAGACCGCTGAAGTAATGCCCAAGGAAGACACGGTCATCAGCTCCGAAGGCATCAGCATCTTCGACTCCGAGGACCTCGAGATCGAGGCGGCCGACCCGATGGCCAAGACGCAGATCTCGTCGAGCATCGAGGATCAGATCAACCTCGAGGGCGTCGGCAGCGGATCGGGCTTGCTGGACCTCACCCGAGAAAGCGACGACACCAGCCTCGGCGCCGAGGTGTTGGATAATATAGACATCGAAGGCGTGGCATCCATGCCGCCGGTTCCGGGCGCATCGGGCAGCATGGCCACTCCGGTGACCATGGCGCCTGTCGAGCAGACGATGGTCATGCCGACATACGTCGAGGCCATCGACCCCAGCTCGGGCCTCTTCGGAGGCATCATTGTCGCCTCAGCCGTGATCGCCGCGCTGCTGGGCGTGGCGGCGTTGAGCAGCTTCAGTTCGACTCCGCCGGAGTATCTGGCTTCGATAAAGAAGAACCTCTTCATCGTAGTGGGCGCGTCGGTGCTGGTGGTTGTTGTCGGCGCAGTGATGGGCTGGCTGATGGGCAAGGCCTCGGTCGCTCGGAAGCAGGCTATGAGTCAAATGGGCGTTTGAACCGCGACAATTGGCCGCGGGACGAGTTATACGATATGCCCTCGCTCTGGGACGGGGCACGATAACCAAAGGAAGATCCAAATGAGAAGCTATCTTGCCATGCCCCTGATGCTGTCGGTGGTGGGCTCTCTTATGATGGCGACCGGCTGCGTTTCCGATCAGCAGTACAAGGAAGCACTTGCCGCGGCGCGGCGAGCAAACCAGCAATTGGTCACCACACAGAGCGCCCTGCGCGACGTGCGGATGGAAAACCAGACCCTTCAGGAAGCCCTAAAGAGCCGCGATGGTGTGATCTCCGCTCGCGACTCCGCACTCGCCCAGTTGCAGGTCGCCCACGATAAACTCAGTGCCGATTTCAAGGACCTCTACGCCAAATACCAGACGGCTGTCACCGGTACGACCGTTCAGCCCATCGGCAACATCGTCCTGCCGGCGGCGCTTGATAAGGCCCTGCGGGAGTTCGCCAGGAATAACCCGGACCTGCTGGAGTACCTGCCCGAGTACGGCATGGTCAAGCTCAAGAGCGACCTGACGTTCGAGCCAGGCAGTGTGGATATCAAGAGGACCAGCGGCGATGCACTGAGGCAGTTCGCCCAGATCCTCAACGGTGCCGAGGCCGCGAAGTTCAACGTCTACATCGCGGGCCATACCGACGATATCCCGATCAGGAAGCCCACTACCCGCAAGAATCATCCCGACAACTGGTACCTGTCGGTACACCGCGCGGTGGCAGTGCAGAAGGTCATGGCCGCCGCCGGGATAGACCCCAAGCGGATCGGCACGCTCGGCTTCGGCGAGTACCATCCCGTCGCGGCCAACGCGCCGGGTAACAAGGGCAACGTCGCCAACCGCCGCGTCGAGCTATGGATTGTTCCCCCGGACCGCTTCCTCACCGCGGGCGGGCAATAAACGCCGCCCGTGAAAGTGTGATATTCAACAGGGCCCTGACGTCCTCCAGGCGGCAGGGCCTTTGCTTTACCTATGATTGCCTGTTGGCATGAACGATACGCCGAAAAAATCCGCCTCATTCACTGGCTCGCTGCGCAAGGTCAGCACTTGGACCGGCATGGGCGCGACGGCGGTGATCGTGATGTATCTCATGCTCGCCTCGGCCGCGCCGCACTGGCTTGCCGGCGTGCTGAATGTCGAACTCTTCGCTCCCACCGATCCCGTCCAGATAGAGCTCTTCTGGTATCCGCCGCTACTGGCGATGATCGCGCTGTTCTTTGCCGCCATGATCGTCGCCACCGTCGTCGCCGTGCCACTGCGCCTGCGAAACGTCGGCGCCTGGTGCAGCCACATCGGGCTTCTCATCCTTGGCGCGGGTGCGGTCTGGTACGCTGCTGCAAGCCAGTCCGGCGACAGTATCACGTTTCGCGCCCGCCAGGGCTGGACGCCGATCAAGTACATCTACCTCGACCGAAGCTTCGCCGTCTACGTGCGTGACAGCGAAGACCCCAACGGCCTGCCGTTACAACACCCGCTGGCAGGGCTCGTACCCCGCGGCGAGCCGAAGGACCTCGACGTCACCGTGGGGCGAATGCCCGAAGGCATTACGATCCGCGTTACGCAGTTCCTGCCGGAGGTCCGTATCACCACGCGATGGGCCAATGTCTCGCCCAACATAATCCCCGCCGTCGAACTCTCGCTGACCGATGGCGAAGCAGCCGGGACGTTCGTGCTCTCGCAGTCGCTGCCCGGACACGAGCACCTCGGTGTGAGCGACTACATTTTCACATATCGTCCGGCAATGACGCCCGAGGGCCTGAAGAATATCATAACGCCCACTGACGCCAACGGGGCTCCCGGCATGGGGCACGACCTGGCCCTGGTGGTGACGGGCAGCCGGATCGAGCCTACCATAGTGGTCATCCGCCCGGATGGGTCGCGGTGGCACGCGAAGCTCGAAGTCGGCAAGGTCGTCGATGTCCCCCTGGCTGGGCGAACCGTTCGCGTCGAGCCGCGCGTGTTCTTCGACCACGCTGCCGAGGTTCGCGAAGTTGCCCCGCCACACGACCACGCCGCACACCAGGCCCACGGCGCCATGGGTGACGAAGTCCCAGCCGGGCCAGCGGTGAAACTCGAAATCCGCTCGGGCGACTGGCGGCGGGAAACGTTCGTGCCGTTCATGGCGTACGAGGATATCGCCGAGCCGCAGCTGATCGACGTGCCGGGAAACCGGGCTTTCTGGCTGAGCTTCAGCAGGCAGCGCCTGGCACTGCCGGCTACGATCCAGGTCCGCGCCGCCAGGTATGAAACGTACCCCGGCTCGGGTATTCCCAAAGACTACGTCTGCGACCTGGCCGTCACCGCCGGCGCACAGGTCACCACCGAAACGCTCTGCCTGAACAACCCCGTGACCGTCGGCGGGTTCCAGTTCAGCCAGGGATCATGGGCTCCGGCCGGGGCGGCCCAGCCGTCGCGAATCTCACTCGGCGCCAGGTCGCGACCGGGCCTGCCGATCATCTGGCTGGGTTGCGTGCTGATCTGCCTGGGATTCCCCTACGCGTTCTACGTCAAGCCCCTGCTCATGCGAAGGAGGGCTGCGTCATGAACGTCCGGGCGACAATCTGGACTTGCCTGATGGCGCTGGCATTGGCGACGCCGCTTGCCGTCGCTGCCGAGCCTGCGGGCGGCGACGTCTTCGACGCCAACACCATCAACTTCCTGACGAAGGTGGATGCATCCGCTCTGGGCCTGCTGGCCTCGCAGCATCGCGGGCGAATCGCTATACTGGAAACCGTTGTCGGCGAACAACTCGAACAGGCCTACGGCGCGGACCGCATCGACGGCATCGCGGCGACCCCGGCGTATCTCGAACTCTACTTCCGATCCGGCGCCTACCTCGACAAGCAGGTGATCTACATCCGCGAGCGGAACATGCGGGCGTACCTGGCCGGGCAAATGTCCCCCGAACGCGCCGAACAATTCAAACGCACGCGACGAATAGAGCCCGCCGGCCTGCTCGACGACCAGGCATGGATGCTGCTGTTCCGCACGGGCCGGGCAGACAGGAAAGACTACACCCGGGCCGCCGGCCTGGGCAGCATGCGCGGCTCGCTGGCCGAGCTTTCCGAACGAAAAGAATTCCGCGTCGCAATCGACCGCCTGAGCGCCCGCTACTCCAGCTTCCTCGGCGAGGGCGTTATGCAAATCGCGCCCGCCGGCGATGATGATTGGCTGTCGGCGGAGGAGGTCTTTGCCGTCTCGGCCGCGACGACCACATCCGCGCCCGCTGATGTCAACACTCCCGCCGGCCAGTGGCGGATGTTGCGTAAGGCATGGCTGGCCCGCGACGCGGGCGCCGTCAACCAGGCTATCGCCCGCTTGGAAGCCCTGCTGCCCCAGGCCGTGGGCGACGGCGAGGCCTACCCATCCGACACCGTTCGCGCGCTGGAAAGGCTCTACAACCGCACCGGGCAGTTCAAGGTGGTATGGATCGGCTTCGCGGTGTCGCTGGTTCTTCTGGCAGTCGCTGCCGCCGCCGGGGGAGGCTGGTCGCGGCGACTTGGACTTGGCGTGTTCTCGCTTTCCACGCTGGTCCTGCTGGTGGGGTTCGCCTTCCGATGGATTCTCAGCGGCAGGCCATGGTACCTGCCGCCCATAATGAACCAGTTCGAGGCCGTCGTCGGCTCGGCCCTGCTGGGCGCGGTAATCGCGCTGATCCTGGAAATGATCTGGCGGCAGAACTTCTTCGCCCTCGCGGCCGCGTTCTACGCCACCGTCGCACTGCTGGCGGGAATCATCTTTCCCGAGCAGATGTCCGGCGATCTCGGCGCTCTGCCGGGCATTTTGTCATCGCCCGTGATGGCCGTGCATGTCAGCGTGATAATCATCGGCCACGCGCTGGTGGGCATGACGTTCGTGCTCTCGGTTCTGTATATCATCGTGGCGATATTCTCGCGGACCGATCAACGCAGCGCCCCGCCGGACCTCCGCCGTGGCGGCGATGCGTCCGTGCTGGCGGTCATTGATCGCTGCAACCTCATCGTCGCGCAGATCGCCTGCTGGTCCGTCCTGGCCGGGACGCTGCTGGGCGCCTACTGGGGCGACTTCGCCTGGGGCCGATGGTGGGGCTGGGACCCCAAGGAAACCTGGGCCCTGATCACAGCGCTGGTCTATGTGGCCCTGCTGCACGTGCGCTTCCTGACCGCCATGCGCTGGCGAGGCCTGGTAACCGCCCTGATCTGCATCCTCGGATTCGCCGCGATGATGTTCAACTGGATAGTTGTAAACTTCATCCTGTCCGGCAAGCACAGCTACGCGTAGAATCAACCGTATGACAAGGCGGGAAGATCAAGGCGGGAGTGTCCCCAAAGACTCGGCCCACTCGAATGCGCCCTCCAAACGCCGGCGGCGCTTGAAGCGTTTGATTACCTTCCTTGTACTTCTAGCTGTAATCTCGGGCGGCTGGTTCTATCTTCGCCATTACGCCAATTCTCCACGGCATCGAGTGAACGTGCTGCTACAAGAGGCGCGGAGCCCCGGCGAGCCGGGCACGATGACCAGCATTCTCCAGTGGCTGGGACTTGCGCGAGATTCGTCGCCGCGCGACGAAGGCGAGATGCGCAAGGAGCTTGTGGCGATGGGCCGCGAGGCCGTCGAGCCACTGATCAAGGCCGTGAATGACCCTGACACCGGTGTGCGCAAGCTTGTGATATCTGTTCTGGGCGATATCCGCGACGCCAGGGCGGTGTTGCCGATCGCATGTGCCCTGAAGGATACGGATGCATCCATCCGCGGTTTGGCAGCTAGGGAGTTGGGCTGGTTCCATGATGCCAGGGCCGTGGCCCCGCTTGCTGCCGCATTGGATGACGAGGAGACGGAAGTCGGCAGGGAGGCGGCCGGTGCCCTCGGACGCGTCGGCAGCGTAAGGGCCATCGCCCCGCTTGTGAAGGCGGTGGCGCGCGGCAGGGGCCGGGTGGCTGGGTCGGCTGCTTATGCCCTTGGGAACTTCGGTGAGAATAGTCAGGCCATCGCGGCACTGGGCGATGCTCTTGCTCACGGCGACAAGGATCTTCGTATGTCTGCGGTTGCCGCCTTGGGCAATACACGCAGTTCGAAGGCAACGGGGCATCTTCTGAGCGCGCTGGCGGATGGTGATCCGGACATTCGCGGGGAGGCTGCGGAGGCCCTGTCCGCGGGTGGCGACCTAGACTCGGTCGAGCCCCTGATGGCTGCGATGACAGATGAGGACGAGGAAGTTCGACTGGCAATAGTGGACGCGCTGGGCTGGCTGCGAGACCAACGGGCTGTCGGAACTCTCATGAACGCACTTTCCGACAGCGAGAACGACGTTCGTGCGGCCGCGGCGGAGGCCTTGGGCAGGATGGGCAATTCGAAGGCAGCAGGTTATCTTGCTATCGCATTGGCGGATGCCGATCCAGACATTCGCTGCAAGGCTGCGAAAGCCCTGGCCACGGCCGGTGACCCCAATTCGGTCGATATCCTGATTGCTGCCATGGCAGACAGGGACGGGAACGTTCGAGAGGCTATTGTAACATCGCTGGGCTTGCTGCGTGACCCACGGGCTCTCGACACTCTGATCAAGGCGCTTTCTGACAGTGAAAAGGGCGTTCGCTCATACGCCGCTAGTGCCTTGGGGGATATGGGCTCGCCCCAAGCTGTGAAGTCGTTGGTTGAAGCACTTCTGAATGCAGAGGAGCAGGTCACGTATCGCGCGGCCCGTGCCCTCGGACAGATCGGCAGCGCGGATGCCGTCGGCCCCCTGGTTGCGGCCATGCAAAACCGGCCTGAAGATACCGCGTCCGAGGCAGCAGAGGCACTGGGGCAGATCGGGGATGCTAATGCCGTCGAACCCCTGGGGGCGGCAATGGAAAGCAGGTCTGAAGATATCGCGTCCGCGGCGGCAGAGGCACTCGGACAGATCGGCAACAAGCGGGCCGTCGAGTTGCTTACCAAAGCCCTTGCCGGGGGCGAGAAGAACATCCGCGGGGCTGCAGCCAAGGCGCTTGGCAATGTCGCCGGCCCGGAAGCCGCGGCTGCCCTTGAAAAGGCGCTGGCAGACCCCAAAGCGAATGTCCGCGCTGCGGCCGCGACCTCTCTTGGGATAGGTGGCAAGGCGCGATCGGCGCCCGCGTTGCTTGCGGCGTTGTCGGATGTGGATGATTCGGTGCGTTCTGCGGCAGCTGGCTCGCTGGGTCGCATCGGCGATCCTGCCGCCGTCGACGGCCTGCTCAAGGTGATGGCGGATAACGAACTGTGGGTTCGCATTGCTGCGGCTGAGGCCCTGGGGCATATCCGCGACCCGCGAGCCACAGGAGCCCTCCTGCGGAAGCTCACCGAATACAATGACCCGAAAAAGCTCCGCGAGCAGGCAGGTTGGGGCATCTATACGGCCCATTGGCAAGACGTGCGGGCCTGCGAGGCCCTGGCGAGTGCCCTGGGTGAGATCGGCGACACGAAGGCGACCGTTCCGCTGATAGAGTTGCTTTCCCACCCCAGCAGACAAGTCCGATTAAGCGCAGCTGGGGCGCTGGGTGATATGTGTGACCCACGCGCCATCGAGCCTTTGAGTGAGGAACTGGCCGACGCGTCCAGCCGGATCCGCAAGCGTGCTGCGGTAGCGCTGGGTAGCATAGGTGACTTGCGAGCGGCCACGGCGCTGGAGGCTGCGACGCGGGACGCCGATACGGATGTGCGCAGGTCCGCAGCCATGGCCCTCGGGAGGATCGGTGCCTACGGCTCAGCCGACACAATCGTGCCGTTGCTGGCGGATGAAGACGAAGAAGTCAAGTTCATAGCGGCTTTGTCGCTGGCGATGCTTCGGCGGGGCGAAGGCCTCGATGTTCTCGTGATGTCTGCACGTGGAAAGGATTCCTGGCAAGCCCTATTGGGGACGATGGGTCTGGGATTTGTCGACACTCCCGCAGCGCGGCAGGCCTTGAAGGCCGTGGCAGGGAGGGCTGAGCACGACTCAACGCGCCAACTGGCTCGGCGATGCCTGGAGACCTCGGTGCCACTGGCGGTCGCCGAAATACTACAGCGCCCCTGGCAAGGTGCCTCATCCTACTGGGCGGCAAGGGCTCTGTATTGCCTGAACGACCCGGCCATTCTGCCCGTGCTGGATGATGCATGCCTTGACGGCCTATGCCTCCACAACCGACAGCGGATAGCAGACGCCGCAGTGCGAATTCGCCGCATTGCAGCCCGCAAAGCTCGCGCAACGTCGGTACCGGTCCGGGATGGCTCCTAGTAGCGCTCCCAGTCAATGCCAATACGCGTGGTGCGCGGTGGGCTTGCTATCGTCCCTTTCGCGGATCTTTTGTGCCACGTCCTTTTCGGCCTTTAGGCCCGCCTGACTTTGGTCCGCCGGGTTTTCGTGGTGCGCCTGGTTTGCGGGGCTTTGCTGATCCGCCGTGTCCCTTGGCTTTGCCTGCCGTTGGGGGTTTGGGTTTGCCCTTGGCCTTGGCCTTGCCGGCCGTTGGGGGTTTGGGTTTGCCCTTGGCTTTGGCCTTGCCGGCGGTTGGGGGTTTGGGTTTGCCGGCGGGGGTTGGCTTTCGCGGGGTGCGTGGGGCCTTGACGGGCTTGGCCTTGCCGGCCGAAGCGGTGGGGGGCTTGTTGGCTGACGGAGCGGCCTTTTCCTCGGTCGGATGGGTGTCGTCGGGCTTGGTTGCGGCAGGCTCGGGGTGGCGGGGCGCCTCGACATCTCGGATGCCGTCGCGGTCGCGGCGCGAGCGGAACAGCAATCGGATGGGCACCTCGGAGTAGGGCAGGTGCAGGCGGAGCTGGTTTACCAAAAACCGCTGATAGCCGCGATCGAAACTGCGGACGTCGTTGACGAAGCAGACGATCGTCGGCGGGCACGTCGTGATCTGCGAGACGTAGAGGATCTTCGGCGGCCTGGTGCCGGATTTGTGGCTGGGGCCGCGTTTGGCGGTTATCTCGGCGATCACCGCGTTGAGTTTTGCCGTCGTCACGCGGGTGCGGGACTGTTCGTACAACTGCTCCGCCATGCGGATGGTCTGGTGGACGTTCATGCCCGTCGTCGCGCTGGTCAGGCAGATCGGGGCGTAGGAAAGCTCGGGCATTACCTTGGTGAAGTACTCCGCGTAGTCCTCCCCGGCGGCCTTGTTGCGGGCGAGGTCCCACTTGTTTACGACCAACGCGACTGGCTTGAACTCGTTTACGATGTCGCGGGAGAGGTCCTTGTCCACCTTGCTGACCGGCACGGATGCGTCGATCATCAGGGCGACCACGTCGGCCCGGCGGATGCTTCGCAGCGCCCGGTGATAGCTGTAGAACTCGATGTCGTTCTGGACGATCCGCCGTCGCTTGCGGACGCCCGCAGTGTCCATCAGCATGAACTTCCGCCCATCACTTTCGATTGTCACATCCACGCTGTCGCGAGTCGTGCCGGGCGTCTCGGAGACGATCACGCGATTCTCGCCGGCCAGGGCGTTGATGAACGTGCTCTTGCCAGCGTTACGCTTGCCGACTATCGCAAGCTTCATCAGCGCCGCTTCCGGCGGGCTCGCGGGCAACTCGCCCAGCACGCGGGCGATTGCATCCGTCAGCCGTTCCATGCCCAAACCGTGATGGGCGGAAATGGCGATCGGCTCGCCGAAGCCCAGCGAGTTCAGCTCGGCCGTCTCGGCCGTCATGTCAATCTCGTCGACCTTGTTGGCGACCAGCATCACCGGCACGGCCAGCCGACGCAGCCGCTCGGCCACGTGCCGGTCCAGCGGCGTGACGCCATCGCGAGCGTCGACCAGGAATATCAGCAACTGCGCCTCGGCCAGGCTGTAAGCTATCTGGTCCTCGACGTGGTCGGTCAGGTTGTCGTGATCCACAATCCCGATTCCGCCGGTGTCCACCAACTCGATATACCCATCGCCTATCGGGCAAGGCACGCTGATGCGGTCGCGAGTTACGCCCGGAGTCGGGTCCACGATAGAAATACGCTGACCGACCAGACGGTTCAGCAGACTGCTCTTGCCGACATTAGGTCGGCCCACGATGGCAACGGTTGGCATTCTCATAGGCCCGGTATCATAACCTCTGGACGCCGATTTTGCCAATCCCCGTTGGCACCCGTGCAGGCCGGAACGCCTCAAGCCCGATTGCTCGCCGGGCCGATGTACGATATTGGCGGGGCGCGCGCCGCCCTGGCCCCAGACTTACGAAAGATCGTTCCATGAACCGCCAACGAATCGCTCGTAACCATACCGTGCTGCCGACTGCGATACTCTGGGCAATAATCGCCGCCGCACCAGCGCCGGCGGCTGAGGAAATGCCGCTCGCCCAGAGCCTCGCCTGGCAGATCGCACTGGATAGGGTCTGCTTCTCACCGGGCATTATCGACGGCAAACCAGGACGCAAAACCCAACTGGCGACGCGGGAGTTCCAGCGCGTGCGCGGCCTGCTCGTTACCGGCACTCTTGACGTCGCCACGGCGAAGCTTCTCGGCGCAGACCCCGCCAGGGCGGCGACGTATCACACCATCACCGCCGCCGACGTTCGCGACATTGGGCCCATCCCGCGCGGGTGGCTTGCCAAGAGCCGGGCATCCCGAATGCCGTATCCGTCGCTGGACCAACTGGTGGCTGAGCGATACCACTGCTCGCGGAAGCTGCTGGCGACGCTGAACCCCGGGTGCGACCTGGCCCGCCTCGCCGCCGGCGATAAGCTCATCGTGCCGCTTATCGGCCCGAGCGCCGCAGATCCGCAGGCCGACCGGCTGACAATCGACACCTCCGCCAAGGTCATCCGCGCACTCGCAGGCCAGCGGCTGGTGGGGCTGTTCCACTGCTCGGTCGCAAAAAAGCGGTCCAAGCTCCCGACCCGCCCAGCCAGGGTGATCGGCATAACGGAAAACCCGACGTATCGCTTCAGCCCGTCGATGTGGCCCGAGGTCAAGGGCATCGACCGCGTGCTGATAATCCCGCCCGGTCCGCGAAACCCCGTGGGCCTCTGCTGGATCGGCCTGAGCCTGCCAGGCTACGGCATCCATGGCACGCCCGCGCCGGAGATGATAGGCAAGACCGGCTCGCACGGCTGTTTCCGCATGACAAACTGGGACGCGCTGCGCCTCGGCAAAATGGTCAAAGAAGGCACCCCGGTAACCTTCACCCGCACCGGCCGGTGAGCGGTTGGCGATCTTATGCCAGCGGCGGTTCGGCGCCGCCATTATGGGATCGCTAACTCCAAAAAGGCGGCATTTATGGAGTTGATGAGGCAATTCTTCTTCTTGTTCCATGCCTGCTGACTACTACTGCCTTTTTCTTCATCTCCTGCACCTGCCTGCCGGTAGGCGGGTCCCTGCCGAAAATTGTCGGCGATATTTGTAGCTGGGCAAGCTCACATTGCCGATATAAAATATTGCTTCAGCATTTCCGTATCCCTTGGCGGGAGGGCTTGGTCCCGCGCACATTTCTAATGGGAAAGGTTAGGCAAGATGGCTGAATACTCTCTGAACCCGGCGGGTGAAAAGTTCAAGATTCCGCAGCAGAAGGAATATGGCGCGGAGTTTGATCGCGTTTCCGCCCTTGCGGCCGAGGCACGCGAGCAGGGCAAGGAAATCGTTGTCGTAATGGGCGTCGGATTCGTGGGGGCGGTCATGGCTGCCATCGTGGCTGACACGAAGGACAAGAAGGGCAACAACAGCAAGTTCGTCATCGGCTGTCAGCGTCCCAGCACGCGTAGCTACTGGAAGATTCCCATGCTCAACCGCGGCGAGTCGCCCGTCAAGGCTGAGGACCCCGAGGTCGCGCCGATGATCGCCCGCTGCGTTACCGAGTCCAAGACGCTGACGGCGACGTACAACAGCGACTGCCTGGGCCTTGCCGACGTGGTGGTGGTGGATGTGCAGTGCGACTACACCAAGCACGAGCTGGGCAACATGCGTAACGGCCAGGCCGAGATGACCGCCCTCGAGGCGACCATGCGGACCATCGGCCAGAAGATCGGCCCCAAGTGCATGGTGCTTATCGAGACGACGGTCGCGCCCGGCACGACGGAGTTCGTGGCCTGGCCGATCTTGAAGAAGGCCTTCGCAATCCGCGGCATGAAGGCGACGCCGCTGCTGGCCCATAGCTTCGAGCGCGTCATGCCCGGCAAGGAGTACGTGTCGAGCATTCGCGACTTCTGGCGCGTGTGCAGCGGCTGCACCGCCACGGCCCGCAAGCGGGTGGTGAAGTTCCTGACCCAGGTGCTCAACACTGATGAGTTCCCGCTGACGGTCATGGACCGCCCGATCGAGTCCGAGACTACCAAGATCGTCGAGAACTCCTACCGCGCCACGACGCTGGCGTTCCTGAACGAATGGAGCCTGTTCGCCGAGCGCAACGGCGTGGACCTCGTCAAGGTCGTCAACGCCATCAAGATGAGGCCGACGCACAGCAACATAATCTTCCCCGGGCCGGGCATTGGCGGGTACTGCCTGCCCAAGGACGGCGGGCTGGGCTACTGGGCCTACAAGCACATTCTCGGCTTCGAGGACCAGGATGCGATCTTCAAGATCACACCGACCGCTATCGACACCAACGACACGCGCGGATTGCACGTGGCGGAGCTCACTCGCGACGCACTCCGCAACATGGGCCGATACATTGCCGGCGCGGATGTGCTGATCTGCGGAGCCAGTTACCGCCAGGACGTCGGCGATACGCGTTACAGCGGCTCGGAACTTGTCGTTCGCAAGCTGACGGAAATGGGTGCCGACATGCGCGTTCACGACCCGTACGTCGAGCACTGGTACGAACTGGAGACCCAGGATACCTACCCCGCGCCAGGCCATTCGTGGAGCCGGTTCTTCCGCAACCAGGACCACCTGACCGACATCCGCGTTCAGCAGGACCTAGCCGTCGCACTCAAGGGCGCTGAAGCGATGATCCTGGCCGTGCCGCACAAGCCGTATCTCGGACTGGCCCCCGACCAGGTGGTAAAGTGGGCCGGCGGAAAACTTGCCATCATCGACTGCTTCGGCATCCTGTCCGACGAAGACATCCGCCGCTACTTCGAGTTGGGCTGCGAGATCAAAGCCCTAGGCCGCGGGCACATCCAGCGAATAAAAGAAGAGGTCCGCAAGAAGGGCAAGTAACGGCGGGCCAGGCCCGCTTCGATTCTGGATTTTGATTGCCCCATTCGGTGGCCTTGGGGTTTGCGGATAATGTACGTGTTATGGACAAGGATGAACCTATCTGTTCGGAACGCGACGGGACGTTCCGCGAGGAGATGATCCGACGGGTCAACAAGGCCTGCGCGGGCTTTCCGGACAAAGCGGAAGAGGATTTCTTGCGGCTGGCCAACACAAGCTTCGCCAAACTGGCCGAGAATGACGAACCGCGAGGTTCCGGGTTTCCCAAAGGCGGTGGCCAAGCAAAAGAATGAATGCTATTTAAACTGGATTTATGCAGAAAACATGCAATAATGACGATTAAACAACAGGTGAATCGTCATGATAATAGAATTCAGGGTTAAGAACCATCGTTGTTTCCGCGATGAGCAGGTTCTATCGATGGTGGCCGGGACCGACAAAAAGTCGCTGCCGGGCAACGTTATCGAGACAGACAAGTTCCGTCTCCTTCGCAGCGCGGCCATTTACGGCCCGAATGCCTCGGGTAAGAGCAGCCTGATCGAAGCCCTCGGGTTCATGCAGCACTTCGTCGTGAACTCCGCGAGAAGTTTGCCGGGCGACGCGATTGCCGTGGATCCGCACAGGCTGGACTTGGCGCGAGAGGGCGAGCCGAGTCTCTTTGAACTGACGTTTCTAATCGATGGGATTCGGTATCAGTACGGATTCACGGTGACCAGGAAACGCGTGTTGGAGGAGTGGCTGTATTCATACCCCACCAGCAGAGCACGCGAGTGGTTCCGGCGTGAGTGGGATGAACAAGCCGGCAAACCGAAGTACGTCTTTCCTTCGCATAACCTCAAGGGACGAAAACAGGAAATCGCCGACGAGGCCGGCGAGAACAGGCTCTTCCTTTCCTGGGCCGCCAGCAGGAATCATGAGCAGCTTCTTCCTATCTATGAATGGTTTCAGTATTGGCTGCGAGAATTGCCCCCGAAAGACCTCTTGAAGCCGCTGACGGCCAAGATGGCCTTTGACGATGAAGCAATCAGGGGAGTTGTGGTTCAACTGCTTCAATCCGCAGATATTGGCGTATCCGGTGTTAACGTTGAGGAGTTAGAGTTTGACGAATCGGTAATTACGCAACTTGATGAAGTCCAGTCCCTCGCTGAAAGACAACGGTCAGAGCGTGTTGATCAGATGCGAGCCAACTGGGATAAGCAATGGCACTTTCACGTGGAGTTGAAACACCAGGGACCAGGCGAGTCGGTCGTCCCCTTTAGTTTGGCCGACGAGTCGGTTGGGACACAGCGGTTCTTTAGTGTGCTGGGTCCGTGGATTCTGGCTTTGTTGAAGGGCGTTACAATCTTTGTTGACGAGATCGACGCCAGCTTGCATCCCATGCTAACGCGAAAGCTGATCAGACTCTTCCATGACTCTGAGTGGAATCGGCATGGCGCTCAATTGATTCTCACGTCTCACGACGTGTCACTCATGGACTCAAGCTTGTTTCGCAGGGACCAGATATGGCTTACTGAGAAGGATGCGGACGGGGCTGCCCAGCTTTACTCCTTGAATGACTACAAGCCGCGGAAGGGGGAGAACTGGCGGAAGGGCTACATGGCCGGGAGATATGGAGCGGTACCGATCCTGGGGGACTTTGATCTCAAATGACACGACGCCATCGCACACGTGCATCGTTCCGCCGCCGTCGGCCTTCCGTCGCCCCACGGGCGTGCGTACTCCTCGTCTGCGAAGGCAAAGAGACCGAGCCGAACTACTTCGAATCCCTGCAGAAGGAATTGCGACTGACGACAGTGGAAGTTGAGATTGTCGGTCAGGGCGCTGCCCCCAAGACGGTCGTTAAGAAAGCCGTGGAGTTGGTCAAGAAGCGCAGACAGGCCGTAAGCCGTGGGCTGGATGCTTTCAAGTACGATCACGTCTGGTGCGTATTCGATGTTGAGCAGCAGGGCAAGAATCCCTCGTTGAAGCCAGCCTTGGACCAAGCTGTCGCTAACGGCGTTGACGTTGCCCTCTCTAACCCGTGCTTTGAGTATTGGTTCCTTATCCACTTCACCAAATGCGGAAAGGCACTTGTGAACGGCAAGGGAGTCCTGCGGGAGCTAAAGAAGCACCTTCCGGGTTACGCAAAATCGCAGGATGTCTTCGCTCGCATCTGGCCCGATGTGGATCATGCCATCGAGCAGGCGAAGGCAATGGGAGACTCTCACAGGCGGGCCCGCACACCCCGTACTGAGATGGACCCTTCGACGGAAGTCTACAAGTTGGTCGAGTTGCTTCAAACAATCCGCCAGACGCCTGCCAGACCCGCCTGACCGGCGGGCGCTTGTGCTTCTTGACTCATCTCCGCGTTCTTTGCGTTCTCCGCGATGAAATCTTTCCTTTTTTCGTCTGCGCGGTAGGCTATAGCTATGAGCGAAACAAGATTACAAGTGGCGTTGGACTTTTTGGACCTTTCGCGGGCTATGAAGGTGGCTGAGGCTGCCGTTGCGGGGGGCGCGGATTGCATCGAGGCCGGCACGCCGCTGATAAAGAGCGAGGGGCTGGACGCAGTACGCGCGCTGCGGGCGGCCTTTCCAGCCAAGACTATCATCGCGGACATGAAGACGATGGACGCCGGCAAGATCGAGACCGAGGCTGCTGCCAAGGCTGGGGCGAACGTCATGACGGTTTGCGGCACTGCCGGGATGGGCACGATCCGCGAGTGCGTCGAGACAGGCAGGCAGTTCGGCATCGAAGTGGCGGTGGACCTTATGGGCGTCGCCGACGTCGAGGCCCTGGTGCGCCGGTGCGAGGAAATCGGCGTCGCCTGGCTGGGCATTCACTGCGCCATCGACGCCCAGATGGAGGGCGCCGATCCGCTCGACGAACTCCGCAAAGTCCGCAGGCTGACTGCGCTGACCGTTGCGGTCGCCGGCGGGATCAATAGCGAGACCGCCGCCGCAGCCGCCGAGGCGGGCGCCGATGTCGTCATCGTCGGCGGGGCGATTACCAAGGCTATCGATCCCCGGCAGGCGACGGCTGACATCCGCAAGGCCATCGACACCCGCGAGGCGGTCGCGACGGACCTGTTCAAGCGGACCGGCGGCGATGCCCTGCGCCAGCTTCTGGCCAGCGTGCGGACGAGCAACGTTTCGGACGGCTCGCATCGCCCGGCGAGCCTGGATGGGATGATGCCGCTGGTGACGGGGCAGTTCGCTTGCGGCCAGGCCGTCACTGTCAAGACGGTGCCCGGCGATTGGGCCAAGCCCGTCGAGGCGATCGACGTCGCCAACGAAGGCGACATAATAGTTGTCGATGCCGGCGGTGTTGCCCCTGCGGTCTGGGGCGAGCTTGCCGGCGAAAGCGCCGTCAACAAGAAGGTCGCCGGACTGGTGGTCCATGGCGCAGTTCGCGACTCATCGGACATTCGCAAGCTTGGCTTCGCGGTGTGGAGCACGCTTGTGTGCAGCCATGCCGGCGAGCCGGTCGGGATCGGCGAGATCAACCGTCCGATTCTCATCGGCGCCCAGCGGATATGCCCGGGCGACTGGATCCTCGCCGACGACGACGGCGTGATGGTGCTGCCCAAGGCCCGGGCCGCGGAAATGGCCAACCGCGCCGCCGACGTGCTGGAGGCCGAGAATAGAATCAGGCAGGAAATCCGTCAGGGCAAAACGACGCTTGCCGAGGTGGTGAACCTGCTGAAGTGGGAAAAGAAGGGAAGTGGCGGCGATGCCGGATAGAATTGCCCTGAAATCCGCGGGCAACGAGATGTTGGGACGTATCGAACGCTCGATGGGCCGCGTTGACTGGGAAAGCTTCATGCAACTCAGCCGGATGCTGCCCAAGGCGCGGCGGACCTTCGTCGCCGGGGCAGGACGAAGCGGACTGGTCGCCCGGAGCTTCGGCATGCGACTGATGCATGCGGGCCTGCCGGCGTTCATCCCGGGCGAGACGATCACCCCCGCTGCTGGCGCCGGCGATTTGGTCGTCGCCATAAGCTGCACCGGCCATACCGGGTACACAAAGTATATCGCCGAGCGAGCACGCGACCTCGGCGCCAAGGTCGCGGTCGTCACGACCGATGCAGAAAGCCCCCTGGCCGACTGCGGTGATCCGGTCATCATCGTGCCCGCCGAGGCCGAGGATATCGTCATAAGGGCGGCCGTGTTCGAGCACGCCACCAGCCTGTGCCTCGACGCGGTCTTCAACGTCCTGGCCGACCAACTAAAGCTGGACCTCCACGCCTACCGAGAACGCCACGCGAACCTGGAGTAGTTGGCGGCTCGGTTCTGCGTTGACTTTGGTGTGGGGTCTAAACGTCCTGCCCGGGATCATTGACAGGGCAGGCCCGTGGGGCTCGCGCCATTGCCCGGGTTGGTGATGGTTTCAGCGTTGGGTCGTCAGGTTGTGCTCGACCGACCGGTTCTTGACCTTCAATTTGGCGGCGTATGTCTTCTTGAAGCGTTTCGTGGCGACTTGGATTCTGGTGGAAAACGCGGGGTTACTCCTGCTGCTGACGATATAGCAGCATTTGGGTGTCCTGCGGACATTTTCGGAAACCTTCTGGATGGTTGACTCAAGCTGCTTTATGCCGTGGCCTATGTCGGAGCCTTTCAGTTCAACATATATTTCGACGTTGCCCGCCGTAGGCACGAAGAGCCAATCGCATCGGAGGCCATCGGTTACGTTGGTAAAGACGCAACCATCGATCTGGATAACCCGGACTTCGATTTCGTCGGGGTTGCGGATGGTGAACTTCCTACCCTTTTCCTCCCGCACAATCAACTTGTACCGGGTCCGTTTCTCGCAACGGTCGAAGTTATGCATGGTCAGCCCCCGATGTCCAACATCTTGTCGAATTGGATCGCGAGATCCTCGGAGACCGAGTCAATCACGTCGGCGTTAATCAGCCCATCCTGGCGAGACAAGATCGACTTGGCCTTTTTGCCGTCAAAGTAGTAGGCGGACACGTCGCCAGCCACGAGATGACGACTCTTCGGAACGACCCGATGCAACTTCTTCAGTGCCGAGGCATCATCCGCAAGTTCCTCGCCCAACTGGCCGGCCTGGAGGAGGTTATTTAGGGCCGTGAGTATGTACGGACTGTGGGTAGTGACGACGAACTGAAGATTCTCGGGATCGGTGTTGAAAACGGTTGCCAGAAGTTCGACGACCAGCCGTTGCGTGGCCGGGAACAAATGCGCTTCGGGTTCCTCGACGTAGACAGTCTTGGATTCCGACCAGTTCCCCGGCCAGGGCCAAGGGTAGATTAGTTTCTCCAGGATCACAGCCAATGGCAGCGCCTCCTGCTGTCCGGAGGATACGTGCGCCAAATCCACGATTCGACCATCGGGAAACTTAAGAAAGTCACCACCGTCCCGAAGCACATAGTTAGCGCCCAGCACTTTGCTCACAAGCTTGTTGATCTCGCGCTCCGCACTCTTGCCTCTCCCTGGTTTCCTGCTGATGCGAGCCTGCTTCGATTGTTCGTAGAAAGACCCGAAGGCTTCGAGAAACGGATCGAATCGGACATCTCTCGCTAGCATTGTGAAAACGTTCTTTTGCAGCACGGCAAAGAATGACCTGCCGGCAGGGATGAAAAGCTGATAGGAAAGAAGCGCCGATAAGTTGCGAGGCAGTACGCTGTCCCCTGACTTTACCCGAACTGCTTGCCCGGGGATTGGTTTTGGGCTGACCCGACGCGAAGCTTCCGCAGCCTGGATGTACTCATCGATTATTTCATCGTACTTGCGAGACCATGATAGACGCGTCTTTGGCGTTTTGCCGCCGGAGCCTTCCAACACCACGAATTCCTCTTTGTATTCGAAGCGGATAGAAAACGTCCCATCGCCCCATGCTTCTCTGGGAAAGTACCCTTCAAAAGCGTCGCGAAGGACGCCCTTGATTTCGCCTTTGCTGAAGGTTCCCGCAAGTTGGTACATTTGCGCCAGCAGACTCTTGAAGAAGTACAGCAGCTTAGCCGTAACGCTCTTGCCGGTCGCTTGGGGTCCAATGAAGACGTTGATCTTGCGGAGGTCTATAGAGAACTCCTTGATCCCGGCGAAGCCTTCGATTTTGAGCTTTTCGGACATTTGTGGCCCCTAATTCTCCACGGGATCCAGGGCCGGAGGTTGCCGAAGACGTCTCCGGCGGGTAGCGACCTTACGCTGGATTTAAACCGCTCGTTTATACCGCGATATCGTCAGGACTTCAATAGCATATCTCTTGCCAGAATCGTGGCCAGGTCGTATGTTCATGACGTGGTTGCATGGATCAGACTCAAACTTCAGTAATGTTCAGGTGATCAGCAAATGACAACCAGCAATCTCCTCATTCCTATAAGATCGTTTACTTCCACCAGCGGCGTGTTTCGGTGGCGTAATGACGTGCATATGGTTTCCTCAGCCGAGGCGGACCAACTGCCGCTGGGTCAGCTTGAGCGGGACCTTCTGTCGTACCTCCCGCAGCGCGAGGATGGAGCGGTGGATGTGCGCGTCGTGCGCGATGCGAGCGTCGCCGGGGCGGAGGCGTATCGTTTGACGGTCAGGCCTGGCGAAGTCGAGGTGGCTGCATCCGCCGATGCCGGGGCGTACTACGGGGTTCAGACGCTGCGCTCGCTGATCGAGGCCGGCGGGTCGGAGATTCCCTGCGGCGTCATCGAGGACAGGCCGGACTTCGCGCGGCGGGGCGTTTACCACGACTGCTCGCGCGGCAAGGTGCCGACGCTGGCGACGCTCAAGCAGCTCGTCGAGCGGCTTGCGCATTGGAAGATCAACGAGCTTCAGCTCTACGTCGAAAACGTATTCAGCTTCAGCAAGCACCCCGCCATCGGCAAGGGCTACAGCCCGTTCACGTCGGAGGAAATGACGGCGTTGCAGGACCACTGCCGCATCCATCACGTTGAGCTGGTGGGTTCGCTGTCGAGCTTCGGGCACATGGAGAAAATTCTCCAACTGCCGGACTATCAGCACTTGGGTGAGATGCAGGGCTTCCGCGACCTGCCCGGCGGGACGACGCTGTGTCCGCTCGATGAGGGCTCTATCGAGCTGATGGCCGACCTGTATTCGGAGTTCATTCCGCTGTTCGACGCGGTGGATTTCAACGTCTGCTGCGATGAGACGTGGGAGCTCGGCAAGGGACGCAGCGCCGACGAGGCCAAGCGCGTCGGCCTCGGACGGGTGTACCTGGACTTCCTGCTGAAGCTGCACGAGTTGTGCGGCAAGTACGGCAAGCGGATGAACGCCTGGGCGGACATCGTCCTGGAGCATCCTGAAATGCTCGCCGACTTGCCCAAGGACATCGTGATGCTCAACTGGGATTACGCGGCCGACGGTTCGCGAATCCCGCGGAGCAAGGAGATCGTCGAAGCCGGCCTGCCGCTGGTGGTCTGCCCGGGCACGAACGCGTGGATTTCGAACGGTTCGCGATTGGGCGACGCGGTGGCAAACGTGGCCCGATTCGCCGCCGAGGGACGCCAGCAGGGCGCCGAGGGCCTGCTGAACACCGACTGGGGCGACGATGGACACCGCAACCCGCTCGGTGCGAGCCTGCACAGCTTCGCCCACGGGGCGGCCCATTCCTGGCACGGACAGGCCGTCGACGATGCGACGTTCACCGAACGCTTCTGCCATCAGTATCTCCGCCAGTCCGACGACAGGCTCGCATCATACATGCGCGTGCTCGGCGGCACGCAGGCGATGCTCAACGCGCCGAGTCATTACCGCGTGTCGTTGTACCGCGCGATGGTGGACCCGCTTGTCCAGGCCGAGGCGGACACGAAGGACTCCATCGGCCAGATCGCACCCGAATGCGCCCACGCGGTGCTGGACAATCTCACGTTGGCCCTGGCCGACATACCCAACTCCAACGGCGTACGCGACGAGTTCGAACAACTCACCATTCGCGAGCTTGCCCTGGCCGGGCGGATGGACATGCTCGCCGCCCGCCGCGCACTGGCCGCCGCCGACGTGCGGGCCGGGCAAACGCCGCCCGCCACGGACCTGACTGCCCTGGCCGACGAGACTGCCGATGTGTCCGAAACCTTCCAGGCCCTCTGGCTCGAACGAAGCAAGCCCTCCCG
>CAZMBZ010000044.1:12069-21416 GCA_964564285.1 uncultured Planctomycetaceae bacterium | reverse complement strand
GCCTCGTACATCACGCCGGAATTGAACATGGCCTCGTGATCTTCCGGCTTGTCGCGAATGCCGGCCTGGTAGGCCTCGATGGCCTCGGCGTAATCCTTCGCCATCGCCAGTTTGTTGCCCGTGCGGACGGCATCGCTCTTGCCCTTACCCAGCGTCTCGGTAACGACGACTTCGTGCGGGCTGATCTTGCTGAGGAACTCCTGGACGCATTCATCTATCTGGTGCGAGGCAACCTGGTCTACCGACTGGGTTTTGTCCGAACCAATGCCGACCATCTTGACCATGCTGGAGATCGCGCTGGAGTCGCCCTTGTCGGCGTCGCTGTCGTACTCGCGCATCGTGGCGACGCTCGCCAGCGTCTTGCCGGTCACAACGTTGTCCACGGTGAAGTTGACGGCCGTCATTACGTAACGCTTGGTGTACGTAACTTCTTTGGAGGACTTGCTCAAGGGGCTGAACTTGGTGCGGGTCGTCCGCTCGTCGCGGCTGGTGACGGTGACCGATCCGTAGATCATCGCATCGACCTTCGCGAGCTTGCCGGCCTGGACGGCCTGGCTGGAATCGCTGAATGCCGCCTGGAGGTCCTGCTCGTTGAGAATGGCCTTGAGGCGCTTGCGATCCACGAGCTGGTAGCGATGGTACTTGTTATTGTAAGTGTCGAGTTGGGACGCCAGGCGATCGGAAGCTATGTCGCCCCACCGTCGCTCGGCTGCCGTCTTTCCGCCGAACTCCGCAATGCCCAACGTGCGAACGTTCGGGGAAATCTCATAACTGGCGGCGCGATCGTATCGAAGCTCGACTTTCTCTTTGGAGTCGCAACCCAATACTCCCAATATCAGAATACCTGCCGTCAAGACAAGTAAGTAGGACCGATGCATGGCTCTGCTCCTTGGCCGACCTTGGCGGCCACAAACGACCTCAACTGTACCGATTAATCCACTACATCGACGTTCCAGACGCCATACCTGAAGCAATTTCCTCCAAGTCTTCTCTTAAGAACCGCAGCCAGACTTGCCGAATATGCCTATACAGTGTAGCGCTGCCCATGGCAACATAAAGGTTTGGACTGAGAGTTTGCCGACGGAAGTTTGCCGACGAAGCTGACGATACTGCTTATAATGTCTTTAGACTAGAGTGTCAAACAGGAGCGATAAAGTGACAAAGCGACTACCGATCATAACCGCCATCGTGGCCAGTTTACTGTCGGCGGCCCTTCTGGGCGGCTGCGACAAGAAGCTGACCATAACGCAGGTTCCAACCTTCTACCACCCGGACCTCAAGGTTATCGCCGTCGCGCCCTTCCGCAACCAGACTCAGTGGCGAGGCGCCAACGACATAATCGCCGACCAGGTCGCAGCCGGGCTTATGTCCAACGGCGCGTACAAGGTTTTCAACCGTAACGACCTCAAGACCGTCATGGACGAAAGCGACCTGAACATCGCCCTCGGCGCCGACCCTGTCGCGGCGGCAGGGCAACTCCAGAAGCTCACCTCGAAGGTTCAGGCTATCCTCGTTGGCACGGTAACAACTTACGCAGCGACGAGTAACAAGCAGAAGAAGCGAGATCCAGTGTACGCCTACGACCGCAAGGGCAACCAGTATATTTCTGGTTATCGCAGCTACGTCCACACCCGCAACGAGGCAAACGTCTCGGTGACGGCCTCGCTGATACGCGTATCCGATGGCTCGACCATTTACGCAACGCCCGAGCCCGCATGGTCGCGGGTATGGGCCGAGGGCTCGCCGCCCAAGAAGGACGGGCACGCCTGCGCCGCCGACGCGGCCAGGAGCGTCGCCAACCAACTGGTGGCCACGTTCGCGCCTACCCGCAGGCAGATCAAGATCGACGAGGGCAAGGCCCTTCGCACCGCCAGCGAACTGTACGACAACAAGTGGACGTTCAAGGACAAGTTCGACGCCTCCAGCGACAAGATGTACGTCGTCGTCGCCCTGCCGCCAAGCTGCGACCGCAACCGATTCCGCCTGACAATCATCCGAAAGGGTGAGCGCCAGGACCTCGCCAGCCAGGACATCCAGTGGGACAAGAAACACAAAGGCTTCGGCTACGTCTTCAACCCCAAGGACATCGCCGCCAAGGGCGGTGGTGCGGGCGAGTACGAAGTGAAGTTCTACTCCGGCTCGGAACCGGTAATGCGCCGAAAGTTCAAAATTCGCTGAGCAAAGACCAATAATCGACGCTGAATGACGACTTCCCAATGCCCAACCAGGGTATAACCTGGGTAATTCGACGACTAATTGCGGGTCAGACATAGCAGAAACTGTAGCCAAAGACCGCTATTTGTGTGCGCCGAGTACAGAAAACCCCTCATTTTGTGTCCGAAAACCCAGGAAAAGCAGTCCTTGGGTATGGATCACCCCACGTCCAGCACTACCACTGTGACATCATCTTCGGCGCGGGCACTGCCGGGATTCTCGTCGATCCAGGCGGTGAGCTGAAGCAGCATCTCCTCCCGAGGCAAGCCATGAAGCTCCGCAAGACGCTCGGTCAGACTTGGGCTCTGACCGGCTGCGTCTATCAGGGCATCCTCCAGACCGTCGGTGTACAGCACCACGCGGTCGCCGGGGGTGAGATCCACGGTGGCACTGGTGTACTTCTCCTCCGGGAACACCCCCAGCAGGCTGCCCGGCGCCGCCAGAGCGATCATCTCGCCGTCGGCATGAGTCAGGATCGGCTCGGGATGGCCCGCACGGGCGTATGTTAACCGAAGGCTGGCTGTGTCCAGCACGCAATACGCGGCCGTGCAAAACTGGCAGCTCGATAGATTCTGCTCGCAGATGGATGTGTTAAGCTGCTCGAGCGAGACATCCGGCGATACGATCTCGTAGGTATTGCCCACGATCCGCTTGGTCTGTAAAGACCGCTTGATAAACATGGTTAGAAGCGCCGCCGGCATGCCGTGGCCTACCGCGTCGGCCACGTAGAAGCCCACGTGAGTCTCGTCAAGCCGGGCCACATCGTAGATGTCTCCGCTGACCCACCCCAGGGGCCTGTACAATACGCTGAACCGCGCGGACCCGACCTCCGGCAGCCTGCGAGGCAGGAAGTCCCGCTGAAGCCTTGCTGCCAGACGCATCTCTTCGTCGAATTCCTTGAGTTGCACGCCGGTGGATGCCCCCAGTTTGCGTGCGGACATCAACTCGGTCTGGAGGTTCTCCAACACCGGCTGAAGGGCCTCGGCGGCGGCGAGTTTGGCGGCGATCTCCGCCGGCGCGGCGTCCTGACGAACCAAAACAAACTTGCCTACCCGTCCACCCAGCACGCTCCAGGCAACCTTTGCCTCGGGTGGCAGAAGCACCAGAGCCACCGTCGGAGAACGGTCGATGGCGGCGAGAAGTTTCTCGAGCTCGTGGGAATTGTTCGCCTGGCCGTTAGGGTACGCCACCGCCAGGCCCACCGACGCCAACTGCCCAGCCAGCGTCGCATCGGCCCGGAGACCGACCACTTCCCAGCGGTCACCGAACGCCTCGCGAACGTTCAAGGGCACGGCTGACTTACCCAGCCAGAGTAATTTCCTTTTCACTGTCAAGCTTGACGATCCGTGAGAATAACGGGAAAGGCCAAACATGGATCAGGTACATACCTGACCCCTCCACGTCATCGTCAAGGACCGGGTTCGGCTTTAGCAGCAGGGGGCATGTTCGCGGAAAATTCCACCAAATCACCCACCTGCACCCCCACGGCCGACAAGGCCCCCTTGGGAACCTCCAAGGCATACTGGGCAGGCATGCCGCTGGTGTATTCCTTCTCGTGCAGCCCGTATGGCTCGACCTCCATGGTGAACATAAGCTTCACTCGCATGTCCGACCCGATGAAGGCGATGTCCAGCGGAATAAGGCACTGACGCATGCAGAAGTCCAACCGCTGCGGATATGGGAATATGAACAGCATGCCCCGGCCGGCCGGGAGGGCCTCGCGGTCCGACATGCCCCGGTAACGCAGATCAGCCGTATCAGCCAGTTCCACCACCCAGGACTGGCCGCGAATTGTAACCGTCTCGGTAGGCTCCGGCCTGGCGTCTTCACATCCCGGCATAAGCGTCATCGCTATCACCACAAAGGCAGACAATTTGCCGAAAGTCACATTCATCGTACCCGATCCGATTCGCACCGGCTCGCACCGGCCGCGACGATCATTCCAATAACCATCTCCAGCGGCAGACCCACCACGTTGGAAAAACTGCCTTCAACCTTATCGACAAATCGGTCGGCCGTCTCCTGAATTGCATACGCCCCAGCCTTGCCAATCCACTCGCCCGATTCGAGGTAGGCCTCAATTTCCACATCCGTTATGGGCCGCATCGTAACGTGCGTCACGGTCGAGGCGATCTGCCTGCAGGCGCCCGGCCCCAGCAGCGCCACGCCCGTTATCACCTGGTGACGCGTTCCGGAGAGGCTGCGCAACATCCGCTCTGCCTCGGCCCGGTCGGCCGGCTTGCCGAGCACCTCCGCGGATTCCCCGGGCAAGGCTACAACCGTGTCGGCCCCGACAACATACGCTCCATCCATGCCGTCAGCCACGGTCCGGGCCTTGAAGTACGCCAAGGCCTCGGCTCGCTCGCCCGGGCTCAGAGCGACGCCCAGATCCGTCGGCTCCTCGATCGGAGGATCAACCACCTCGAAATCGTACCCCGCCTCCGCCAACAGCGTTCGCCGTCGCGGACTCGACGAGGCCAGCACTAGTTTCAACTGTTCTGTCATTGTCGCTTGCATTCCTGCCACCTTTAAAAAGCCGCCATTGGGCAACCTACCAATATAAACGCAGATCACCGCCCCAAAGACCGAAGAAAAGCCCAACGATGGTTACAAATACCCGCCCCGGATTCACTCGCCCGAGAATACTCGACGCCCCGCACAACCCAGTTCTCCGCCATCCATGTTGCAAATACGCATCACTGTTGTTTTTAGGAATCATCCCGCCGCCGTTTTCGCCGACACGTCAGTCTATGGACTTTCAAGTGCTTTAATATAATAGATAAATGAAGTATTCGTGAAATTTCTCTCCCGGTGTTGCCCTGCAGCAACATGCCCGCACAGACGGCACACCCCACCGAGCTTTCCTTTTGATCTGCCAACCATGCAAGATGTTTTTATACAAGGGTTTCCGTACCATATGTTGCGGCGTTGCCTCCATCTGGCACCTGGCATGGCGGTTGCTCTTGTAGATACTCAGGCGGAACTGAAATCCAAGAAGTTTTGGAGACGGTTTCCGCAGCTTTAGCTGGAGAAGTGCCATGGCTGCCATAGACGAGGCGGCGGTTCGTAAAGATTTGAACGATTTGATTGAAGCCATCACCGCTGCCCCGCTTGCGGGCAAAGCGGCTGCGCCGATGTCAGGCGTGTATCACAGCGCGCCACAGACCGACGCCGGCATTGGCGACTCCCTTAACCAATTGCGATTGCAGGTTAAGTATCTCCTTTTCGATCTGGAGGCCACGCGGAGGGAGAACCGCTATCTCCGCCAAATGCTCGAAAACCGCCACCGCCGACATAAAGATACTGATGGAACGACAGGGGAGGATTCCGGTCTGACCTAACCCTTCGCAAGAACAGTGAGACCCGGGCACTTAATCGTGCCCGGCAACGAGAATCTTTCTATTGCTTTACAGGGTTCCGTCCTCCCACCTACCCCCCGGAAGCCAACTGGACGGAACTCGATGACGTAAACGGCATGGATCACACCCCGTGATCCATGCCGCGTTTTTTTGGGTCAAGACTTCCATTTCCCCATGTCGATACACCCAATGGCAAATGCCACCAATGGGATGCCCCGCGAAACAATCCCCAATATGTAGCGGGTTCACGGGCAACAAACAGTCGGATGGAAAATGCACCCGAACATAAACCGAAAAAACTTTGCCAAAACCGTACAAAACCCTCACGCGGCACTTGACGTTAGGCCGATGTTAGGCTAACATTATGCAGACAAAAATAAAAATATCATTGCAGCCGAACAACTCACCGGTGCCAACGCTGGGCCTTTATGAATCGCCACGACGGATGGCTTGGACCACTTGGCCGGGACGCAAATCACCCGGACAGGACCCCAGATCAATATCCGTAGCTGGCCGAAAGGCAGTAGCACCATGAGTGATTTACCATTGTGCCAGTTCGGACCTGGCGGCAACTACGTTCGTCCCTGGCCAAGGTCGTGCCGTCTTCTTCCGCACGCCCCGGCCCAGCCAAGCATGGCAGAACTCGCCGAATTGGCTGAGCAACACGGACTTGAGGTGCCGTTGATAAGCGCCGGCCCGGGACCGATTCGATGCAGGCCAGCCCGGACAATCAGACCGTCGCGACAAGCGCGACCATCGCTGGTGGCGATTATCGCAAACGCGATCTCGTCTTTGCGAGCCATGCTGGGCCAGACCGGCCAGACCGGCCGTCCAGCCCAGGCCCAGCCGACAACAAGAACAATGCAGGCGCTTTCGGCCAGAAAGCCTGCCCGGCCAATGCTCGCCGGGCGGGCGCCAAACCCCGTGCGGGTAAGGCAATCAACGCCGACAACCGAGCCATCCCTCCCGGACTGCTCGAAACAAACGCCGGAGACGAACCGCCGATCGGCCCAGCCGACAACGCAGGACGCTCCGGTGCTGTCGAAACAAGCGGCAGGCCTTAAAAAATGGGTGCAGGCCCAGCAGGCCGCCAAAGCCCAGCCAACCAGGCAGCCAGGCCACGTGAGGCAGGCAGACCAAGCGGGCAAGCCTGATTCTGCAAAGCAGGCCGGCAAGTTGAGACCGACCGGACAAGACGGCCAGTTACAATTAACAGAGCAAGCGGGCCAAGCCCAGCCGACCGGGCAGCCAGGCCAGTTGACGCAGGCAGAGCGATCGACCGGGCAAGGTGGCCAGTTAGAGCCGACAGAACAGACGAGCCAGATCAAGCCGACCAGGCAACCAGGCCAGGTGGAGCAGGCAGAGCACGCGGGCGAGTTGGAAGTGGTGACGGCTTCGTCTTCATCGCATGGTGCGGCGCCAGGCGAGGCTGCTGACGTCCCGATCGACCCGCCGCAGCAGGCCCGGCAAGTGGTCCTGACCGAGCGCTCAGCCCCACTGACCGACGTCGCCATGCCGTGTGCATCGCAGACAGCCGCAGTCGCCGGACGAGGCTACGCGGTCGTCAGCCCACCCGCCCAATCGGGCCAAGAGGAGAGCGAACATGCAAAACCTGACACCGAGACAACTCGAAGTCCTGCGGTTCATTCGCGGATTCCGCGAGCGTTACGGCTATTCCCCGACCATGCAGGAGATTGGGGACCATCTGAGCCTGACAAAGGTCACGGTCTTCGAGCACGTCGCTGCCCTCGAAAGAAAAGGTGCCCTGTCTCGCGGGGAGAAGAACAAGGCTCGCTCTTTGCGCGTAAGCCCGGACTTTGAGTTCCCGGAAGACTCCGAAAGCCACCTGCCCCTTGTAGGACTAATCGCCGCCGGCTCGCCCATCGAAGCCATCGAGGACCATCAAACGCTCGACCTCCAGGAGGTCTTCGACTCGCCGGGCCAGAAGTTCGTCCTCCAGGTCGCCGGCGACAGTATGATCGACGAGCAGATCCGCGACGGCGACTACGTTGTCTGCCAGCGACGCAACACCGCCCGCAACGGCGAGACCGTCGTAGCCCTTCTCGAAGACGGCGAGGCCACGCTCAAAACCTTCTACAAGGAAAAGACCCGCATCCGCCTGCAACCCGCCAACCCCGCCTACAAACCCATCTACGCCCAACAAGTGGACATCCAAGGCGTCGTCATAGGCGTCATCCGAAGAATGTAAGCCGCCGAAAGCGGCGGTGGCCAGTAGCCGGCAGAACAGCAAGACGTAACCGGAAACCTTGAACACGATGCTGCCAACAGCGTTTCCGACGACAATGGACCTCGATGACGTGGTCGCCCGAAACCGAACACCACAACGACCTTGACGCGTCGGGCAAAGCCGGAGAGAATGAGCGCCACGTCAAGCATGGCGAGAGAGGGCGAAGGGATGAAGAACATTGCAGGCGCTAGCTCTTGTGCGTGCTTCTGTTCTTGATATTGGCCTGCTCGGACTCGGAGAAAGAGCTTTATGGCAAGGCGGCGGCCAGTGGCACCGCGCCCCGATCCAAGCCTTTCCATGCCTGCAGGCTTTGGCTACCGTTCCACCGCCGAACATAACGATAAAAGGGGCAAACATGATTGAGCATAAATGTCCGGAGTGTGGAGAACTCATAGAGTCACCCGACCTTTTGGGTGGCGAAACGGACCAATGTCCCAGTTGTCGAAGTACCGTTAGAGTACCGTATGAGAGCCTCGACGACGAGGACTCGCTAATGGATGAAGACGATGATTCGGGCAGCGATTTCGTCTCCACGTACTCACCGATGAAGAGTGACCCGTCGCCAGAGCGATGGTCGCGTCTAGGTAAGTCGCTACCGCCTATAGCGTTTGGTATAGCGTTGTTATGCCATTTCTTTGGCGGCTTCGCTCTGCATGTTTGGACCGCCTACCTTTACTATAACAATTGGGGGACGTTCTGGGCAATTGCGGCCTTCATCTTCCCTGTCTTCTCGGAAGTTGTTGCTTTTGTCCTATGCTTCGGGTGGGGCGTATGGTTCTATTCACTCGCTGTAGCCGCCTGGATAGGAGCCGTCTTAGTCTACACAGTTGTGGACGCCGTAGACTGGGATGGCGTAGATTGGAGGATATCGGCAGCCTCTGGCGTTCTGATGATTCTGCTGGTCGGTTCATTGGCCGGTTCATTCGGCTACTTCGCCGTCGGCTATGCCGCAAGCCCCCGCCCGATGACGACGGATTTCCAGAAGGAGCTTGATGACGTATCCACGGCAGTCTGTTCCGTCCTTAACGTTTCAAGCGTGACTGCGTTCAGTGCCGAAGATGTCAAGGCTACTGCTGAGGTGATAGAGGCCAAGGCGTCCTTGCGAAAGAGGCTACGCCGCTATGACGGTGCCGCCCTCGCTCGTGTTCGCAAGTCTGTCAATGTCTACCTTTTGTTCATGCGTCTTCTGCAGCAGGATCTAACGGACTGTTTTCGAAGGCGTGACCAAGAAGGCCAAGCGCAATTCGCACTCAGGGAGCCTACTCGAGAGGTCATTGAACACTTGCCGTCCGGGGTAAAACCGGCCCTTGGTCCCATGCAGGTCAAAGAGATCGAAAAGGTGCTGTCACAGCTACTTGAATTGCCAGAAGAAGGAGGCAGACTCCCGCCAGGTTGGGAAGATCGCCTGAAAGCGATATTTGATCGGCAATGGCGGGCCTACGGAGAAGTCTATCGGGACTTGCTGGGCTGTCCGATGCCTACACCTGACCAACTCAAAGGGGATGATAACCTTACTGGTTCATAGC
>CAZMBZ010000044.1:0-12059 GCA_964564285.1 uncultured Planctomycetaceae bacterium | reverse complement strand
TGAGCGGGCCGTGGTCTGCGGAGGAGAGGCCAGCGGCATGGTTCCAAGCCGATTGGTCTCCGAGGTGCCATGTTTCCGCAGCCGTTTGCGGAAGCATGCTCGCACGACACATGCAGGTCCACTATCGTCCCTCGTACCAAGATCGCACTTGAAGCATGCTTCCGGCAACAGCGTCCAGAAGCACCACTTCCAAACACGGCGGGACCATGCCTCCAGCCTCAAGACTCAGCACCCGAATCAGTTTTCCGGAAGCATTCCACTGCCGTTCTAATGTCCGCACTGCTGCTCTTTGCGGCGGACGCTGGTAACTGCGCATATAGAACCCCCTACCATTCCCCCTGTAACAGCGCCCACCCCCAACCACGCAACTGACAAGTGATGACCAATCTCGATGGCTTGGCTTGAGGCCGGCGGCATGCTTCCAAATGCTGTTCTTGGAAGCATGCTCCATGTGCGATCTTGGCAGGACAAGGCCACAGGGGGCCCACGAGCGTCGAGGGAACATGCTTCCCCAAACAGCCGTGGAAGCATGCCACCACAGAACCCCGTGCCGGGCCGGTAGCATGCCACCAGACATCAAAGGTTCCTGACCCCGATAGTGTCATACGAGCGGATCTTGGCCATTTGTCCTGAAGATGCCGTCGCGCTCGTTGGTAGGGGGACTATTCGGGGGAATCAGGCTGTTACATTACTTGACCAAGCCGAGCAGGATATTCTGGCGGGCCTCCTTGGCGACCCGAACGATGGCACTGCTCACTACGAAATGGGGAATCTGTTGGCCTTGAGAGGAGGATACCTAGAAGCCCTCCTCAGATTTAGGTTAGCGTTGCAGTATGGCCATTGGCTGCCTCACTGTTCGCACGCGGGAATTGCGTTCTGCCTCCACAAGCTCGGAAGACACCAGGAGGCGGCACAAGCGGCGCGCGAGTCCTTGAGTTTGATGCCTGACTATGACTACGCCCGCACGCTGTTGGCCGAGATCGAGGCGGAAAAACCGGGGACAGGTGTCAATGGCCCGTAGAACTATAGGGTGCGAATGCGCCCTTTTCCCGGACGGAATAGGGGACGGTCACTAATTCAATCCTCTCGACGCGGGACCTGCTGTTCGAAATAGATGACCGTCCCCTATTACTCAGGACCGCGGAGCACAACCGAGAGCGCCGTAGTCGGCGCCCACGCGGACCACCAACCAACGTCGCCGCCAGATCATGGACCTGCCTGCCGGCCTGGAAGGTTAACGCCGGGAGAACACGCAAAAGCCGCGTCTGCCTTCCAGGGGGGCTACTATTAGACGGATACTATTTTGATGAAGGAGAAACTTATGATTGCTCTGGAAGGCAAAGTTGTTGTGATTACCGGTGCGTCCAGCGGGATCGGGGCTGCGACCGCAAAGGCATTGGTCGAGGCGGGGGCGTCGGTGATGCTGGCTGCGCGGCGGGCGGACAGGCTCGACGCCCTGGTGGCTGAACTCGGCGAGAAGGCGGCCGCCCATGTTACGAATGTCGTCGACAAGCAGCAGGTGCTTGACCTGGCTCAAGCCGCGATCAAACGTTTCGGCCGAATCGACGCGTGGGTCAACAACGCCGGTCTGATGCCCCTGTCGATGCTCGAAGAAGGCAAGGTCGATGAGTGGGATCGGATGGTGGATGTGAACATCAAGGGGGTGCTCTACGGCATTCATGCCGCCATCGGGGCGATGCTTGAGCAAGGGTTCGGCGACGTGGTGAACGTCGCCTCGATCGCGGGGCACCTCGTCTTCCCGTCGGGCGCGGTATATTGCGGTACGAAGTTCGCCGTCCGCGCGATCTCCGAAGGCATGCGTCATGAATTGGCCGGGAGAATCCGCGTGACGATTATTTCACCGGGTGCCGTGGCGACGGAGTTGGCCGATCACATCACCAGCAGCCAGGTCAAGGAGGGCCTCCAGCCGGTGCTGGATGTGGCGATCCCTTCCAAGGCCATTGCCGATGCCGTGGTCTACGCGCTGTCGCAGCCGCGAGACGTGTCGATCAATGAAATGATCATTCGTCCCAGCGCCCAGGAGTTGTGATCTTCGGCGGATACCGTCTTTGGCGTCGCCCGCGGAACGAAAAACGTGTCAGCGGGTCAGAACTATTCTATATGCAGTAGGGACAGGTGTGTAGCGATCGTTTGTGATGCTTTGGAGAAGAAGCGGGATCTTGATGCTTCGGCCGGTTCGTGATGCCTTTTACCAAGGCCAAGGCCGTCGCTGATGCCTCGGCCGTTACGACCTGTTGGCAAGGGGTTGGCTTATCATGTGACCAGCCGTGGGAACACTCGCCGGAACGTCTCTGACAAGCCAGAAGACTCTGCGCGGCCCATAACGGGCTATGGCAATAGATAGAATAGTTCCGGCCCGTTTGTCGTGCCAGCGAATCGCCCTCCTGCCGCGAACCGACCATCTCGATGGCGCGGCAGATGGTTATAAGAGGCGAAATATCGTCGCGGGTCTGACCTGTCGCAGGCCATCGCCGATTACCTGCTTTTTTGCAATAACCATCGTACCTGGGATGCGAATGAGCCATGAAAATGAGCGAGTCCCGGCTGGCTGGGTGTGCCAGCAGCCGGGACTCACTTCTAATTGTCTATCAACGGCTATGCGGTTTGTTATTCACACGGATGCTTCAGAGGCACGTCCTCGGTGGCGGTTGCCGCCCCGACGATCGCATCGCCCGCGCCAGTCTTGACGACCACCTGAACGGGAATCGTCTCGCCCTTTTCCTCGGCCAGACCGACCTCCTTACTGACTTGAAGTTGGCCTTTGCCCTTGGCATTTACCTTGATCTGTCCGAGTATGGCGCCGGAGTACGGCCCCGCGGTCTTCACGTAGACGTCATAGGTGCCTTCCGCGAGACCCTTGACGACCACGTTCACCCAGAGCATACCCTCGCAATCGGTGTTGGCGACGACAAAGCCGACCCAATCGCCGTTGCCCGGGGCGCCCGGGGCGCCCGGGGCCTCCCCGCCCACACGTTCGTAGAGTCCCGTCTTAACGGCACCCATACCGCTACCATTGCCGGCCATGGCGAAACCGCCTGCAATCAGTACAACCAATGATAGTGCAATTAACCTCTTCATGTTCATTCTCCTTTTGCGCTTGAACTAAAAGACCTGTCGGGTTTCTCCAAACATCATCCGATACATTATTATAGCACGATATAGCCGAATCGGGTGCAGTTTTCTGAGATCCCGCAGCACCTCGCTGATAGGAGATTGGGTTTTGCGACTGCCCCTGGATTTAGCTTGTCCCCATGCGCTGGACAGTGTCCGGCACGGCATAAGGTGGAAACGCTCGCCACGGTCGCAGCAGCGAAAGGTCCACTGCGAAAACAACCGGTGGCATTTTACCAAACGATCTGTGCTGAAATCAAAGCCGCAACTTTGCCTGTTCGCGGGACTGTTAGCCCAAACCCGCACGGGAGTCATTTTGGTTCGGCGTTAATCCCACTCGAACGCCAGGACCTCTGGATTCCCAGCGGTCATTTTCGCGGGCACCGTGATTTCGATGAACGGTTCGGCTCGGGTTACGGAGACTTTGAGCGGATCCTTCATCGCGTTTTCGCCGGCAAGGAATTTATCTCCCCAGGTGCGACCCAAATCCAAACTTCCTTCCACTTTCCCGCAGGAGACCTCGTTCGTTCCGTCAAGCGACACGTGGAATCCGACGAGCCCGTTGGCCATCCGGAAAGACTTTGCCGTCGGCATCAGGTCTTTCCGCTTCTGAAGGCGGACCTTCAACGACGCCGGCCAGGCCTTGCCCGTCCGGATGAGCAGCGCCCGGCCTCTTGAGTATGGTGTCGTGATGGTCACGGAGGCAGAGGCTTTTTCGTGGGAGATCGAGGCGGTGTCCTGCATACCTCTTCCTCTTCCCTTGAGTCGGATCCTGAACGGCGGGGGCACGGCCGGTTCCGTGAATGTCGAGTTGGTCCAGATCGCATGGATCGATTTTCCGTGATAAGCCCGCGACAGCACCGCGATATTGCGATCGTCGCCGGCCAGCTCGCACACCTGGCGCGAGAAGATCCTATCCAGGGGGACCAGGCCATCGCCTGTCCTGGGCACGGTGAATCCGTAGAGGCCCACGCCGGCCGCCAGGGCTTCCGGGACGGCCTCGGTTGCATCCTGGCCGTTCCATCGAGCCATGCAGGTAATCAGGCGTGTATGTTTGCCGACCATGTTCTTGACCTTGTCCATGGCGGCCATGCTGCCGGCCTCGTTCATCAGCCAGTCGGCCTCCTTGTACATGTCGGAGTTAATCACATGCGGGTGATTCATCTTGTTGACGGTTACCCAGACGATGCAGTTCGGGTTGGCGTCCTTGGCTGCTTTGCGGATGGCCTTCCAGCACCGGTCAATCGCCTTGCGGCTGTATTTGTTGTCCTGCGCGGGGGTCAACTTGTCTTCGCCCGGAAACGCTTCGCCCATCAGTTGCTTGTATAGCTTCTTCTCGCATGCGAGCCACTTGCCTTCGGTGGACTTGCGGTTGGGCATCCACAGCCAGTCGATCATGAACCCGTCGATACCGGTCTTGCTAACCGCGTCTTGAATGGATTTGGACAGGTACTCCAGGTATTCATCGGTGTAGGGAATATGGTAGGTGGTCGGCGTGCCGTAGCTCAGGTCGGGATGATCCATCCCCCATTTCGCATTGGCTGAGATGCAGAAATAGCCAAACACCAACATGCCTTCCTGATGGCCTAGCTTTACCACCTCAGGCAGGAAGTCGTGTTTCATTCCGGGCTGCTGGGGAACGAATCCATTCTTGTACCAGGCGTACCCGTTGTTCGGCACGCAGAAGGTCTGGATGACATTGGCGCCGGTGGCCTTGTACCAGGCCACGTGACGGGCCGGATCGGCGCCGGCCCAGGTTCCGGGCTTGGCGAAAGGTTTGCGCCGCCGTCCCGTTGCCGCCCAGTTGAAGTCGAGGCAGTAGGCCTTGATGTTCTTGATCTTCGCAGGATCGGGCAATGTCTTTGCGGCATCTGGCGATTGAGCATAAGCCACCGAAGCCATACCGCACGACATGCAGACCAGGGATATCAGACCGATGAGGGAACGTGTTGAGTTAAGTCGCATTGGTGTGTCCATTTCTAAACAGACTCTGGCCGACGACCACCGACGGCTCTTCCGAACAAATATATTAACCGCAACTCCAACATCCGGTTCCTCCTTTTCTGCTGGTTGACGGGACTTGCGGGGCTATGATGTGCCCATGAATGAGTTGTTTGATACGCACTGCCACCTGGCTCATGGGCGGCTTCGCCAGCAGGTGGATGATGTTATCGACCGCGCCGCCGCCGCCGGGGTGACGCGGATGATATGCGCCACCGGGGATCTGACGGATTCCAAGGCCGCGATTTCCATCGTCCGCGAGCGGGACAACCTCTGGTGCTCGGCCGGGATCCACCCGCACGAGGCCAAGGACGCCCCAGAGCATTACCTGACCGTGCTGGAAGAGCTTGCAGCCGAGCCGAAGAACGTCGCCGTCGGCGAGATCGGCCTGGACTATCACTACGAGTTTTCCCCGCGGGACGCTCAACAGCGCATCTTCGCCGAGCAGCTCGCCCTGGCGCGGCGTTTGGGCAAGATCGTGGTAATGCACACTCGCGAGGCCTTCGACGACTCGGAGGGGGTGCTGCGGGAATCCGGTATCGACACGGGGCGGGTCGTGCTGCACTGCTGCACCGAGCCGCTGGAAAACGTCCGCCGCGCGTTGGAAATGGGGATGATGATCAGCTTCTCCGGAATCGTCACGTTCAAGAAGACCGACGAGCTTCGCCAGGCCGCGGCGCTCGTGCCGGATGACAGGCTGCTGATAGAGACCGACTCGCCGTTCTGCTCGCCGGAGCCCGTGCGGAAAATGCACCCAAACGAGCCCGCCAATGTGGCCCACGTGGCGGCATGCCTGGCCGGGGTGCGCGGCGCGACGCCGGATGTCATCGCCGAGTTGACCACCGCCAACGCCCTGCGCTTTTTTGGGCTGGGGGACGCGGCGACTTCACACACGTGCTAAAGGGGTTGTCTGTTCCCGCCCGATAACGGATAATGAAACCTCGGCGCCGTTTCGGCGGGACACAAAGCGACCGGACGGCGATATGGGTTGGCCCGGGCCGGCGAGTCTCTGATACAAGGGTTTGGTCATATGCAGCGGAGCTCTTCGGCATTGCCTCTGATCGCCGCCTTTCTCGGCGCGATTCTACCTGCCATGGGCTGCGCCGATAATTCCGCATACCTCACCGATGATCGTCTGGAAAACGGGCTGGTCATTATCCTGCCGGGCATCGAGGGGCACAGCCGACTGAACGAGAACATCCGCCGCGGACTCGTCGCCGGAGGGGTCTACCGGGCCCTGCCGATAACGAGCTGGGGCAGGCCGATCCCACTGGCAGGACCGCTGATTACCCAGATGGACTTCGTCGGCAATCGCCTGGCCGGCGGGCGGGTGGCCAAGGCGATCGTCAAATACCAGGATGAACACCCAGGCAGGCCGGTCTACGTGGTGGGCCATAGCGGCGGCGGAGGCGTGGCGGTGTTCACCGCCGAGGCCATGCCGGAAGACCGCCAGATCGACGGGCTGATCCTTCTGTCGGCCAGCATCTCGAGCGCCTACAATCTCGACAAGGCGCTGTCGCACTGCAGGAACGGAATCGTCAACTTCTACAACAGGCAGGATTCCGGCGTGCTGGGTCTGGGAACCACCCTTATCGGCACGGTCGATGGCACGCATGGTCCGTCGGCTGGGCTTATCGGCTTCGACTGCTACGACAAACCCGGCTACGAGGGCCTATACCAGGTCAAGATGATGGGCGTCTCCGAGGACACCCACACCACGAGCACCCAAGTGGGCTTTGTGTCCATCCACGTCACGCCGTGGCTGCTGGCGGACAATTGGCCGGCAGGGTCCACGGACGCCTACCTCGACAAGCCCCGGCCTGCAACCGGCGGAGTCCAAGTCGCCAGGGCACCGCGACACTCGAACGATCGAGGTGTTCATCCCGGCAAGCCCAGCCAGCACGAGCCCAAGAACGCCGCGGGCCATGCCCACCCGACGGCCTCGCCAAAGATTCCAACCGACAAAACGCCCCCAGCCATGGGTGCCGGCTCGGACAACAACCCCACGTCCAGGCCATCCGGCTCCCCCACCGCAACGACCACTCCAAAGCCGCCCGTTGCGCCACCAAAACTGCCCAAAGATACCTACCCGATACCCCAGGCCGGCAAGCTTCCGCCACCCATCGACCCCGAAGACGAAGCCGACCTCGAACCCCACGACCCCGCTCCCAACGTCAACCCCCGTTACAAACGCTCGTAGCGTCCCAAGATCCAAGGAGGAATCGCCCTGAACCTTGGGACGTTGGTTACCGTTGCCGTCATCTGACATCTGTGCGAAATATGTCGATTAGTCGATCGCCATTTCCGGCTTGCTCTTGTCGATGACGAAGTGGGGCTTGTTGCAGACGGGGCAGTGGGTCAGGTCTTCGAGCTTCTTGATTTCCAGGAACGGGCCCTTGCAGTGCGGGCAGGCGTAGATGGTCATGATCTTGCCCGTGGCGGCGTCCCAGACCTCACCCAGCGGCTCGGGCTTGGGCTTGACTTTGATCCGTCCCTTCATCTGGTCGGGGATGTTTTTCCGCGTCCAGTTTAAATGCACAAACTTCTTGCAAGACCGGCAGTATCCGGTGAGTTGCTCGAAGAACATCCCGCCCCCAAAGGTCACCGTCGTCTCATACCCGCAGGACTTTTCCGTTTTGCTGGTCGCGGGGTCCTTGGTTGGTTTCGCGTCGCATTTCATGCTCAGGCCGCGTCCGGCGTAGACGGCCGCGGTGGTCAGCAGGCAGGCCGCCAGCGCGATGACTGTGATTCTTCGTTTCATGTTTCGCATCCTTTAGATCCTTTAGATAAAGCCCGTGGTCGTCTCCGCCATCGCGGCGAAGCTCAGCGTAGTATAATTGGACGCCCGACGGGCGGCCCGGTTCCCAAGAAATACAAGTATTCAAGACTCGATTAAACCGCTTTTCCACGCCTCCCCGCCGGCCGCGGGCAGACAACCCGCCCTGCCGAACCCGAGGCATCGTCGGCCGCAACGAGGCCCCGCACACAACCAAGTATACGTCCAGGCCCGCGCGTTCGCCCAGGTTTTGCATCCCAGCCAGCGCAAACCGCCCGGACCCATGAAGATCAACCCCGCCACATCAGCTGGCAACATACCCCTCCGCCCAGGCCGGCGAGACACCCAACGCCTAGCCAACGAGCCCCAACTTCCGTCCCATCAAAGCAAAACAAACCCAAAACCCCATCCCCCAAGCCGTTCCAAACCAAGAAGGTTCTCGACCCCTAACCCTCACAGGAGCACCTGTAACCTATCGTGGGTTCAGGATTGTTTTGGACAAGAGTGGTTATGGATGACATTGCGTTCAGCCATGGTAAGATGACGGTAGGACATCGCGGAGGCTCCTTCCGGTTGTGACTCGTGATAGGCCTCAACCTATCGAAGTCCAACGTCGATATCCTGCTTCTTGTCACTGCCGTTGCACTTGGGATGCGAATGCGCCTTATCAAACTGAGGAACACAATGAGCAGAAGAAGGGATGTATGCCTTGCAGCAATTCTAAGTCTTGCTGTCGTGACGATTCAGGCGAAGGCATCGGAGAGCATAAAGACGAATAGATCGTATCTGGAACCGGTTAAGAAATGCGTTGACACTCTGATGGCGCACGGTACGGACACGTACGGCGATGTGCAGACTCCGGTTCTGGTAAGCATCCTTGACGTTGAGTCAAGGGTCTGTCCTGCCGACCCGGCGAAGCTCGACGAGGCTTTCCGCGTCACTCGGCGAGGCAGACGCAGCCCCGCGGGATCAAACCTGCTGACCGATCAGCCTACGCTCAAGGTGATGTATGCATTGTCCACGATCACCGGCAATAAGGACTATGCCGCATTCGCGGACCGATACGCCGGCTATGTCATGAAGAACCTGGTCGATGAGCAGAACTTCTTCTGGTGGGGCTGGCATCGTCACTACGACATCTTCAAGGACAGATGGGAAGGGCACAACCCCAACAAGGCCAAGTGGGGAAAGAGTGTGATACCGCATGAGATACACGCCATCACCTGCATTGACTGGGATGCACTCTGGGCGGTGAATCCCGAAGCCGTGCGCAAGGAAATCGAGGCCATCTGGCAATGGCATGTGATCAACAAGCAAACCGGCGAGATCAACCGTCATGGCGACGGTAACAAGGGCTGCAATTTCACCATGAGTGCGGGCGCCTTCATCGAGGCCTTTGTGTTTCTTTACACCAAAACGAAGGATCCTGTCTGGCTCGATCGCGCGAAGTTGCTGGAGAATCATTACTGGGCCAGAAGAAATCCTGAAACCAATCTGTTTCCGGAACGTCCCAATGCGGGCAGAAAACGGTTTGACGGAAGCTGTTTTGTCACCAGCATCACGGGGCTTTACAGTCATTCCCTGCTGAAAGCATACGCATTGACGGGCGAATCGGTTTTCAAGGACCATGCTGTCGCGATCCTCAAAGCGTACGCCGAATACGGCTTCGACAAAGAGACAGGCAAGTTCTGGGGCGCACTCACAATGGACGGCAAACATGTTCCAGGTCCCAGGCAAAAGGGTGGATACGCTCAATATGAACCCCGTGGACATATGGATCTGTGGGAGCCGTACGTGACGGGTTACCAGTATCCCATCTACACGGCACAGGCATACGTTTATGCCTATGAACTCAGCAAGGATGCAGTCCTCATGAAAGCGGCGGAACGTTTTGCGGATTGGATCAAGAAGACCCCGCCGGGATCGTCAGAGTCCGCCAACGCATGGTATGAGGAATACTCCTCGGGTCCGGGTAAGAAGGGAACGTATGCGGGAAAATACGGGCGGACAATCTCGTTCCTCCTGCATCTTTATGTTGCAACGGGCGAGAAGCGGTACCTGGATGATGCGCGATCCATGGCCGACACAGCCATTGATAAACTCTATGTCAACGGTCTCTTTCGCGGACATCCGGCCAAGCCGTATTACGAAGCCGTGGATGGCGTCGGTTATCTTCTCTATGCCCTGCTGGAACTCGATCAGGTCATGAAGGACCCCAAGGCCGTGGCGGCCCGGAAAGCAATCGTTGTCGGAACGGGCAATAAGCAGACCGCGATGGCGATGGATAACTGGTAGCATCGCCGGGGGAGCGAATTAACATTTGAAGCGCAACAACCGCTCGTGGAACACCTCGGCCGGGGTCCGGTAGTTGAGGCACTTACGGGGTCGACTGTTCAGTTGCCAAGTGTACGACGCCAGTTCGTGGCTGGTCCAGGCTGCCTGCCAGCCAGCAGACAGGCGTGAGCCCGTTGGGCTCAAATGCAATCAAATGCAAAAAAACAAGAAGGGGAAAGCTTATCTGCGGGCCATTCGTTAACATCCCCGTTTTACAATCGACGGGCAGCTCGCGGCAGCGGCAGAGGTAGCCTGCTAAGCGGGCTGTCAGAAAAAGAGTAATGCTGAAACGAGTATACAGAGCGGATCTGCTATTGCTGGCTGCGGCCGTGATATGGGGCTGCGCATTTGCGTTCCAGCGTCAGGCGGCTGAGGAGCTTTCGACCTATTCCATCATCGCTATCCGTTTTACCCTCGGCACGATCTGCCTCCTGCCATTTGTCCTCCGCAGTCTGCGGCGCAAGCCCGCTTGCCAGATGCCTGCGGTGTCACCGTGGGTGATGTTCGGCGGAACGATTCTCGCCGGCGCTGTGCTCTTTGCGGGCGCCTCCTTTCAGCAATGGGGGATGGAAGACACCTCCGCGGGCAAAGCGGGCTTTATCACGGGCCTCTACGTTGTCATGGTTCCGTTGCTCGGGCTCGTGCGCCGGCAGCGGCCGGGATGGGGCTGCTGGGCTGGCGTTACGCTGTCGGTCGTTGGCCTGTATTTCCTGAGTATGTCCGGCGAGATGACCTTTGCCTCGGGAGATGCGAAGGTGCTCATCGGGGCTGTGATCTGGGCCTTGCATATTCAAGTGCTGGGATGGCTTTCTCCGCGGTGCAACGTCCTGCATCTCGCGTTCGGACAGTACGCGGTCTGCGGAATACTCGGGCTTGCCGGGATGGTGATGACGGTACAGTTCCCCGCCATCGAAGCGATTTCGTCCTGTCTGGTATCGCTGCTGTATCTGGGCGCGGTTTCCACCGCACTGGGATTCACTTTGCAGGCGTTAGGTCAGAAGGAGTCGCCGGCGACACACGCCGCAATCATCATGAGCCTCGAAGCCGTCTTCGCCGCCCTGGCCGGCTGGTGCGTTCTGGGTGAACTACTTTCCGTGCGAGAGACCGCGGGCTGCGTCTTGATGATGATCGGCATGCTGGTGTCGCAACTACTCCGCCGGAAGATCGAAACCCCATCAAGCAGGCCGGTCACCATCGAGTAGACCGCCAGCACCAATGGCCACGTTCCCCCAAGAACAAGCAAACCCTCCACACGCAACCCAAAGCCCGGAAGTCTCGCCCCGGGATTAAATGGTTAGCATCCTTACGTGCCAGTGCGTTCTTATTTGCCGCACACTGTCCCCGGATTGCAACCTTCGGATTTCATCGCGGACCTGGCGGTAGCAGTCCAGGGCTTCCTCCGGCGTCCCGGCCTCGGCGGCCAGGGCGGATGGGTCTTCGAAGACCACGTGGACTACCTTGGTCTGCCCGAGAAAGGTGGGTACGCAACAAGGGCCAGACCAGCACTACGCGTAAGCCGAGTATTAAAAGTCGGTTATGTTAATCATCCGCTTGCAATATGACACAAAAGGTTCCTGACCCCTATAGCAAGGGTTCTCCACAGAGCAGTTCTGAGTCTTTTGATTCGTCGGTTACCGGCCCTCGGTAAAATCTTCGCGGAACTTGGCGATGAGCCTTTCGGTCCAGTCGCTGTTGGGCTTAAGTCGGCCCACGAAGAAGCGGAGCAATTTAGGTTCTTCCTCGAAGACCAATCCGCCGACAAGGTCGCGGTTGGCGTACAGCCACTTGACTCTGTCTTCGACGTACTTGACCTGCG
>CAZMBZ010000043.1:0-21593 GCA_964564285.1 uncultured Planctomycetaceae bacterium | reverse complement strand
CTATCTCCATCGTCATTCCTGTTGAATCGGCGTCAGACTAACCCATAGGGGGGGCTCCAGTTCGCCCGCCACAGTCCTCACGCTGTGGCGGGCGATTACTTATCCGCCATGCAACAGTTTGGATTGCCCTCCCTGCCCTGTCGGCCCTCGTTCACTGCCGACACAGGGCTCCTTCTGCACGGCCCGGCTGCAGATACTGCGCCCCTGACTCATTTCAGCGTTTTCAGCCTTCTCCGATCGCTTTTCAGACCACCGGAAGAATCGCCGTTCTTGTAACCACTTGCAAATACTCTTGTTCGACATGGGGCTTCTTGCTTTGAGGAGTGCGTGTCGCAGCGCACGCCCTCTATTGGATGAAGAGGTGAAAGACGTGAGAACCCGACTGACATCCAAATGTGAATCTGATGCTTGCGGATGGTCCGCCAGCATCGCCAAGGCCCCAGAGGCAAGGAGAAGGAAATGTCAAAGGTAATTGTTACTCTCGTTACGGTTGTGCTGCTGGTTACCGTCGCCTACGGCGTGTACCAGTGGGCATTGGACGGCAACGGCCCCACCGGCAAGGAGTTGATCCGCCGGCAGATCCTCAAGGTCATCGACAAGACCGAGGTGCAGGGGATTGCGGCACGGAAGAAGGTCGAGGAGTTCCGCACGATGGTCCAGGAGTTGAAACGCAGCTCCGCCCGAACGCTTCGTCACGCTCAGTCGCTGGTGGAGAAGGTGACCCGAGCTCAGCACGGTGTCGGCGTTGTCGAATCCGAGCTCCGGTTCATGAAGGGCAGGATCGAGAAGAACGAGCCCGTTCGATACGCAGACGGGAGCATCTTCACTCCCGAAGAGTTGGAACTCCGTGTCATTGCTCGAGGTGAGGAACTCGCCGGGGCACGTGAATGCCTGCAGGTCATCACGAATGAAGGGCAGTATTTTGAGAACCTGCACAATCAGCAGGTGAAGAACCTTCGCTTGGCCCCAATCCACCAGCAGATCCTCCGAACCCGGCTGTCGACGTTGGAGCAGAAGCTCCGGATGTATCGCGACCGCAAGGAGAGGCTTGATGATGTTGGGGCTGGTGCGGATGCGTACACGGCCCTCTACAACGAGGCGAAACAGACGATCGGAGAGGCCGAAGATTCTCTGACCGACGCCTTTGGCACATTCGACACTGGCTTCAAGCCACTGCTCCGGGAGTCCAGCGATGAGAAGATCTCCTCGAGTGGTGCCTCCACCGACCGTGCCCTCGCCCGGATTGATGCCCTTCTGGCCGGTAAGTAATCCGTCACCGACATAGCCGTGGGGGCATTCCGTCCCCACGGCCTGTCGGCAAACGCCAAGCATGAGGAGACTGACATGCACCTTGTTCTGGCAATCCTGATCCTCGCGGTCTTGTGCATCCTGGCCGCTCCAGTCGTGTTCGGACTTCTGCTTCGAGTGATGGTCTTCGCCGCGTGCTTGATTGGCTCCCTGCTGCTGAGGGAGTTCGTGGCCAAGGGGATCTTGTTCCTTTTCCCGGTGAGCCCCGTGGTGGCGGAGATCGCAGCTGTCATCCTGCTGTATCTCGTCTTGTGGTCTCTGCTCCGGGGGTGCCTTCGAAGGGCAAGGTCTGCGGGGACATTGAATTCATGGAAGGCAATTGGCATCGATTTCGTGTCCGTCAGCATGCCCGGATCCCTGCTGCTTGCCGGACTCGGGGGACTCTTCCTCCCTGGCACAGTGGCTTGGCACGGTGCGGGTCTCTTCATAGTGTTCGTGGGGGCCATCGGGATGGCTTGCCTGGACATGATCTTTCCTCGGGCTTTCTGGATGCTCTCCAGGAAGCTCTGGATATCCTGCGGCTGCGGACAGACAGGAAAGGGAACAATCAAATGAACTGGCTAAGACGCAAACTCGGTGACCCTCTGAAGCAGCTGGAGCTGGAATCACGAGCCCGGCTGGGGCTCGCTGGCCTGACTTCACCGGAGTCCCTCTTGGACGTGATGGTTCACGTGCCCAAATCCCACAGGATCCTCGTGGATGAACTCGGTCTGCATGAGGGGTCTCTTCTCGCCGCCATGGGACTGTCCGACTGGCCGGCCCATGAGCCGATCGCTGTGCCGCCGCAGTGCGTGGTGGGCGGGGTCATGGCCCCGTCGGGGGAGCAAGCCCCGCCTGCGCTGCGTGAGATTAAGATGACCGGTGGCCGAATGGGCCAGGGGCTTCCGGACCATGCATTCCTGGTGGATCGCTTTGGTCCGACTCGAAGCCAAGGATGCATCGGGTCCTGCCACTCCTTTGCCACGGCCAACGCTTGGATTGGCTCGGCGGACGAGTGCGAAGAGCTCTCTCCTGCTTTCATATTCTGGGCCACCAAACAGCTGGACGGTATTGATCAAGACGGAAGCCTGCTCAAGTTCAACGCCCAGGCATTGGATCGCTTTGGCGTCTGTCACGAGCAAACTCACCCATATATTCCTGACCGGTCATTCCTCCGCCGTCGGCCGCTGGCTGCTGCATTCACGGAAGCGAAGCAGTTCGGGCAGAGAATGCTGAACGTAACCGTGGCATCGGCCAAGGACATTGCCAGGGTTAAGTCTCAACTGGCCGTCGAAAAGCGCAGCGTCGCGGTGGGTACGGTACTGTTCGGTAGCTCTATGAACAGCCTTCGGTTCCACGAGTATGGCATCCTTGTGATGCGCCTCGGCCCGTCCGATCCAGTGGTTGGCGGCCACGCGTGGTGTGCTTGCGGCTATGCCGACAATTCGTGGCTGGTTCGTCATGGAATCCAGGAGATGCCGGGCGGAGGGGCTTTACTGATCCGAAATTCCTGGGGCATCTGGGCGGAGCGCAATCCTTTGGCACGCCGAATTGACGCTGGTCCCGGGTACGCGCTGATGCCTTACGCCTACCTTGCCAATTACGGTTGGGAGGCCTTGACGGTCTCGCTACAACCGACCGGCGGTTCGGAACAGAAGCGACGACAGGTTGTCCGTCGCGCATCCAACTGGTGGAACCATGCCGTGACATCTGTCGCAGCCGACTCCGCCGACCGACTTCGCCAAGTGGTTGGTGGTTTGGCGAAAGATAAAGGATAGGGAGCAAGGCCATGAACCTGGAAAAAGTGTCAATTCGCGAGTTGCTTCTTTCGTCCGATGCCCAGGAGAAGCTCCAAGCTCTCGGCATCCAGACAGCCTATGACTTGGTTCTTTTCGCGTACTTTGAGGAACAGCGTCAACTGCTGGCCGAGCATCTGGGTCTGTCGTGTGTCGAGCTCGACGCCGTGCTTGATGAACTGCTTCGTGACGCCCCGGCTGACGATATCGATCGACTCGCAAGCCGCGCGATGGATATTCGTCGCATCCCCAACGGTCTCTTTCCCCCTGACCGCTAAGAACCGGGCGAAAGTCTGGCCGACCAGGTGGCGCCTCTGGGCCCAGAGGCTGGCAAGAACGGCCGGAAGGGGCAGTCACCCAACCACCGCCACGTTAGAGCTGCCGCGGTCGACGAACGATCAGATCGAGGTGATCGATGAGAGGCGTTCATTGCCGGTCAGGGAAGGGCGGTTTCAGGACACATTCAAACCCTACGAGGTGCATCTTTACCGCCTGCATGTCCCAGGCAAGCCTTGACGCCAATAACGCACCGGCGAAAACTTCAGCCTGAGACAGATTTTCGGAACGTTCCGAAAGTCTCGAACGGTGGCTCAGATCGTGGTAGTTCGTCACCGCAATGGCATCATCGGGCAACGGGATCGAATTGTTGGTCTTGGCAGTCATAGGCGGAGGCGCAGAATGCGAAAACGGCCGATTTTGAGACTTTCGGTTGTAAGTCCTTGTCGTCACTGGGCCGAAAACAGTCTCACGTTTCTAGCCGGTGGCCTTCATGTCGGCCAGGTCCATGATCTTCTGGAACTCGCCCAGCATCGCAGGTTCGGCCTGCGAGAGACCTCGCACGATACGTGCCACGGCCCGACCCACAAAAAGGAACCCAGCCGCGGGGTCCAGCGTGAAGGACGAGTCTCATCCCTCGTGAGCGTCGAGTTGCTTGGCGACCTTCACGGCTTCCTGGACCTCTTCGAGCAGGTAGATCTCAGTCGTGTCGCTGCTCACGTGGCCGAGCATGAGCCTTGCATCGTCTTTCGAGAGCAGGCTTCGAATGCGGGTAGCTGCGGTCCGGCGTAGGTCGTATGGGGTGAAGCGTTCGACGCCGGCCCGTATGCAGGCCCGCCCCACAGCCACGTTGAACGTTTGGGAGCTGTACTCATCACCCGGGACGATCATCGGATGCGATGTGCGATTGGTGCCTGGACTGTTGCCGTACTTCAGCGGCGTCTTCCGCTTGGCGGCCCTGCGATCGAGCAGCTCTTGCACGGCTTGGGCGGGGCTGAAGATGCAACTTTTCGACTTGAAGTCGGTGACCCGGGGCTTCAAGATGGCCTGAGCCTTCGATGGCAACGGGACAGCCCGGATTCGCTGGAAGTGAGCGGTCTTGTGGTCTCCCAGCAGGCCGGCATCACGACCCGGGATGTACAACCAGCAAGCCTTGTCTTCGCGAAGGATGTCAAACGGGCGCATTCGGCAGACTTCCGAAGGTCGCATGGCCGTGATCCAGATCAGCCGTAGCATGTCGGCAGTGACGCAGGTGAGCCCGTGCGTTACCCTCTCAAGCTCGTCCTCGGTGACGGGCGCCCGCTTCAGGTTGTCCTTTGCCATGGAGCGGCCGATTCTTAGCGGCCTGACCTCCTTCAGCCGTTGCCCCTGGGCTTCCGTGGTGATCTCGCGGCCGTTGCCCCATCGCCACATCCTGTGGATCTCGTTGATCATTTGGTTGATTGATAATCGCGTATAGCCAATTGGCTCATCTTCATGCCCCTGGCGGAAGTACTGGTGTGCCACCATCGCGTCCTGAATCTTCTTGAGCTCATCGGGGCCGAAGTCAGCCGCAGGCCAATCGGCGTAGGGGTCGAGAAACGGCTTGATCTGGTTCATCCTGATAAGAGTTGGGTTCATTCGCCCGTCGCGCAGCGGAGGGAGGTGCTGCTCGACGGCCTCCACGTACTTGTCGAGGAACTGACCGACCGTGCAGATCGTCGTGGGACTGATCGTCTTGGCGATCGCTTCGTACGGGTCGCTGAAGCCAAGGATTTTCTGCGGTTGCTTGTTGAACAGGTCGAGCCACTGCCCGAACGCTGCATATATTTCGCCTTCGGTCCGGACATCCGGCGGGCCGAAGCTGATGGTCGTGCGGCTTCCGTCGGGCTTGTAGATATCCGTAACGAAACAATTGCCCTTTTGTCGAAGCTTAGGCCGCTTTCGCTTTGCTGCCATTGGTACTTTCCTGCTGAAGAAACTCGGATGACCTGATCTTTTATATCAGCGCCGGGGCCTGGAATCAAGCCTCACGCCGCAGAATCGCCGCAGAATGGCGCGATTTGGGGTAGTTTAGACGAGATCAAGGTGGACAAGACGAGACTGAACAAGATTCGACCAATGCCATAGTTGATTATCATACAAGGTGTTATACGTATAAGGGCCGCTATCTCCTGGCCCTGCGAATGGCTAGAGCGCCTGCTCGACACGCAGGAGGTCACTGGTTCAAGTCCAGTACGGCCCAGTCATAGCTTTGGGGCAGTACCTGCAAGCGATTCTGGCCCGTTATGGGCGGGTTCCGCAATCGTTGCGGAAGAAACCGCGGTATTTTTCCAGCGCCGCACAGATCGCCTCGACGTTTTCCAGTGGCACGCCATCGTCGATCTCTGCCAGGAGCCATAACCCGCCCTCAGGCGAGCCGAGGGCCTCGACGGCCTGGCGGACATGGGCATCGATGTCGGCTGGCTTGCAGAACGGAAACAACTGTCGGTCCAGATCCAAGTCCACGCAGACCTTGCCCTTGCACGTAGCGACGAGATTATCCAGGCCGTTAGCGCGAATCTGCGGGTTGATCACGCTGATGCCGCATTCGATCAGGTCTTCGATTATCGGGAAAATCTGGCCATCCGAGTGCATGAACACGGCGAACCCAGCTTCGCGCACCAGGCTGTAGATAGCTCGGTAGCACGGCTTGAGATACTTGCGCCAGGCATCCGGACTTATCGGCAGGGCCTTCTGAGTACCAAGGTCGTCTCCGAAGTACAGCGTCTTTCCGGCCTCGGCCCCGGCGGCCTGGAGTTTGGCGATTCGCAGCCGGACCTGCCGAAGGTTGTATTCCAGAACGACGTCGATCAGTTGCTGCAGTTCGGGCGGTTCTTCAGCGAAGTCGATCATCAACTCCTCGAATCCGCGGAGGTCCTGCAATCGGAGGTACATGAACCCATGCGGCAGGCCCGCATCCTCGGTGGGCATGGCCAGCGTGCGTACAGCCTCGCGCGTAGGCACCGGATGACCAGTGACGATCGCCTCGCGTCCCGTATGCACATTGCTCCACACGCATCCCCACGCGTCCACGTGCTCGCCGGCGACGTATGTCCCCCTGACCGCATCGTAATCGCGATTCTTGTTCTGCTCGCCAAAGATCGACGGGTAGCGACGGACAATTGCATCCAACGCTTCGCGGTGCTTGATCCACGCCGACGGCAGGATACCGACGCTCACCGGGATGTACTCCGGCCCGGCGAATTTCATGGCCTTGATACGGTCGCTCATGTCCAATCCTTTCAGCCCCGCCCGCAGCGGCGGGGCGAGACAGTATATCTATTCGAGTCCATCTGGCACATGCATACTGCCGGCGTGCCGGATCACCTACGCTTGAACCACTTCCATGGCAATTTGTTCCCATGCGGTCAGACGGGAGGGATCGTTGCGGACCGTACTGACATCCTTCAGGATCAACTCGCATGGCGTGTTGTGGCGGCGACATATCTCGACGGTCTCTGTCAGATCCTGACGGACGATATCGGCGTGAAACGACCCCATCGCCACGTAAGACGGATTCGGTTTGGCGGAAAACACATAATCGCCGTGGATCCGCTCAGCCGCGATTTCTTTGTCCGCCCATGGGCTGAGGGAAATTTTCCTGACGTTCTTGATCTTGCGTATGATATCGATCTTGTTGTGCAGCGGCTCACAACATCCATAGTAAACCAGGCCGTAACGCTCCAGTAGCGGTTTCAGCGGAGTGATATCAAACTCATCCTGCATGGCCGGCGAGACATCGGAAAACATCTGCGCCATCGAGAATGTCCAAGTGTCCCTGGCTGTGGCCATCTTGCCGTCATAGCCGGCCGAGGGAAGCTCGTCACAGAACGCTCCGGTGCAGTGAATTTCCGCCGGGGCCGCCTGCAACAAACCCTGCTCTTCAAACTGGTCCAGTACGCCGCTTTCCATTTCCACGAACTTGCCGATCAACTCCGCGACATACTCCGGCCGGTCTATCAGATCGTAGAGCAGACGCTCGGGCGAGATGATCGTCGTGATTCCATCCCAAAGTCCCGAATGTCGGCCGCGCCCGACCAGCCTCACCGGCAGAATCCCGTCAAGGATATCGCCTGCCTCCTCAAGCCGACGCTGATCCAGCTCCAGATCGGTCTCGATGACCGGTGTTTTCAGAGCCCGCACTTCCTCGATCGTGGCAAGCTGCTCCGCATAACGCTGTGAAAGACCAACCCGCTCGACCTGTATCTTCGGGCCCAGCCGGGCGTTCCTGACCGTTTTAGGCAGCGCGAGGACCGGCAGCACGACCATATCCGCCTTGAAGTTCTCCCAGGCATGGATGGTTCTTCGCAAGCGACCTTCGATAGTCCGGAGATGACCTTCCTGGTTGATCATCTCCTCTCGGCCCCAGTCCAACTCATCCCAAGGGAGTTGCTCGATCCTCACCATCGGGCGCGTGGATTGCAGCCCGTTGAGGCGCCGCCAACCATCAACGATTTCCTGCTGCCGCGGCAGCGCCGCGATTTCCGCATACCGCCGACCAAGATCACGTATTACATCTCTTCTAGCCTGCTTTGTCATTTCACTCCACCATTGGGTCCGCTAGGCAGCTACTTTTGCCTCGATTGTAGGGTTGGCTGCCGAATGAACAAGTGCCTCGTATCAGGAAACACGGAGGAAAACCACAACCGAGCAGGTAATCCTGGAAATCCTGGTCGACAAGACGCGGCCAGAGATTCGATCGGGCCAGCCGCTCCAGCGGCACCTGATCTACCATGAAGGCGTGCGATGGATTCGGCCAACAAAACGCTATCGCACCTGCCCGGCGTCGGCGACAATGTACCTGCCGGACAGTTGCAGCGATTCACGATAGCGTTGGATGACCGCTGCCGGCTCGGCGAACTCGATCTGCGGATCGACCCTCCGCACGCGAAATCATACAGTCTCTTGGCCAGGGAGAGCAGAAAATGCAGTTGCAGTCCAGTAAAGAGCTTGGCCGACTTGTCAAGCCGCTTGTTGTGATGTTTATTCTGGCCTGGGCCGCTCCCGCGCCGGGGCAGGGGACGAAGGCGGACTACGAACGAAGTGCGAGCCTGCGGAAGCTGACGCGCAACAAGGTCTTCCGCGATCGCATCGAGCCGCACTGGTCCAAAAACGGCAAGCGGCTGTGGTACCGCGTGCAGACCGCCGCCGATCGCCACGAATTCGTCTTTGTGAACGCAGCCAAAGGGACTCGTCGGCTGGCGTTCGATCACGAGAAGATGGCAGAAGCCCTCGCCCGCGCCGGCATCGATGGCGTACGGGCTGACCGATTGCCGATTACCCAGATCGACCTCGACAATAAGGCCGGAACTGTGGTCTTTCGAACCGGGTCCACCTGGTGGCGGTGCGATCTGAAGGATTACGCCATAACCAAGCTCGATCGCAAGCGAGGAACTGGCCAGGCCGAGACGCTTATCGCCTTGGCGAATGGGCCTCGTGCGTCCGGCAGCAACGGGCCGGAAACCAGCGTGACGTTCCTCAACCTCACCAAGGATCCGGTGGAGCTGTTCTGGCTGGACTGGTCGGGCCGGCGCCGCAGCTACGGTAAGCTGCCCGCTGGCGCCGAGCGCAGCCAGCACACCTTCACCAACCACGTCTGGCTGGTTATCGATGCCCGAGGTAAACCGCTGGGAGTTTTTCAGGCCGGGACTAAGTCGGCAAAGGTGGAAATTACAGGCAAACTCCCCGTCCGGCGGCCCCAAACGCCTCGCCCCGCCAAGCCGAAACGTCCATCGGCACAAACCTCCAGCCGTTCGGGGTCTCGCTCGCCGGACGGGCAATGGACCGCGTTTGTGAAGGATCACAATGTCTACCTGCGTGCGGCCGAAGGGGGTGAGGAATTCGCCCTTAGCACTGATGGCAAGCCCGACAAGCGATACGAAGGACGATTTTACTGGTCCCCAAACTCAAAACGCCTCGTTGCGCTGCGGACCCGCCCCCCGCAGGAACACAAGGTGTATGCCATCGAATCCTCGCCGCGAGACCAGGTCCAACCCAAACTGCACTCCTGGAACTACCTCAAGCCAGGCGATCACATCGCCGTAACCAAGCCCCACCTGTTCGATGTGCCGGGAAAGAAGCCCCTTCCGGTTCGTGATGACCTGTTCCCCACTCCTTATCGAATCCGCGAGTTCCGATGGTCAGCCGACTCCAGTCGCTTCACATTTGTCTACAATCAGCGTGGCCACCAGGTTCTTCGCTTGCTGGCCGTCGATGCGAAGGATGGCTCGGTGCGCACGATCGTGGACGAGAAGAGCAAGACATTCATTCACTACTCGGGCAAGTACTTCCTCCGTTGGCTGGACCAGACGAACGAGCTGATCTGGATGTCCGAACGCGATGGCTGGAACCACCTGTACCTTTACGACGCGATCAGCGGCAAGGTGAAGCAGCAGATCACCAGGGGCGACTGGGTCGTGCGGGGCGTCGACCGCGTGGATGTCGAGAAGCGACAGATCTGGTTCCGTGCCGGCGGCATCCACCCGCAACAGGACCCGTATCATATCCATTACGCACGCATCGGCTTCGATGGCTGCGGACTGACTCTCCTGACCGACGGCGACGGCACGCACAGCATCGAGGCCTCGCCTGACGGCCTGTACTTCATCGACCGCTACTCCCGCGTGGACCTCCCGCCCGTCACCGAGCTTCGCCGCAACGCCGATGGAAAGCGTGTTTGCGTGCTGGAGCGGGCCGACTGGGGAAAACTCCTGAAGGCCGGATGGAAGCCGCCCATCCGCTTCGTCGCCAAAGGCCGCGACGGTAAGACGGACATTTACGGCGTGATCTACCGCCCGACGAATTTTGATCCAAAGGCGAAGTACCCGGTGATAGAAGCCATCTACGCCGGGCCGCACGGTTCGTTCGTTCCGAAGTCCTTTCGCAGTTACTACGGCACGCAGGCGATGGCGGAACTGGGCTTCGTGCTGGTGCAGATCGACGGGATGGGTACGAACAACCGTTCCAAGAAGTTCCACGACGTCTGCTGGCGAAACCTTGCCGACTCCGGCTTGCCCGACCGCATTTTGTGGATCCAAGCCGCCGCGAAGAAGTACCCCTGCATGGACACGACGCGCGTCGGGATCTACGGCGGCTCGGCCGGCGGGCAGAGCGCCGCAGCCGCCGTTATGACCCACGGAGACTTCTACAAGGTCGCCGTCGCGGACTGTGGTTGCCACGATAATCGCATGGATAAGATCTGGTGGAATGAGCAGTGGATGGGCTGGCCCGTAGGCCCCCACTACGCCGCCAACTCCAACGTGACCCTGGCAAAGGGTCTGAAGGGCAAGCTGCTGTTGATCGTGGGCGAGATGGACCGCAACGTGGACCCCGCCTCAACCATGCAGGTAGTCAACGCCCTGATCCAGGCAGATAAGGATTTCGATATGCTCGTTGTCCCCGGCGCCGGTCACGGTGCGGTCGGGACGCGCTACGGACGCCGCCGACAGACGGACTACTTCGTCCGCCATCTTCTCGGCGTCGAGCCGCGCAGCCAGTGATACTTGCTCGCCCGATTTGCGCGAGCCCTGGCGACGGGGGTAGTCTTCGCCGAACCCCGGAACATCTTGCGGGGGTATGGCAAAGAAGCACGCGCTGCGACATTAACTCTAAACTCTTATTAAAAAGCCATTTATCTCTTTCACGCCCTCTGATTCGTGACGACTCTTTTGCAGAAGCGCCGATCTTGCCTATGGTCGAGGCCATAATGTTTGGGCAGGGGCGGGGCAAGATGGTACAATCCGGGTGGTTTGGATCGACAGATGAGTTTGGTTGGTCGTTTGTGAAATTCCGGGTGATAGATAGGGTTACGTCAGATGCTGAGCGACAAGAAACGTTTGTTGCTGCTGATAGGCTTGGCGGTGGTCTTGGTCGTGGTGTATGTTTCGGTTCGTGGCGTGCCGGGCTTTGGGGGCTCGAGCAGCGACGATACGGGTGAATCCGCCGATGCGCCTCCCTCCAGGGCTGAGAATCCCTCCGAGCCAGACAAGGTTGCAGTTCGCCGTCGTGAGGTAAAGGTTCGCCGTCGCGAGGTGGTTCGCCTGGCGGTCCAGAAGAAGCCCGAGAACCTGCCCAAGCTCAAGAAGGCTGCCGCCGACCCCCAATGGAAGGTTCGCCACGCTGGCGTGGATGGTGTCGGACGTTTGGGGCGGGAAGGTGACCCGCAATTCCTGATCGGCGTGTTGAAAAATCGCAATGAGCAGGCCGAAGTGCGTGCCTCCGCGGCGGAGCGCCTCGGGGAAATGAGGTACTGGGAGGCCGGCCCGGCCATCATCGACGCCATGGAGGACTCCTCGGCCCTGCTGCGGGCACGCGCCGGGGTGGCCCTGAGAAGGATCGTGGTCGTCGATTTCGCTTACCGGGCCAACGATCCCGTTGACCGTCGCCGCGAGGTGGTCCAGAAGATTCGCAAGTTGTGGCCGTGGTTTTACGGGAAATTCGCCGGGCGGGACAAGGCGAAAGGATGAGAACATGATCCTGCGAAAAAGACGTGCTTTCACATTGGCGGAAATGCTCGTAATCGTCGGCATCATCGGGTTGCTCGTTGCCATCCTCATGCCGTATCTGACGGGCGCCTTCGCGAGTCAACGGCGAGTTGAGTGTGCCTTGCACCTCGAGAAGATCGGGCAGGCCTGCGCGACCCGAAAATCCAGTCAGAACATGGGTGGGCTGTCCGTTGCCGGCCAAGTGGCCGCGAATGGCTGGCAGTACGCGCTCGGGAGTTTCATGTCGGATGACACGAGCGTCTTCATCTGCCCGGAAGACGGCAACCCGGCGCCGGATCCCGGCGGGGGTCTCAAAGGCGTCTGCATCGAGTGTTATAGTGGGGGCAACTTCGTGTGGGATGTGTACCTTGACCAGGCGGACTCCGACCAATGGATCTGGAAGATGTCCAGAACGCAGTACGAGGCGTTCATGAAGGTCTCTGGAGAAGGACACACCACCGGCTACAAGGGCATCTACACCAGTACGGGGTATGTCGAGGACGATGACCCCTACACGACGTACTACACCTTCGAGGACACCGCGCCGTGGGGCGGGGGAGACCAAGACTTCTACGACGTGGTCATCGAAGCACGCCAGACTGCAGCGCAGATTCAGTTCACCGTCATGGTTCGCAGGTCGGGCATGAGCTTCACCCTTTGCAAGAAGGACCCCGACAGGCAGGTTCTCATCCCCGACCCGAGGGTTGGCAAGACCGCTTCGGTCGAGTTCTACGGCGGAAAATCGAGCTACGGCATGAACTCCGTGTCGGCCGATATCCTCTCTACCAAGCACAAGATCCTGGTCATGGATTACGAGCTGCCAGTGGCCGTCGGTTCCACCTACGACGAGGGCACGGCACGTGGCAAACATCTGAGCTTCTGGGATCCGACGCCGGAGGAACCAGCGGCCCCGCCGACGTTCGCCAGGCATTTCGGCAAGAGCAACGTGCTCTTTGTCGATGGCAGCGTAAAACTTATGAACCCCGACTCCATCAATCCCAACGACCCGGATAACGCCGATAAGTATTGGGACCCGTAAGAGACTCCTGGCCAGATCTAAAGGCGACTCCTCCCTGATTTCAGCGCTTGGTCCGCTGGCGAGAAGCCCTTGGCCGGGCTGGGTCTTCAAACCATCCTTACCCCCCTTGGCAGACCGGGGAAGAAGTTCATAAAGGTCGCCTGACCTCGTTGCGGACCTACCTGACCACTGGCTGTCTGCCGGCCCGACCGCTACAATCCGTTGCGGACGAGTAACGTGTTACGGAATCACGAACCACGAGGTACTCTTATGACAATCAGTTTCTGCCCATCAATAATCATCACAGCCGCCTTACTCATTTGCCCGATCGCTGTTCTTGCCGCAGAACAAGGCTATTCAATCTCGCAAGAGGGCGATAGCATCGTCATGTCTGCGGGCGTGCTGTCCAAGACGATTCAGGTGTCCGGCGGGAAGCTTCGGGCCACGGGTCTTGTCGTCGATGGCGTGGAGTTGCTCGCGGGCCAGGCTGATGAGGTCTCCCTGAGCATCGCCCGGGCTGAGCCCAACCGCAATCCCCTGGAGGTGTCCACGGGCGGCGGCCGGGCTATCCGCGTCGAGGCTGCTCAGGCCGACGGTACGGACGCCCTTGCCGTGGATGCCCGGAAGGATGAAAAGGACGCCAAGCAGGTCGTATGGAAGGATGAGCGGTCTTTCGCGGGAAGCACCTGGAAAAGCTGTTTCAATCTCTCCAACGTGTCAATCTTCCGCCCGGCTCCCGGAGTGACCAGGCTCATTGTCCGGGTGCGTTCGCTGAAGGATCCGATCCTCGCTGGCCTGAGCATCAACGTGATCTATGAGGTCTACGAGGGGTATCCGGTTATCCGCAAATGGGTGGAGATCCGCAACAACAGCGTCAACTGGCTTCGGCTTGGCGAACTGGTGATCGACGACATTCAGCTCGCCCCGGCCTGTCGGAGCCAGACCCTGCTGACCCCCTCGGAGCGTGGGTCAGGCGCGAGCATCGTGGCGTTTTCCCGCGAAGACAATCGCCAGGGCCTTATCGTCGCTTCGGAAGTTCCATCGGCATTGCGGATGATTCGGGACACCGGCGCTTCCGGGTACAATCCCGAACATTTCGAGTGGGTTCTCGGGCCGGCGGAGGCCTTTGAATCCGAGCCGACCTTTGTTTTCGCATTCAGCGGCGAGGTTATCCAGACGCCGTCGGCGCAATCCCTGCCGATGGACCGGGCGGTGGAAAGCGGATTCCGAAGTTTTCTCAAACAGCATTTGGGGATTTCTCCGGCACATCAAGAGGCCCCGGCTCCTCAGTGGGCCAGTTGGACCAACTTCGGCCCGAACGTCACTGATGCGATTGTCCGGGAACAGGCCGAGATCGCGGCCCGGTGCGGATTCACGCTGCTGGAGGTGGATGATGGCTGGCAGACAGGTCGGCTTGGCAGGGACGCGAACCCGCAGCGATTTCCCGACATGCTTAAGACAAGCCAATACGTTCGCTCGCAGGGATTGCGTTTCGGGCTGTGGGTCTCCTGCTTCCGCGAGCGCAACGCGGATGACTTCAAGGCCTTGCCCGGCGCAGCCAGCGTGCCGGAGGTGCGCCGCCTGAACGGGGTGGCGATGAGTTTCGCGAGCCCGTGGCATCAATATTTCGCCAACGATCTTCTGTTTCTGCATGATTACTACGGCGTCACTTACTTCAAGCAGGATTTCACCAACATCAAGTTCGGCGATCTGGCGGCGGGCCACGACAGTCGAACCCGCAAGGAATCGCTGCTGCGGGGTTTGCGCGGCCTGCTGGAATCGCAAGCGGTCATCCGCCGTCTGGCGCCGTCGGTCGCCAACCAGGTGACGCATGAGATTTACTGGGGCACTCCGGGCACTCCCTGCGATCTGGCGGTGCTCAAGGTCGCGTCCTTGTATCACATTCCACCGAACGATTACAGCGGCGTGGGTCACTGGAAAAAACGTGCCGGCGTTGGCAAGGAATGGGCTCGTTACGATCCAGCCACCTTGCGAGGCCAGTTGGTCAAAGGCTGCTTCAACGCCCGCAACCGCTTCTATGCGCATCGCGGGCTCCCGCTGGAGTGCATCGAATACTACGGGGCGGCGACGGTGAACTGGAAGGGCAGCCTGACTGGCGAGGTCCAGGATCGACAGGTGGCCAGTTGGCTTATGGGCGCGCCGCAGGTGTTCGCCGGCGACCTGGCCTCGCTGACCAGGGAAAACATCGAGCGATACCGGCAGCGCTTTGAGACCGTCAAGAGGCTGCAACGCGAGTACCGCGTCTACCGAAACTTCCAGTACAGCGGCGTGCCCGCGCCCACGGATACCGATTGGCACTGGTGGGGAAAGCTCAACGATAAAGGCTATGGCGCTGTCGTCGTAATGCGGGGAAGCAAAGGCAAGGATCAGCGCGTCATCAACATCCCCTGGGTCAGGCCCGAGAGCAGATACAAGGTTACATCACTGTTCCAGAAGAAGGACCTGGGAACCTTTACGGGCAAACAACTGCAAGCCGGCGAATTGAGCGTCAAACTACCGCCCCTTGGGCAGGAGATTTTTGAATTGTCCGCGAAGTAATCAGGAGAGTATGTATGGAGCTTGCATTCAAACCCGATTTCGAAGCGACGCGGCAACGCTGGGCAGCATTCTGGCGGGGCGAGAGCGATCAGCCCTTGCTGCATGCGATACAGCCCAAGATAGATGTCGCGCCCATCAACAAGCCTCGCCCCTACGATTGCGCATTGGGCGAGTTGGATCCGATTATCGATCAGACGTTGGGCTGGGCATCCACGCATGTTTTTCTCGGCGATGCAATACCGTCATTCATGGTGACTCTCGCTCCGGATCACTTCGCGGCCTTGCTGGGCGCGGATATCAAGCGCAGCGACGAGGGCCGTACCAACTGGGTCGAGCCGTGCCTGACAAGTCTGGACGGTGTTGAGATCACCTTCAACCGCCGCGGGCGCTGGTGGGAACGGACCCTGGAGTGCATCGAGAAGTTTCGTCAGCGATGTGATGGCAAGCTGATCATCACCGGCACTCATATGCAGGGGAGTCTCGATTGCCTTGTCGCCATGTATGGCGCGCAGGGTCTGCTTCTGGATATGGCCATCGCGCCGGAGAAGGTACTCGACGCACTGGAGCAGGTCGACCAGGCCCTTGCGGAAGTTCGCGTCGCGATGGCTGAAGCCCTCGATGTATCGACATGGGGCAGCTTGAACCGGTTCGGAATGTACAGTGCGGGTACCATCGACGTGCCGCAGTGCGACGTGTCGTGCATGGTCAGCCAGGAAATGTTCGATAAGTTCGAGCTGCCGTTCCTGACAAACGAGATCGCCGGCCTGGACGCCAGCATATATCACCTCGACGGCCCGGACGCCCTGCGACATCTCGAAAGCCTATGTGCTATTGACCGGCTGGACATGATCCAATGGATGCCCGGCGAGGGATACTACGACGATGACTGGAGTGAATTGAACGCGAAGATCGACTCGCTTGGAAAGGGCCAGATCTTTCAGTCTTATTACAAACTGTCCGCCGCCAGCATAGAACGGATATGGGAGACCTGCAACTCGCGAAAGCTCTTCTTCCATGTCACCGCAGAAGTGCTTGCGGAATTGCCATGGCAGTGATGTGTCTGTAAAATCTGGGTAGAGTATCAATCCCGCTTGGTACTCGCATGCAGCGGTGTATCACCAAATACGCGAATCTCAGGAATTCAGGAAAGACATCATCATGAGAATCAGTATTCATCATCTCCCCGGAATTACCTCCATTGCACTGGCGATCCTCCTGGCCTTGCCGGGTACGCTTCTGGGCGCTCGGAATCGCAAGAAGATGACGATGCCCGACTTCACCAAAGGCGACGCCATCCCGGCCGGGGCGGATCACGACTGGAACCTCGGAGCCACCGGGACCCGGGGGTGGATGTACTGCGACAAGATGGTGACCACTGACGCGCGGCAAATCCGCATCACCAAGGTGGATAAGCATTCTCCCGCCGACGGGTTGCTTGCTGTCGGCGACGTGATACTGGGCGTCGGTGGCAAGGCGTTTTCCCACGACCCGCGCACCGAGATGGGCAAGGCGCTTACTCTGGCGGAATCCAATGCGGGCGGCGGGAACCTGTCGCTGATTCGCTGGCGGGGCGGTAAGACCGAGACGGTCGTCGTGAAGTTGCCCATCCTCGGCGATTACAGCGCGACGGCTCCTTACGATTGCCCGAAGTCCAAGCGCATTATCGAGCAAGGTTGCAAGGCACTGGCGGCACGAGTTGGCGCACCGGGCTACCGGCAGAATCCGATTACCCGCTCGCTCAACGCCCTGGCGCTGCTGGCCAGCGGCAATCCGGAATATCTTCCGCTGGTGAAGAAGGAGGCCAAGTGGGCGGCTGGGTACTCAGCCGACGCAATGCAGACCTGGTATTACGGCTACGTGGTGATGTTGCTCTCGGAGTACGTGATGGAGACCGGCGACAAGTCGGTCATGCCCGGGTTGCGGCGTTTGGCAATGGAGGCCGCGAGCGGTCAGAGCATCGTCGGTTCCTGGGGCCACAAGTTTGCCGGTCCGGATGGGCGGCTGGTGGGCTACGGGATGATGAACGCCCCTGGCGTGCCGCTGACGACTTCGCTGATCCTTGCCCGCCAGGCAGGGGTGAAGTCTCCGGTCTTGGACCGGGCCATCGAGAAGAGCGCGCGTTTGCTCCGCTTTTACATCGGCAAGGGCAGCATCCCATATGGCGACCACCGCCCGTGGATCCAGACGCACGAGGACAACGGCAAGAATGGGATGGTCTCGGTCATGTTCAATCTGCTCGGCAATGCCAGGGGCGCGGAGTACTTCTCGCGTATGAGCGTCGCCTCCCATGGCGCCGAGCGCGACGGCGGGCACACCGGCAACTTCTGCAACATTACGTGGTCGCTGCCCGGCGTTGCCCAGTCCGGCCCAAACGCCACGGGGGCGTGGATGAAGGAGTTCGGCTCGTGGTATTTCGACCTCGCGCGCCGCTGGGATGGGACCTTCCTTCACCAGGGTCCGCCTGCCATGAGGAATGACAAGTACAAAAACTGGGACTGCACGGGCGCCTATCTTCTGTCCTACGCCATGGGGTTGAAGAAACTCCGCCTCACGGGCAAAGGGAAGAGTTCCATCCCGCAACTCGATGTGTCCGAGGCAAAACAACTCATCGACGACGGCCGGGGATGGAGCAACAAGGATCGCAACAGCTTTTATGACAAGCTGAGCGAGTCTGAGCTCATGGGTCGCCTGAGCAGTTGGTCGCCAGTCGTCCGCAATCGCGCCGCAATGGCGCTGGGACGCCGCCACAAGGCACAGGCTGAGCAACTGGTTGAGATGCTCGACTCCCCCTGTCTCGAAACCCTCTACGGCGCCTGCCAGGGCTTGGCGATGCTCAAAGGCAAGGCTGCCGCCGCCGTGCCGACCTTGAGGAAGTGCCTGAAGCACGAGGATATGTGGCTGCGCATCAAGGCGGCCGAGGCACTGGCCAATATCGGAGGCCCGGCGATGTGCGCCCTGCCCGAGCTTCTCACGATGCTCGCGAAAGAGCCCTGCCAGGCCGACCCGCGAGGCATGGAACAACGCTACCTGAGCTTCGCGATCTTCGGCACGATGCTGGGCAAGTCACTCGACGGGGTTGACCGCGACCTGCTCCGAAAGGCGGTGCTCGCCGGCCTGCGAAACCAGGATGGCCGCTCGCGCGGGACCGTCGGAAGGGTTTACCAGAAGCTAACCTACGAAGAAATCAAGCCGCTCCTGCCCGCGATCCACGAGGCGATCGTCGTCCCGGCGCCGAGCGGAATCATGTTCGCCAGCGGGGTCCGTCTGCAAGGTATCGCGATCCTCGCCAAGCATCGGATCCGGGAAGGCATGCCGCTTTGCCTGGACATAATGGAGATCCAGAAGTGGGGCAAGAGAAGCCGCATCACGCAGTGCCTGAAAACCCTCGAAACTTATGGCCCGGCCGCAAAGCCGATGCTGCCCCGACTGCGGCAGCTTAAGAAGGACCTGCTCGCCCACAGAGAGGCCCGCGGTCTCCAGCCCATAATTGATCTAACCCAGGCGCTCATCAAGAAAATCGAAAACACCACTGGAACAGTCGAGTTGCGAAGCATCGCATCCCATTAGACCCCGGACAATCGGTAACATGGCCACGGGTGGGTGACAAGAAAGATAGGGATAGCAGTCCGTTTAGAAATGGACCCGCCAGCGAGCCCGAGCAAGAATGTCGAGCATCAAGGAAGAAAACGCAGGTCCCGAAGAACATCGGGATCGAGTGTTTCTGACGCGGACGCGCATACATTCGGGCCGCTCGCAGCAAGGGCAGCTTTCGAAACGGTCTGCCGGCATCCTTTCCACTTTCGTGGCGGCGTTCTCAATAACCGCAAGTGCTGAATGGTGAAGCAGGCACGCCGTCCCTGTTGTATAGATTACAGCCAACAGGATGTTGTGTGTAAGCATACCGCACCGCTACTGGCCGGCTTACAGAGTCACACCAGACAACAAGGTCTGATCCGTCAAGTTTTGCTTCCGCCCAATGCCACCTGCCGTCCTTTGCCTGGATGGATAGCCATGGTATCGCGGCGCCGGGAGTTGGCTTTGGTGGCAGATAGCCATCCTTTCTCGCAAGCATTAAACCGTTCTGCGCGTAATCAAAGCTTACGCGGATAGTATTTCCTTCAATCTTGCAACGCTTGTAGATTGGCCCGCTGGGAACGAGTTTCTTCTGGCCATATTCGTTATGCAATGCCCATCGTGCCAGGCGGATGCCGACATCGTACTTATTGAGTGGGTGCTCATGTAATGCACCAATATCGATTGCCACCGCCATCCCGGTATTCTTAAGAGTGAGCGACTCCAATTGTGCGTTACGGATCTTCGCCCTGCCGTCGCCGCCGGCGGGATTGTCTTTGGATGATGTGCCTATACTGGCGAGTTGTACGAAGTAGAAAGGAAAATCTCCCTGCCCCCATGATTTGCGCCAGTCGCCTATCATGGACCGCATCTTCAGAAAGTACTCCCGACCATCTTTGGCGTTGCCTTCTCCCTGATACCAAAGGGCGCCGCGAATACGGTAGCCGACCAGGTGCGCAATGTTCGTTTCGTAGTTACTCGGGCGACGTGCTCGACCTGCAGGCCTTCTGCCCGGTCGGGCTGGGATGTCTTTAGGTATGACTCGCATCCAGGACTCAATAGGCGATCCACCGGTGGCGGCAATCAAGAGGCCGACGGGGACCATTGTTTCGCTCTGGAGTTTGCGAGCAAAGCAAAAGGCGACTCGTGAGAATCTCCCAGCCGTTTGGGGTGTGGAAATCGTCCACTCGCCGGCGTCCACTTTTCGCAGAGCGGGATAGTTGGCCTTTTCAAGCGAGCCCTTGGGATACGGTGCTCTTCCAAATCTCCCCGCCATGTTTGACTGTCCCGAGCAAAGCCAGACCTCGCCAATGAGGATGTTCCTGACCGTCTTGATGGCGGTCTTGCCGTCGAGTGTACTGACGACGGTCAGAGTCCTTCCGTCAGGCGCCTCGTTTACCGACGTCAGCTTGTCGGCCTGCACGGGGTCAAGAGTGACCCGCCACGAGCCGTCCTCCCGCGCAACGGTTTTCCTGGTCTGTGTGTCAAAGGTGACGGTGATCTTCGCTCCGGGCAGGGAGGTGCCCCAGATTGGTAGTGGCATGGCTTGCTGAAACACCGCATTGTCACAAAATGGCGCGGCGCACCGGGCCTCCAGGGTCAACGCGGGTTCGGCTTGCTGATTCTCCGGGTTTGCCTTGATCGACAGCGGGACCATGCGGGCACATCTCAGCGAGACCGGCCCGATCAGGCCCGAGGGCAACAATGGATCGTTGGCGGACCAATGTTTCCAGGTGGTGAAAGTGATGCGCGCGGGCACGGGCCGTGGCTTGCCGCTGGTCAGCCAGTCGGGCCAGCGGGCCAGGTGGGATTCGGTCCACTGGCAGTCCGCCGGCTGGCGTTCGTCGCCGATCAGGCGGTTGATCCAGAGGTTGGTGACCTCGACCTCAAGCGTATTGGTCCCGGCCCGCAGGGCCTTGCTGACTTCGATTCTGAACGGGCCGTGCCAGAGGATGCCGAGTTTCTTCTTATTCAATCGGACCTCGGCGATTACGGCGACGTCGCCCAGGTCCAGCCAGACCTCCTGGCCTTGCTTGAGAAAATCCTTCGACAATTCAAAACGGATCGAACTCGTCGCCGTTCCTGAAAAATACCGAATGCCCGGATCTTTGTGGTCGGACCACGACATCAGCCGGTCGAAGCGGGCCTGCTTCGGCGCGCCACGCTTGGCCTGAAAGCGGACATCCCACGGGCCGTCAAGTTTCAGCGGCTTGGGCAAACCTGTCACTTCGATGTTTCGCGTCTTTCCGGAGGCGCGCACCAATGTGTGAGGCCCGTTGTTGTAAGCTCGCAGCCGGACTCCCTGGTCGCCGTCCAGCGCAGCCGGCCAGGATGGCGATTTTCCGTCCCTTGCCTGGACCTTGACATACGGATCGGGCTGCGGTTTGCCGGGATGACGAAAGACGACGAAGACAGCTTTACCAGGGAGCAGGCTGATCGGTACGCCAGCGCGCTTGTCCGAGATGGTCCAGCCTGGGGCCGGGCTGATGGTGCCCTGCTCGGCATTCCAGAGTTCGGGTTGTTTTGCTCCCACGCGGAAGCTCGCCATGGTCTGCACGGGTTTGTCGGACTGGTTGGAGA
>CAZMBZ010000042.1:3308-21681 GCA_964564285.1 uncultured Planctomycetaceae bacterium | reverse complement strand
GCGACATGGTGGTCGGCCTGGGCGGGGGAAGCGCTATCGACTGCGCCAAGGCCGTCGCGGCGTTGATGACCAACGGCGGGGCAGCCCTGGACTACATGGAAGTCATCGGCAAGGGCCTGAAGGTGCATCGCCAGGCCGCGCCGTGGATCGCCGTGCCCACCACGGCCGGAACCGGCGCGGAGGTCACCAAAAACGCGGTCATATCCTGCCCGGCGAAAAACTTCAAGGCCTCCATCCGCGGCCAGCAACTGCTGGCCCGGGCGGTCGTTGTGGACCCGCAACTGGGCCTGTCCGTGCCGGCGGGCGTGACGGCATGTTCGGGAATGGATGCGCTCTGCCAGCTCATCGAGTCCCTCACTTCCAGCGGCGCCCAACCGATAACCGATGCCCTGGCGGCAGAGGGAATCCGCCGCGCCGCTCGCTCACTTGCAAGGGCTGTGGAAAATGGCTCGGACCTGCCTGCTCGCGAGGACATGGCCCTGGCGGCGATGCTCAGCGGAATCACACTGACCAACGCCGGTCTGGGCGCGGTGCATGGTTTCGCCGCGCCGATGGGTGCCAACTTCCCCGTGCCCCACGGGGCCGTGTGCGCTGCCCTGCTACCGGGCGTGATGGCTGCCAACGTCCACGCCCTGCGGGCGGAGGACTCGCGACACCCGGTCCTGACCCGCTACGCTACAGTCGGTCGCCTGCTGACGGACAAACCGGAACTCGGCGACAGCGATGCCATCGACGCCGGCATCCGGTTCGTCGCGGACCTGGCCGAGGTAATCGGCATTCCGCGCCTGCGGAAGTTTGGCGTCAAGGCCGAGCGGGTCGGCGAGATGGTCGCCCTTGCCAGGAAGGCCAGCTCCATGAGATACAACCCCGTCGCCCTTTCCGACGAGGCCCTGACGCGGGTGCTCACCGACGCCCTGTAAAACACGGGTGGACATCGCGTGCGGCAAAACGTCCGCGCGGACAGGGGCGACTCTTGGTACAATAGCTATTGGCGATACCGGGGACGCCGGTGTCAATGATGGACAAACTGACGCGGATGAATGAAGCAGGCGACAATCGTTCCCATGTGCTGGCGGTCCTCCAGTTAGCGGCGCGGAGGCTCGTTGGCGTGCGCGCTCTCGAGGCGGCCGCCGTGGGGGCCGTCGCGGCTGGGCTCTCCGTGGCTGCCGGACAGGCGGGTTTGCTGGCGGGTCGCGTGAGTACGGTTTTGGCGGTGGCGATAGCGCTGCTGCCCGTCGCGGCCGCGGGGGCGATCCTGCGCTGGCCCCGGCTTCGGTTGGCGGCCCGGTTGGACGAACGCGACGCACGCCTTGTCGCAGTAATCGTTTGTGGAGCGGCGCTGGCATGTGCGGCCGCCATCCTGGCCGGGCGGATGGTGCCTCGGCCTCGACTTCTCATGCCGATAATGCTCGTGCCGCTGGGCGCACTCGTCGCTGGCGGGACCGTCTTGTGGCGGGGCATCACGCTTGGTCAGGCGGCGCTGTATCACGACATTCGTTTCGGCCTGGCCGAGCGGTTGAGCACGGCTGCGGAGTTGGTCTCGGGCAAGGAGGCGGACCGACCGATTGCCACTTGCGTGTTCGGCCAGGCGGTCGCGGCGGCGGCCGAGGTGGACCTTGCCCGTCGTGGCCTGTGGCGGCGATCACGTGCTACGATCGGGGCCTTGACCTTGTCGGTGGCGCTCTGCACGGTGTTTGGGATTGTTTCCCCGCCGGGTTCCGCCGGTGCCTCAGCCGGGGCGTTCGATGAAATCCGCGAGCGCGTCCGCCAACTCAACACCAAGGAAAAACGCGAGTTGGTCGAGGCCCTCAGGAAGCTCGCGGATCGAGTCCAGCGCGACCCAGCCTTGCGTCGTCGGCTGCTCGCGGCGGCACAGGCGGCCGAGAAAAACCAGCAAGTTGACAGCAGCCTGGCCGAACTCCAGGATGCCGTCGCCGACGCTGACGACGCCGAGGCGGCGCGGATCGCTCGGACGATACTCAAGGCCGTCGGCCTGGCGGCGGAGTCAGGCCCGGGCGATGGCGACGGGCAGGGCGGGCCCAGCGCCGGCAAGCTCGCTTCCGGGCATACCGCCAAGGGACCGCCCACCTTCGACGCCAACACGCTGGACGCCAACTCGTCCGCCAGCGAAAAACCTCTGCCGGCTCGCACTTTGGTTTACAACCCATCTTACTCAGCCGGGGGCGACGCAAATGCTCCGACGCCGAGTCCGTCGGCGGGGGCATCTCCGTTCGTCAGTTTCGACGATGCATGGTCGCTGGCTCGTGCCCGCGCTGCCGAGGCCATGCGTGCCGGCGCGATCGATCCAGAATACCGGGACCTTGTCCGCCGGTTCTTCGAGATTCCCTGACGGTCGCTTGAAAGCCGCGTGTTTTTCGCGTTTGGCGACGCACCAGTCTTGCGGCCGGCGGGCGGATCGCGCAAACTTCCGCCATGAACGATTTTTACGAGCGACCATTTGGGAGCCTCCCATGCGTTTAGGCAGGAAGGGACGCATCGTGCTTTTGTCGGTTGTTGCGCTGATAATCGCAGGCGTGATAACGGCTTACATTCTGGTAAATCTGGTGCCGTCCGACTATAAGCCGATGCGGCTGACCGTGGCTGAGAAGGATGCAGCCATGCGTGAGTTCCGGCGCCGGTTGATGGAGTTCAACAATGAGGGGCAGAAAAACGAACCGTTCGACTGGACTCTGACGCAGAATCAATTGAATCGCTACCTGGACTCGATGGATGAGATCGCCGTTCAGGGTGGCGCCAAGGCCGGCGCGGTGCATCGCGCCATGGAGTCGATCGGCTTGGCCGAGCCGGCGGTGGTGCTGGACGACGGGCAAGTCCGGATCGTCGCCCGGTCGCTGCAATACAAGAAGATCGTCTCGCTCAATATCGGCTTGCGTCTGGGGCCAGACGGTCGGTTGCGGGTCGGCATCGAGTCAGCCAGTATTGGTCAACTGCCTATGCCCGCTTCGCTTGTGAGATCGGTTATCGGGCGTCTTCGGGCTAAGCTTTCCAAGGCTGTCGGCGAGACAACGTCCGCCCCGGCCATGGGGGGCTTGGACTCGTCCCAGGTGGGCCTTGTCCTCCAGCGACTGATATCGGCGATTGACGGCGAGCCGATCCCAACGGAGATGACCTGGCGAATCCAAACGCGAAAACGCGTGCGCGTGACGCGGATCGACATAGCTGACGGAAAGCTGACGCTGCATATGGAGCACGTTCGCCGCCCTGAAGAAAACAAGCCCCAAGTGCCGATGAATTAAGAATGTATTGGCCGGCGCGTTATGACCCAATCGTCACCGGCTGAGGTATCGCGGAGAAGTTCGAAGCGTGCAGGCCCGTCGGGTGCATCCAGACGCACCACCAGGCGATGGCTGTCGTCGATGAGCGTTTCGAAGACGCCTTCGCAGACGCGTCTGACCTTGCCTCGCCCGCCGCTTACCGGGCCTTGGTAGGTGAGGTAAGCCAGCCGGTGGTCGGGCAGTTTCCGGGCCGGCGCGGACTCGCCATCGCGAAGGTCCAGACAGTTGCGAGCGATCTGCCAGGTCGCCAGGGCCGGCCCGGTTTCGAGCATGAAGTCGTAATGGTCGGCACCAAAGCCCGTGTGCAAAATGATGACAAATGAATTCGACATGGTTAAGATGATAACGATAGTGCAATTAACAACCAACGATTCATATCGTCGCCTGCCCGCGGACAGCAATCGCGGCGCGCGACCCGGGAGCGACACGATGAGGCATCTGGCATGGCTGCCGATTGCTGTTGCGATGGCTCTTCTGATGGGCGGATGCGGACCGGATGCCGACCAGAACAGCATAACCAATCGCAACGACGCGATCGCCGCCTTCCAGGTCGGCCACGTTGCCGAGGCGAAGGAAATGTTCGAGCGAGCCTTGTCGTGGCATCCCTCAGACCCCGATGCCCTGTACTACATGGGCCGCATCGCCTGCGTCGAGCAGGATTGGGAACGTGCGATCTATTACTTTCAATGCTGCATCGACGCCGAGCCCGCATTCCCGACGGCCCGCCCGTGGTTGCTCCACGCGGAAAAATCGGCAGGGACGGTCGGCGATAAATTGCGATTCATCCCGATCCCGCCGCAACGAAGATGACAGCCTGCTCGCCGCGGCTTGCGAACGACTTGGACCCGGCGGCAGTGATTCGAACAAAAACGGAAAATCCGAAACCCATCGAAAGGAAGAAATATGACAAACGCCCCGAACACACCAGACGGCAACGCGACGCCTCCGCAGACTCCTCCTCCCGGGCCGGGTCCGGCCGAAGGTGCCCCAGCTGGCCTGGTCTCGGCAGAGTCACCGGACGCGAAGACCATGGCCATGCTCTGCCACCTGCTGGCGATGTTGACCGGGCTCATCGTTCCGCTGATCATCTGGCTGATCAAGAAGGATGATAGCCCGTTCGTAAACCAGCAGGGCAAGGAGGCAGTGAACTTCGAGCTGACTCTGCTGATCGGGGCCGTGATCGGCGGTGTGACAGCCTGCATATTTATCGGGTTCATAATACTCGCGGCTGTTATGGTCGTGAATATTGTCTTTGGCATCATGGCCACGATCGCCGTGAACAAGGGCCTGCCGTATCGCTACCCGGTTTGCATTCGCTTCATCAAGTAGCCTTAAGCGCTGAGCTACCATACGGGCGCAGGTTCTCAGCCAGTCATGCTGCGCGGATGCGGGCAGGTGAATTTCCGCGCGCTTTTGAGTACACTTTCTGCCATGAGCGACAACAAACACGACACATACACCAGCCCGCTGGAGACGCGATACGCCAGCCGGGAAATGCAGGAACTCTTCGGCGACCAGATGCGGATATCGACTTGGCGAAGGCTTTGGCTGGCGCTTGCCCAGTCCCAGCGCGAGCTAGGCCTCGATAGCGTCACCGAGGTCCAGCTCGAACAGATGCGTGAGCACCTCGACGACATCGACTTCGACAAGGCCGGCCAGTACGAACGCAAGTTCCGCCACGACGTAATGGCGCACATTCACGCCTTCGGCGATGCGGCCCCGCAGGCAAGGGGAATTATCCATCTCGGCGCTACCAGCCAGTACGTCAACTGCAATACCGACATGATCGTAATGCGGCGGGCGCTGGAGACAATCCGGGCGAGACTGGTAAACGTGATCGACGTCCTGGCGAACTTCGCGGTTGAGCACCGCGAGTTGCCATGTTTGGCTTTTACACACTTTCAGCCGGCACAGATGACCACTGTCGGCAAACGCGCATCGCTTTGGTGCATGGATTTTATTCGCGACCTGCGCGATATCGAGTATCGCCTGGCGAATCTGGAGTTTCGCGGCGCCAAGGGCACCACGGGTACACAGGCGAGTTTCCTGGCGCTGTTCGACGGCGACCACGAGAAGGTCAAGGCGCTCGACCGCAGCGTGGCTGAGAAGATGGGATTCGACAAGGTCTCGCCCGTCACCGGGCAGACCTACAGCCGGAAGATCGACGCAGCCATCGCGCAGGCGCTGGCCGGCGTCGCGGCGAGCGTACACAAACTTTGCAACGACGTTCGCCTTCTAGCCCACCGCAAGGAGATGGAAGAGCCATTCGAGAAGACACAGGTCGGCTCGTCGGCGATGGCATACAAACGCAACCCCATGCGATGCGAGCGGGCAACGGGCCTGGCACGGTTCGTGATGGATGTCTCGACAAGCCCCTTGCACACCGCGGCTGAGCAGTGGTTCGAGCGGACGCTCGACGACTCGGCCAACAAGCGACTGGCGATGAGCGAAGTGTTCCTGGCGACTGACGCGATTCTGCTGATAACGCTCAACGTCGCCCAGGGCCTCGTTGTGTACCCGGCCGTGATCGCCGCCGGGGTCGCGTCCGAGCTGCCGTTCATGGCAACCGAGAATATCCTGATGGCAGCGGTAGCGGCAGGGGGCGACCGCCAGGAAATCCACGAGCTTATCCGCACGCACAGCATGGCCGCCGCGGAGCAGGTAAAGCTGCATGGCAAACCCAACGACCTGATCGCCCGCATCAAGGCCGACCCCGCCTTCGCGGCGGTGGACATCGACGCGGCCCTTCGACCCGAGGATTTCATCGGACGTTCGCCGCAACAGGTGGATGAGTTCATCGCCTCGGAAGTGGCACCCATCCGCGAGCAGTACAAGGATTTGCTTGGCCAGCAGGCGGACCTACGGGTGTAGAGATTCGAGGAGGAGTGTGTAACTCAGTTTTCCCGGGGTCCGGGTCTGGAGTGTTCGATTTCTAATTCCATGAAGTGCGTCCTGGTGACTTCGGACCCAGGGATTGCAATCCATGGGTGTCCCCGGGCACAACCGTTGACCCAATCGAGATAGACCGTGAACGATGGAAGATTCCGCGAAGGGATAACAGAAAGCTCCGCTTTGCTATTGTTCGCGGACGAGCTCCACGAAGCGTTGTCCGCGCTGCTCGTAGTTGAGGAACATGTCGTAGCTGGCGCAGGCGGGCGAGAGTACCACGGCGTCGCCGGCGCGGGCTGCGTCGCGGGCGAGTTTCACCGCTTGCTCGATCGATTCGGCGGCCAGGACGGCGGGCGCGGCGTCGCCGGGTTCAGCGGCGGCGATGGCATCGCGGATGGCACCGGCGGTGGCGCCGATGGTAACGACTGCCTTGGCTCGGGCGGAGAGCGCGGCCCCGAGGGCGTCGAAGCTCACTTGCTTGTCGTAGCCGCCGATGATCATCACGGCTGAGCGGGGCGGGAAAGATTCCATCGCGACGATGGCGCCTTCTGGCGTGGTGCATTTGGAGTCGTTGAAGAACCGCACGCCGTCAATCTCCGCCACGAATTGTAGTCGGTGCTCGAGCCCGGCGAACGCCTTCAGCGCGCGGGAAGCCTCGGCCCGGCCGACGCCGAACTGCCTCGCTACCGCCCAGGCGGCCTGGGCATTGGCCTGGTTGTGCGTTCCCACGACCGACAGGTCGAACGGTTGTCCCGCCGGATCGAAGTATTCCACTCGCACGCCGTCGGGCGCGGCTTTGCCCCAGCTTCGGGTCTGCTCGTCGGCGGCATTGAGGATCAGCACGTCTCCGGGTTTCTGGTAGCGAAAGATGTTCTTCTTGGCTCGGGCGTAGGCGTCGATCGTGCCGTGGCGATCGAGGTGGTTGGGCACCAGGTTGGTCACCAGTGCGACCTGCGGGGAGATGCCGATCTCGGGCAGTTCATCAAGTTGGAAGCTCGACAGTTCCAGGACCACCGCATGGTCCGGCTGGATGCGATCCAGGTCGCCCAGCAGGCTTCTCCCGATGTTGCCCCCGACGTGCGTGGGCATTCGGGTCGCAAGCACCTCGCCGATCATGGCGGTGGTGGTGCTCTTGCCGACTGTGCCGGTAATTCCGACGATTTTCGCCCGGCAGCGGGCGATGAAAAGGTTTATCTCGGTTGTTCGCGGCACGCCGGCCTCGGCGGCCAGGCGAAGCGGTTCGGCGCCGGCCGGGACGGCTGGGCTGACGACGATAAGGTCCGGCGAGGTGAAGTCCTCCGCTATCTGCCCGCCGAGGTGCAGCGTAACGTCGAGCCCGTCGAGTTGGGCGACGGAATCGGCGAGTTTCTCCGCCGGGGCCAGGTCGGAAACCGTCACGCGGGCGCCCTGCGAGCACAGCCACTTGACTACGCCCACGCCGCCGCCGAATCGTCCAAGGCCCAGCACGGTGATGCGTTTTTGTGCGACGAGCATGCGGGCGGCAGGGATGGGCGACGGGGCGGTCACAGATTCTCCAGCGGACCGAGAGCGACGAGCATGGTTTTGGCGAGGTCTCGCTCGCGAACGACGTCGATAACCTGCTCGGGAGTGACGGCGAACAGCATTTCGATCTGCTCTGCCAGGGGCACGTACTCGCCGCGATAGACCCAGTCGTAACCCACCGCGGTTAGTCGGCCCATGGGCACCTCGCCCTTGAGCGTCGCGCCGGAGGCGATTTTGTTCTTTGCGGCGAGCATCTCGGCCTCGGTTGGCCCGCTTTTCTGGAACTCGGCCAGTTCTCGCTGGGCGATTTTCAGGACTTGCGAGGCCTTTTCGCTGTCGCATGACATGAACGTCAGGAATACTCCGACGCCGTCGAGCGAGTCGTAGACCATCGACGCCTCGTCGGCCAGGGCGGGGTCCACTAGCGCGTAGTACAGCCTGCTGCCGGTAGTGTCGCCCAGCAGTGTCGTTGCGAGCATGGCCGCGTAGCGGTCGTCGGCCTGGGCGGCGGGGGCCGGCGAGGCCAGGGCAATCTGCTGGCGAGAGACGTTGGGATCGGCGACGATTTTCCGCCCGGTGCTGCCAGAAGGCTCGGCGATGTCGCGTCCGGTTTCAGCGGATGACCATTGCCCGCACATCGCGGTGGCCTTTGCGACAAGGGCGTCGAAGTCCACGTTGCCCACGCCTACGAGAGTGAGGTTGTTGGCGGCGTAGCGGCGGTTGAAGTACGCGAGCATCTGCTCTTGCGTGAGTGCCCCGACGGACTCGGGGCTGCCGAGAACGCTCTGGCCCAGCGGGTGCGGTCGGAAGTACTCGGCCAGGAGCATTTCGTAGACGCGGTATCGCGGCATGTCGCGGTAGCGGGCTATCTCGTCGAGGATGACGTTCTTTTCGAGGTCGAAGTCCTCCGCGCGAAGGCTAGGCCGGAGTATGTCGCACAGCAGGTCCAGCAGGCCGTCCTGATATTCCGGCAGGACCGCGCCGTAGAAGACGGTGTTCTCCTCGGACGTGAACGCGTTGTAGTTGGCGCCCATCGAGTCGAACTCGCGGTTGACTTCCAGCGGGCTCCGCCGGGCGGTGCCTTTGAAAACCATGTGCTCGAGGAAATGGCTGACGCCGGCGACCTCGGGCGTTTCGTCGCGGGCGCCCGTGCGGACGAAGAACCCCGCCGCCATAGACGCCGCGGATTCGCGGACCTCCGCGATGATAGTCAACCCGTTATCCAATTTTGCGTGCTTGAGCTTCATGTTGTTTCCCGACTCAGTCGGCATTGCCGGCAGGTCATTGTTCCAGTATGCCGGTATCGACGGGCTCTGGCCCGATGACCAGCACGGTGAAATCCCGCGCGGGATGGGCCCGCAGGTGATCGATGACGTCGGCGGCGGTCGTGGTGTCGATGGCGCCCGATAGTTCGGCCAGGCTTCGCAGCCGACCCAGATGGTACCAATCGCTGGCCAGCGCGTGTGCCCGCGCGCCGGTGGACTCGCCCTGCATGATGAGCGCGGTCTTGAGCTGCGTGCGCGCCCGCGTTATCTCGTCGGGTTCGATCCCGTCGGCGAGGCGGCGCATCTCGCTGATTGTCATGTCGAACGTCTGCTGGGCCAGCTCCGGACGGGATGCCGCGTAGGCGAAGACGCCCGCGCAGTTCTTGAGGCTGTTGTAGCTGGCTGAGACGTGGTAGACCAGCCCCCGCTTCTCGCGGAGTTCGGTGTGCAACCTGGCTGCGGCGCCGCCGGAAAGAACCATGCCCGCCAGGCGGGCGGCGTAGTACTGCTCATCACTCAGCGGCACGGTTGCGTGCGCCAGGCCGATGTGCGCCTGGGCGGAGTCCTTGGCGATGTGCTCGATGCCACCCAGCGCCGGCTCGATCACCGGCCCGGCCGCGCCGGTCGGCTCCCAGTCGCCGAACAATTTCTCCGCCCGGTCGCAGATGGCAGGCCAGTCGATGTCCCCGGCGACGGCGAGTATCGTGCCCTTCGGCGAGAATCGCAGGCCGTAATGCTCTCGCAGGGCCTCAGGCGTGGCGGCGGCGAGGGTCTCGCTCGTGCCGTAGACATTTGCCCCGAGCGGGCGCGGGTAAAATCGCTCGCGGAGCATGAGCGTACACTTGTGGGCGGGTTCGTCCTCGAGGCTTTCGAGGTCCTGCCCGACCAGCGCCCGGCTGGGCTCGAACGTCGCATCCTCCAGCCGCGGGCGGCGGAGAATGTCGGCGTAGATGCCCAGCACATCGTCGAGATTGCGGGACAACTGGGCGGTTGAAAATATGATGTGGTCGCTGCGCACCGTCTCGTTTCGCTGACAGCCCAGGCCGTCGAGAGCGTCGTTGAGCTCGCGCGTGTTTCGCTCACCGGCGCCGCGAGTGGACCATTCGCAGACTATCGACGCCGCGCCGGAAAGCCCCGGCGGGTCGTGCGACGCCCCGGCCGGGACGATCAGAGTCATCGCGGCGGAGGAAACCTGCTCCATCTTCTGACCCAGCAGCCACAGGCCGTTGGGCAACTGTTTTTCAAAGAATCGTTCGGACACCTTATCTTCGCCTCCGGTTGGACGGGGCCATGGAGTAAAGCGTTGTATTGTAGACATTGTCGCGGTCAAGGCAATCGGGAAACGGCGCGGCGTGGAAACTCGGTCCCGTGTGTTGATCACCCGCTCGCTGAAGCGAACAGGCCTCAGGAGCATTTGCGTTCATTGTCGGGGCGATTCGCAGTGGACAGGACTTGCTTGCGCGGATAGTTTACGGCCCATGGCAACGGTGGAAAAAGTTTGCGTTATCGGCGATGGGGGAATGGGGACGGTTTGCGCTATCATGCTTGCCGAGAACGGCCATGACGTGGTTCTGTGGTCGGCTTTTGCCGAGCAGGCGAGTCAGTTGGCTGCGGACCGGGAGAACAAGCGTTTCCTGCCGGGTGCGGCCCTGCCGGACAACGTGCGGGTGACTGCCGACGACGCGGAAGCGTTTGCGGGCGTGAGTCTGGCGATATCGGCCGTGCCGACGCAGTTCGTTCGTGGCGTGTGGGGTCGCCTTGGGCCGGTTTGCCCGGATGGTTTGCCGATATGCTCGGTCGCCAAGGGGATCGAGAACGGCACGTTGCTTCGGCCTACGGAGGTGCTGGCGGACGTTGTCGGCGGCGAGTCGGGTCGGGCGCTGGCGGCGCTGTCCGGGCCTTCGATCGCCCCAGAAGTCGCCGCGAAATTGCCTGCCACCGTGGTGGTCGCCGCGACGGACTCGGACCTCTCCCCTCGCGTGCAGAGGCTGATCAATCGGCCTTACTTCCGTGTGTACACAAATCCGGACTTGCTGGGTGTGGAGATTGCCGGGGCGACGAAGAACGTCATCGCCATCGCGGCTGGGATATTGGACGGGATGTCAATCGGCGACAACGCCAAGGCGGCCCTTGTCAGTCGTGGGCTCAGCGAGATAACGCGTCTTGGCGAGGCGATGGGCGCCCAGGCCGAGACGTTCGCGGGCCTGGCGGGCATCGGCGATTTGGTGACCACGTGCATTTCTCCGGTCGGGCGAAACCGATCCTTCGGCGAGGCCATCGGCAGGGGCCTGAGCGTGGATGAGGCCCTCGCTGCCAGTCACGGCGTTGTCGAGGGCGTAGCGACAACCGAGAGCGTCATGGCACTGGCGAAGCGCCATGACGCGGTCATGCCGATAACCAGCGGCATATACGATGTGCTTTTCAATCACGTTGCCCCGCAAGCCACAATCCGCGAGTTGATGTCCAGGCCCCTGAAGGCCGAGTGATACGGACCCATCCGGTACGCGAATGAAGGATCCACTGATCCATCAACAGATACGCCGCGCACGCGCGAAGTTCGTCGCGATGGCTGCGAGCTATTCGCTGGGGGTCTTCAACGATAATTTCTTCAAGCAGGCGGCGATGCTGCTGGCGGTGGGCGCCGCTTTGAAACACTACCAGGGACTGATGCTTTTTCTGTTCACCGCACCGTTCGTGGTTCTGGCTGCCCCGGCGGGTTGGCTGGCGGACAGGTTCGCCAAGCGGCACATCGTCATTGCGGCCAAGGGGCTGGAAATGCTCGCGATGATCTGTGGGGCGGTCGGTTTGCTGACGGGCTCCTGGCCGTTGATAATCGCGATGGTTTGTGCGATGGGCTTCCAGTCGTGCGTGTTCAGCCCGAGCCTCAACGGTTCGATTCCCGAACTCTACCCCGCATCGTATGTCACCACCGCCAACGGCGTGCTGAAGGTCTTTGTGACAGTGGCGATCATGGCCGGCGTTGCAGTCGCGGGCTTTACTCTGGACATCTCGGGCATGATATTCGGCCTGCCTGCCGGGCGCGTCATCGCCGCAATCATTGTCCTTGGCGTGGCGGGGGTAGGTTTCGCGGCCAGTTTCGGCGTGCCGTATCGCCCGCCCGCGATGCACGACTGCAGGAAGTTCCCGTGGACCGGCCCGTTGGACACGATGCGAACCGTCGCAGAATGCTTCCGCGATCGCCTGCTGGGCGTGACCATCGTTGCAGATATGTTCGTGTGGTTTGTCGGTTCGATGGAGGTCCTGGTCATCAACGTCCTGGGCAAGGAGCAGTTCGGATACAGCGATTCTGCCACCAGCGGCATGCTCGTAGCCCAGCTTGGCGGACTTGCCATTGGCGGGCTGCTGGCGGGCAAATTGGCGACCGGGCCGCGATGGCACCGTGTGCTGGCCCCGGCTGCGGTGGGCCTTGCCGCCGGGATGGGCGTGGTCTCCGCGGCTGCCTTGCTGGGCGAGCCGGTGCGGTATTTCGGGCTCCTGGCTGGTTTGGCTTTCGCGGGAGTGTGCGGCGGGCTGTTCATGATCCCGTGCGAGAGCTTCGTGCAGGTGCGTCCCGCAGCCGACAGGCGGGGGGCCGTTATCTCAGCGGCGAACTTCATGGTGTTTATCGGTATCATGGTTTCGGCGCCGCTGGCGAACCTGCTCAATGAGTATGTAAAGCCCTCGGTCAGCTTTGCCATGCTGGGCGGTCTTTCGCTTCTGGCGGCGGCAGGCTTGAAGGCGGTCTTCGGCAGGGAGAAGAATGCATGATCGATCTGTTGCTTAGATGGTTCGCACAACTTGCGGTATGGCTGAGGTATCGCGTTGTGACGCGTGGCATGGAAGACGTAGCCCAACGCGGTAGGCGTGGGATACTCTTCCTGCCGAACCATCCGGGGCTTATCGATCCGATCATAATCGGTACGACGCTGCTAGGGCCGTTTCGTGCTCGCTTTCTCGCCGACGAGGAGCAGGTTGACCGGTTCTTCATCCGCAATCTTGCCCGGCGGATCGGCGTGATACCCATTCCGGATCCCGCCAATATGGGCGCCGACGCCCGCGAGGCCGTCGAATGCGGGCTGGCCAGGTGCGTCGAGGCGCTGCGAAACGGGGACAACGTGGTGATATACCCAGCCGGGCATATCATGCGAGGCCGACACGAGAGCCTGAGCGGCAATTCCGCGGTGCGGTGGATTCTGGATCAGTTACCCGACGTGCGTGTCGTGCTCATCAGGAACCGTGGGCTGTGGGGCAGCCGTTTCAGCTACGCTTGGGGCGAGGTGCCATCGGTGGGGCGTGTGCTGCGAAAGGGCATCGCCGGCCTGCTGGCGTGCGGGATATTCTTCGCGCCGCAGCGGCGGGTTGAGTTGGAGTTCGTCGAACCCGACGACTTGCCGCGAGAGGCATCCCGTGGCGAGTTGAACCGCTGGCTGGAGGGTTTCTACAACGCCGACGCCCCGCCCGCGACGTACGTGCCTTACACATTCTGGGAGCGTGGCGGGACGCGGGAGATGTCCGAGCCGCGGTACGATTCGGACACCGGGGATGTTTCAGCCGTGGCGGATACTACGCGACACGCCGTGGTCGAATACCTCCGCGAGCAGACAGGCGTGGCGGATATCCACGACGAGCTTCACCTTGCCCGCGATATGGGGCTGGACAGCCTGGCCAGGGCGGAGATGCTCACGTGGCTGTCGGGCGAGTTCGGATACCCGCCCGGCGACGTGGATTCGCTCCAGACGGTGCGTGACGTGCTGCTCGCGGCCGGGGGGCAGGCGGTCTCTGCCAGGCTTGCTGAACTGAAGCCCGTCCCGCCGAAATGGCTTGCCGGGGGCGCGGGCTTGTCAGAATCGGTAGTGGAACTTCCTGCCGGTCGGACAATCACCGAGGTCTTCCTGGCGCAGGCGCGCAGCGATCCTGGCCGGCCTGTCACTGCCGACCAGGCCAGCGGCATGCGGACGTTTCGCGACGTGGTCGTCGGCGTGATGGTTCTTCGCCCGGTGATCGAGCAAATGGAGGGCGATCGCGTTGGCATTCTCATGCCCGCGGGCGTGGCGGCGGACGTGGTCTACATGGCGACGCTGTTTGCGGGCAAGACGCCCGTGATGATCAACTGGACCGTTGGCGCGCGGAACCTCGAGCACTGCCTTTCGCTGGTCGGCGTGCGGCGGGTTCTGACAGCCAGGCGGCTCGTCGAGCGATTCAAGGCGACGGGCGTGGACCTCTCGCCGGCCGAGGGGATGTTTGCATATCTGGAGGACCTGGCCGGCGGAATATCCAAGCTGACCAAGCTCAGGGCCTTGTTGGCAGGGCGGGTTTCGTGGGCCTCGCTCGACAAGGCCGCGTTGCGACTTTCACCGGAGGCGCTGGCGGTGGTTTTGTTCACCAGTGGTTCCGAGGCCATGCCCAAGGCCGTGGGGCTTACCCATGCGAACATACTGGCCAACCTGGCCGATATCGCGGCGATGGAGATCCTCCGGCGCGGGGATCGCCTTCTCGGCATCCTGCCGCCGTTCCATTCTTTCGGGCTGACCGTCACCACGGTGCTGCCTATGTGCATGGGAGTTCCCGTCGCCCATCACCCGGACCCCACCGAGGCGCCGACGCTGGCTCGGATTATCGAGGCCTACCGCGCGACGGTCATGGTAGGCACGCCCACGTTCCTCGACGCCATTGCCCGAGCATCCTCAGCCAATCAGTTGAAGTCACTCCGCCTGGCCGTCACCGGGGCCGAGAAGTGCCCCGATCGAACTTACGATCGGCTCGAGCGGATAAACCCGGACATGGAGATTCTGGAAGGCTACGGCGTGACGGAGTGTTCGCCGATAGTCTCCGTCAACCGCCCAGGCCGCACCCGACGGGGCGCCATCGGCGAGCCGATGGACTCGGTTCAATGGGTGATCGTGGACGTGGACACGCCGTCCCAGCCAGTCGAGCCAGGCCGCCAGGGCATGCTGCTGGTTCGCGGGCCGAGCGTGTTCGGAGGGTACTTGCACTACGACGGGGCGAGTCCGTTCGTCGAGTTTGCAGGCCAAACATGGTACCGCACGGGCGACTTGGTCGTCGAGGAGCCCGGCGGCGTGCTACGCTTCAGCGGGCGCCTGAAGCGGTTCGTCAAGATGGCCGGCGAGATGATCTCGCTGCCGGCGATCGAATCCGTCCTGGCAGGTGAGTTCGATGTCCCGGCAGCGGACGATGATGCTTCCGCTCTGGAAGGCCCATCCCTGGCGGTCGAGGCAGCCGGGGCGGAGGGACAGGTCGAGATCGTCCTGTTCACAACTAGTTCGCTGACTCGCGAGGCCGTCAACCGCGCCATCCGCGAGGCTGGCCTTTCTGGCCTGCACAACATCCGCCGGGTGATCGAGATTGATGAGATACCGGTCCTGGGCACAGGGAAGACGGATTATCGCGAACTTAAGCGACGGCTGGCGGGGAAAGAGTTTTGATTCGGAATCTGGGATTCAAGATTTGAGATTTAAGATTTCAGATCTGAGGTTCGAAACGCGGGGTCTGGAATTTGAGATTTGAGATTTCTGATTTGAGATCTTTGATCTGAAATCTGCGATTCATCTGTCTGAGCAGTGGGTGTTGCGTCAGTTCTGGTCCAGTCGCTCCGATGGTGGGGGGAGTTTTCGGTCGTTCCGGGGTGCTGGCAGGAAAAGCCAGCGATTGCTGGCCAGTCGCAACGTCAGGCGGACCAGCTTTCGGGTGAGGATGACAAACACCAGGGCTCCGACCGCCAGCATGACATATGCTACCTCGCCGACGATGATGCCCAAGAGTGTGTCGGCACTGGACATGTTACCCGGGCCGACCTGTTGGCTTCGGTAAGCGGCCGCCATGATGGCGACGACTGTTCCCATGACTACCGCTAGCACCCACAGCGCCGCGAACGTTCGCGTCTCGTTACGGGTCGGATAGGCTTCCCGGTGGCGCAGGGGCAGCAGAAGTCCTTCAGGCTCCATGACGTCGACGAACTCCTCCATCTTTCGCCATTTCTCGCAGCCCTCGCGGGCGAAATCCTGCGGGGTATAGGTTTTTCGCTGCTCATGTGGCGTTCGGGACCACGTGGCAGGGTTAAGCCTGCGCGCGACAGCCTTGTAGGCGACGATCAACTCGCGGAGCTTTCGCTCGGCTTGTAGGCTGTCGCCTTGCTGTAAGTCCGGATGGTATCGGCAGGCGGCTCGTCGATAGGCCGCGCGAACCTCCTCCATCGTGGCTCCGGGCTCGATGCCCAGAACCCTGTAATAATCGGCCTCCGTTGACATATTCTCATTATACGGCCAAGTGGCAAAAGACGATAGACATTCAAAGCAGTTGTGCGAGGCCGTCGAAGGCGATACGATCTTGCCCAACTGACGTATTGGCCGAAAAGATCGCCGGTCAGTTCTGCCGGCCTGACACGGGAGCGATACGGATGGAATGGCTTTTCGAGTTGGACCCGATCGTGCAGGCGTTGCTGGCTACGCTGTTTACTTGGGCTGTCACGGCCGCGGGGGCGGGGCTGGTGTTCTTCTCGAAACGCCCGAATCAGAAGCTTTTCGACGCCTCGCTGGGCATGGCCGCCGGGGTGATGATCGCCGCGAGCTTCTGGTCGTTGCTGGCGCCGGCGATCAAGATGGCGGAGGACTCGCCGCTTTACGGTGAAACCTGGAAGTGGGTCCCGCCGCTGGTGGGATTTCTGCTGGGGGCTGTGTTCCTGCGTTTGATCGACTGGATCCTGCCGCACCTTCATCCCGGCCTGGCTGAACCCGAGGGGATCAAGACATCATGGCGTCGCAGCACGCTGCTGGTGCTGGCGATCACCATCCACAACATTCCCGAGGGCCTGGCAGTCGGTGTGGCGTTCGGTGCCGCGGCCGTGATGACCGGCGAGGCGCGTCTGGCACAACTTGGCGCGGCGCTGGCGCTGGCGATCGGCATCGGCCTGCAGAATTTCCCCGAAGGCACGGCCGTGGCCTTGCCGCTTCGCCGCGAGGGCATGAGTCGGCTCAAGAGTTTCTGGTACGGGCAACTGTCGGGGGTGGTCGAGCCAATCGCCGGCGTGCTCGGCGCGCTGCTGGTGATATCCATGGCGGCCGTGCTACCGTACGCCTTGGCATTCGCGGCTGGGGCGATGATCTTCGTTGTCGCCGAGGAACTGATTCCCGAAAGCCAGGCCAAAGGCAATGTGGACCTTGCGACCATGGGCGTAATCGTGGGTTTTGCGATAATGATGACTCTGGACGTGGCGCTGGGCTGATAGGCTTGGCGGCGCAGAATCGGGTATCCCCGGCTGGGGGGTATCGCTACAATAGGGGCCAATGGTGGATGATAAAGGACAGGCAGATCAGTTTACCCAGGCGGGGCGGCAGCGACGTTTGGGTTTGGTGCGCGAGTTTTGGGAATTTCTCAAGCACAACAAGAAGTGGTGGCTGATGCCGATTCTGCTGGTGCTGCTGCTGATCGGCTTGTTGGTGGCCTTGTCCACTAGCGGGGTGGGGGCGTGGATGTACACGGTGTTTTGATCGCCTGGCTCGCCCAAGCGTCTTGCGTAACGGCGGCAGGTTGGGGTAAGCTTCCATCGTGGTAAACAAAGAAGAGTCCCATAGCGATCCCCGTCCGATCGGGGTGTTCGATTCCGGCTTGGGCGGCCTGACGGTCGTGCGTGAGTTGACCCGACTCATGCCGGCCGAGGACGTGGTCTATCTTGGCGACAGCGCCCGGGTCCCTTACGGCATCAAGAGCTTGGAAACCGTGCGTCGGTTCGCGCTGGAGGACTTGGCGTTTCTGCTGAGTTTCGATCCGAAGATGATCGTTGTGGCTTGCAACTCCGCGACGGCTGCGGCGTATGAACAACTCGTCCAGGCCAGCCCGGTTGAAGTCGTGGACGTGATCGGCCCCGGCTCGGCTGGAGCGGTCGCGGTGACCGACGGCATAATCGGCGTGATAGGCACCGAGGCCACCGTTGTCAGCGGGGCGTATCAGCGGGCGATAGCCCACCTGGCGCCAGGTCGCGAAGTGGTGGCCCAGGCGTGCCCGCTGCTCGTGCCGATAGTCGAGGAAGGCCGGGGCGAAGACGACCCGATTGTGCTGAACGTGTTGCACGATTATCTTCGCGCCATGCAGCGTCGGCGATGCGGCGCGCTGATTCTCGGCTGCACCCATTACCCGTTGCTGGATGGGGCAATCGGAAAACTGATGGGCCCCGAGGTCAAGCTCGTAAGCAGCGCCGCGGCGGCGGCAGTCGAGGCGACCCGCAGGCTTCGCCAGGGCGGGCTGGAAAATCCAGCCGGCGGCGGCACGTTGCGGTGTTACACGACCGACAACGCCGAGCGGTTCGCCGTCCTCGGCGAACGATTCGGCGGGCGAAAAATCGACCACGTGGAATTCGTGGGGACCGACGAGTTGGAATCCAGACGTGTATGGATACCCGAATGACCC
>CAZMBZ010000042.1:0-3208 GCA_964564285.1 uncultured Planctomycetaceae bacterium | reverse complement strand
GCGGCCAGTGATGTCGATCAGGATGTCCGCGCAAAAGCATGCCGGGCGTTGCGGCACCATCGCTCCATCGCTGTGGCGCGGACACTGGTGGACTGTCTTTCGGACAAAACGTTTTCCGTGCGACACCAGGCGCACACCTCGCTGACGGATATAGTGGGTGAGGATCTCGGCTACGATGCGGAGAACTGGGCGAGCGTGATTGTCGGCACGACCCTGCCGCCAAAGTCGGTGCCACAGAAAAAGCCGACTTGGTGGGAGCGAATGCGCCAGAAGATGCACAAGCCCGCCGCACGAAAACCCGCCGACCCGAAGGAGTCGGGTCCTGCCAAGACTATGCCCAAGAAAACCTGAATCGCTCGCGCGCAGGTTCCCGGAGATATTTATGCTCGCAATGTGTTTTGACGGCCGGGCCGTCGTGTCGCCGGACTATCCCAAGCCGCGATGCTCCCACGGTGACGTGCTCATCGAGGTAAGCAAGGCCGGGATATGCTCGACGGATTTGGAGGTTGTCAAGGGCTACATGAACTTTCGCGGCGTTATGGGCCACGAGTTTGTGGGCAAGGCCATCGGTGGCTCGCGTTTGTGGAAGAACAAGCGAGTTGTCGGTGAAATCAACTGCGTGTGCCGCAAGTGCGACATGTGCAAGTCCGGCCTGGCCAATCATTGCCGCAACCGTACGGTGCTAGGCATCGACGGACGGGATGGATGTTTCGCCGAGTATGTCGTTATTCCCGCCCGCAACTGCCACGAGGTGCCCGACAGCGTCAGCGACAGTCAGGCGGTCTTCGTCGAGCCGCTGGCGGCGGCGTTTCAGATCATTCGCCAGGTGAAGTTTACCAAGTCCGACCGCGTGGTGGTGCTCGGCGACGGGCGGCTTGCGCAGCTTATCGTTCGCGTGCTTCGACTGCGGCTCAAGCAAACCATAATGGTGGGTCGGCACGAGGCGAAACTCGACGCCGCCGAGAAACAGGGCGTCCAGGCTGTGTTCGAGCGAGATTTCGTGCCCGGCAAAGACGCCGACGTGGTCGTCGACGCAACGGGCAGCGCGCCGGGCTTCGAGCTTGCCATGCGAACGGTCAGGCCGCGGGGAACGATCGTGCTCAAGAGCACTTTCGCCGCCAGCAGCGGAATGAACCTGGCCCCGCTGGTCGTTGACGAGATTACCGTCGTCGGTTCGAGATGCGGGCCTTTCCCGGATGCCATCGCCGCTCTCGCCAGCGGCGACGTGGACGTTTCGGCCCTGATAAGCGCTGAGTTTGCCCTTCAAGACGGCCTGGCCGCGCTGACGGCGGCGCGACGGCCCGAGAACATAAAGGTCCTGCTCGATGTCCGAAGATAGCGCCCCATACAAGCTTGTCACGCTGCCGTGTGGTTGGGAGGTGGGGCAGTTCGCCCCGATGGCGAATATGGCGGGCCTAGTCCACGCTGTCACGACCAGGCATGGCTTGGACGTGCAACTCGCCGCGACCGATCCCAGGGGTGCGGCTCGCCAAGTGGCGTCCGCGATGAACCTCGGCGCCGTCGCGTTCTGCAGACAGGTTCATGGCGATACGCTGCACCGCGTAGACTCGCCAGGCCTCGCCGGAGATGGCGACGGGCTTGTCACCGATACGCCCGGGCTGGGTGTGATGTGCTTCAGCGCCGACTGCCCAATCGTGCTCGTTGCCGATTCCACCACCTCAGCCGTCGGCGTCGCTCACGCTTCGTGGCGAAGCACCGTCAAGCAAGTGACGCGCCGGCTTGTGGACAGGCTGGGCGATGAGTTCGGGTGCAGACCGGAGAATCTTGTGGCGGGCATTTGCCCCTCAGCCGGGCCTTGCTGCTACCAGGTCGGGCCGGAGGTCGTGGACGTGGCGGTGCGCGAGTTGGGGCTCATGGCAGAAAGATTCTTCCGCACCAGCGGCGACAGGTTCATCTTCGATCTCTGGGCCGCCAACCGCGAACAACTGCTCACCGCGGGCGTCAGGCCGGAAAATATTCACACCGCGGGCGTTTGCACCATCTGCAACAACGACACATATCCCAGCTACCGTAGCGAAAAAGACGCGGCGGGACGATTCGTCGCGGTCATCGGGCGATTGGCGAGGGATGGCTCGTGAAGCGCGGGGCGTTTGCTGCGCATCGTTTAACTTACCAGCGACTGATCAAAGGAAACAGACATGAGCGTTGATGAACTTAATCGGCAATTCGGTATTCCCGGCGTGGCGGCGTTTGAGGAAGGTGAGGGCGGGCTGACCAAGATCGTCATGTCGGCTGAGGGATCGGTCGCCCATGTATACTTGCTCGGCGGGCACGTAACGAGTTGGACCCCTGCCGGCGGCAAGGACGTGCTGTGGCTCAGCAGGGAGAGCCAGTACATGATAGGCCAGCCCATTCGTGGCGGCATTCCGGTCTGCCATCCGTGGTTCGGTGCTCTCGAAGGCAATGAATCCGCGCCGATGCACGGCTACGTGCGGGTCATGCCGCTGGACGTCGAGTCCATCGAGCTATGCGAAGATGGTGGTGTCTCGGCCTTGCTGTGGGCAAAGTTCAGTCAGCCCGCCGGGGCCGCCTGGCCGAGCGATTTCGAAATCCGTGTCCGCGTTACCGTTGGCCGGAACCTCTCGGTGGCCGCGGAGACGCTTAACTGTGGGCAGGCGGACCTTGTCCTCAGCGAGGCGCTGCACAGCTACTTCCGTGTTTCGGACGTTCGCAACGTCAGCGTGACGGGCCTGGCCGGGCAGACGTTCTGGAGCAAAGTGACCGGCAGCGAAGGCGTTCAGGACCCCGATCCGCTTACGTTCGCCGCCCAGACCGACCGCGTCTACAAACACTCGACAGCAGCCGTCGAGCTTCACGATCATGGCCTTGATCGAACGATTCGCATCGCCAAGCGAGGCTCGCGGTCCACCGTTGTGTGGAACCCCTGGATCGAAAAGGCCGTTGCGATGGGCGATTTCGGGGATGATGAATGGCCCGAGATGCTCTGCATCGAGACCGCCAACGCATTGGACGACGCGGTAACGATCCCGCCGGGCGAGACCCACGTTATGGAAACATGCATTTCCGTCGGGCCGACCGAATAGGCGGCCGCTCCGACGCGGTCAGCCTTGTCCTTCGCCCTTGCCGGCGATGGATTCGGGGATTGGAATGATTCTGCCGGTGCGATCGACGCAGGCGATGGTGGTCTCGGCCGTGCATAGCAGGGCGGAGTCGCTCTTGCGTTTCA
>CAZMBZ010000041.1:16154-21900 GCA_964564285.1 uncultured Planctomycetaceae bacterium | reverse complement strand
CCGCCGGAAACGGCGGTCCCTACCGCGATCCTTAAAAGATAAAATAGCGAAGCCATGGCTTCCCAATATCTGGGAACGTCATCTGGTTTTGTATTCCATGTGCATCGTGACTTGCCTTTGGTTGTGACGGGTTGGCGGGAGGTCTCGTTTGGAATGCCGATTTGCGGGCGTTTGCTGGCTGAGGCATTCCGGACCCCGATGTTTTTGTCAAGGTCGTCCCGTTTGCTGGGGCATATTGTAGCGGCCGGGTGGGTGGAGGGAAAGGGCTAATGATGAGTGATGAGTGACGAATGAAAAATGCGGGAGGTGGGTTGTTAGGGGGAACGCCTGACGAGGTCACTGGCAACGGGGTTGGCGTGTTCGTGGGGGTTTGGCGATTGCTGGACGGTTGGGATGCTTGAGCTATTTGAGGCTAATGAGGCGCATGAGGTGTGTAGTGAAGTTGAGTGCGGTTTGAGGGGCGGGTGAGGGCTTTTGGCGTCACTTCGTCGTTTGACGAAGTGAGGGTTTTTGGCCTGGTCAGTGTGCGATGGGGCGCGCGGGATTCTGGCGGATTTGGGGCGCGCGGAAGTGGAGTTTTTGTGCCTGGCACGGGGCGGAAATGGGATGTTTGTGGTGGCCGGTGGTGGGCGATGGGGTTCTTTTGCGGTTTGCGAGCGGTTTTGAACGAGTTCAAACGGTGGCAAACGGGGTGAAGGCGGGGCGCGAACGGCCGCAAATGGTGCGCAGGCGGAGCGCGAATGGGGTGGAATTGTGGCTGGCGGTGTGGCCTGGCGGGCTCGAAGGCGTGTTTGGTGGCTTCTTGCGGCTGAGAAGTAGAGGTGCGGTGCGTTTTCGCCTCTTGTGGCCGGCTGAGAAATAACTCGCAAATGGGTATTGACAGCGCGCCGGATAGGGCGTAAACTACTTCGCTTTGCCACAGGGCGTTGTGTCGTCCGCACGGAGTGTCTTGGCCACGAGGTTGTAAGGTGGTCGGGAACGGGTTTGCGAGGTCGCGGCCTCAAACTCGGGCTCCCGGACGAATCCCCTGCCGCGACACCGTATGTATGTGCCGGCGTAGTTTAGAACGCCCCTCGTCGGCTGAACATTACATTCGCCTTACCCGGTGGTGTAATAGGCAACACAGAAGTTTTTGGTACTTCCATTCCAGGTTCGAGTCCTGGCCGGGTAGCTTAGTAAATTAGCGGTCGCCTGGCCGAGCCGACTTACCGGAAGGCAGGCCAGGGCACGACGCTGACATTGTAGATGGTTACAGACCTGCCGGCCGGTAGGCAGGTTTGAGCCTCAGGTAAAGATTTGGAAGTTTTTGCACAAACGGCAGTTGTGGCGATAACGCAATGACGGTAACGGCGATAATTCTGGCGGCTGGCAAGGGCACTCGGATGGAGTCCGACTTGCCCAAGGTCCTGCATCCGGTATGCGAAAAGCCGATGCTGGCCTACGTGCTGGACACTGCTCGCCAGGCCGGCAGCAAGCGTTTGCTGGTGGTGGTAGGCCACAAGGCCGAGCTGGTTAGGGAGACTTTCGCGGGCGACGCCAGCGATGTTTCCTGGGTGATCCAGAACCCGCAAATGGGTACCGGTCATGCGGTTATGGTTTGCGAGCAGGAGCTTGCGGACCTCGAAGGGCCGGTGCTGGTCCTGGCCGGTGATGGGCCTCTGATCCGCCCGGAGACGTTGCGGGAGCTTATCGAAACCCACCGCCAAGCCGAGGCGGCCTGCACGCTGGCGACCTGCATTTTGCCCGAGCCGGGCAACTACGGTCGGATCCTTCGGGATGCGGATGGCGGGCTTGCGGGCATAGTCGAGGCGCTGGATGCCACTGATGAGCAGAAAACCGTAAAAGAAGTTAACGTATCGATTTACTGTTTCGACGCAGCCGCGCTGCGGGACGTTATCGCCAGGCTGACCAACGAAAACACCAAGGGCGAATACTACCTGACTGATGCGCTTGGGCTGCTGGCGGCGGATGGTAAGAAGCTCGCTGCCGTCCCGGCCATCCCGCCGGCGGATGTGCTGAGCATAAACACGCTGGATGAATTGCAGAAGGTTTCGGACATCATGGCTGCCCGCATAGCGGCGGAGGATGTTCGATGACGGCGAACATGAAGATATTTTGTGGACGCTCTAACCCACGGTTGTCACAGTCGATAAGCGATTATCTTGGCAGCCCGTTAGGCAACGTTACGATAACGTCGTTCCCGGATGGCGAGTTGATTGTCAAGCTGGAAGAGGATGTTCGCGGTCGGGACATTTTCATAATCCAGCCGACCTGCGCTCCGGTGAACGAGTCGCTGATGGAGTTGCTGATCTTCATCGACTGTGCCCGGCGTGCCTCGGCCGAACGTATCACCGCTGTGATACCGTACTTCGGTTACGCCCGGCAGGATCGCAAGGATGAAGGCCGGGTTCCGATTACGGCGAAGCTGGCGGCAAATTTGATCGCGACTGCGGGTGCGGATCGGGTTCTGACGATCGATCTGCACGCGGCCCAGATTCAGGGCTTTTTCGATATTCCGGTGGACAACCTTTACGCCGAGCCGGTTCTGAGCCGCTACTACGCCCAGCAGAAGTTCGAGAACCTAGCGCTGGTAAGTCCTGACGTTGGGAACGTTAAGCGTGCCAGGATTTACGCCCAGCGTCTTGGTGGCGATCTGGCGATCATCGACAAGCGTCGCACCAGCGGCACGGAAGTCGAGGTTGGTCGGATCATCGGGGATGTAAAGGATTGCACGGTCCTGATGATGGATGACATGATATCGACGGCTGGGACCGTATGCATGGCGGCCCAGCTTTGTATGGACAAAGGCGCCAAGTGCGTATACGTTGGCGCGACTCACGCGGTTTTGGCGGGTCCCGCGGCCGAGCGGCTGCGAAATGCCCCCATCGAGCAGGTATTGGTAACGGACACTATTCCGGTGGATGAGGCAAAGGCCTCTTCGATCGGCAAGTTGGTAGTCCTTGGTACGGCTGAGCTTATCGGCGAGGCCATCCACCGGATTCACCATGATGAATCCGTAAGCAGCCTTTTCTTGAAGGACGTCGGCCAGTAGCCCCACGGGCGGGTCGAGGAGAACACAAACGATGGCACAGATGAAAGCGACTATTCGCAAGGAAACCGGATCCCGGCAGGTAAAGAGGCTCCGCGCAAAGGGGCTGACTCCTGGGATCATTTACGGTCGGGGCGATAAGCCGATCCAGGTGACTATCAGCGAGCACGACCTGGAGTTGGTCCTTAAGCATGGCGAGCGACTGCTCGAGGTGAACGTCGATGGCGAGGTTGAGAACGCCCTCGTAAAAGATGTTCAGTACGACACTTTCGGGCAGTTCGTCCAGCATGTGGACCTTCTTCGCGTCTCGCTGACCGACCGCGTCGAGGTCGAGGTGCGGGTTATCCTGCGCGGCACGCCCAAGGGCGTGGCGGAAGGCGGGGTGCTCAACCAGATCACAAGCGACATCAAGGTCGAATGCCCCGTCGCGGCCATTCCGGAAGAAATCCGCGTGATGGTCACCGACCTGAGTCTCGACGAGAGTCTCCACTTGCGAGACATTCCGCTTGACGAGGGTGTCTCCCTGCTGGATGACCCCAACATGATACTCTGCCAGTGCGCCGAGGTGGCCGAGGAAGTCGAGCCGGAAGAAGATGTGGTCGAAGGCGAGCCCGAGCCGGAAGTTATCGGCGGGAAGCCGGAAGACGAAGAGGAAGCCTCCGAGTAGCGGTCCAAGCGACCGTGACCCAGGCCGGCACGGTCATTGTAAGATGGTCCGGACAGAATGTTTTTTGTAGTGGGTACGGTCAGTGCGAGATGATCCGGACAGAAGGCTGTTCGTGGTGGGCCTGGGCAACCCCGGTCGCCAATACGCGCAAACCCGCCACAACGTTGGGTTTGGCGTGGTGGAGTTGCTGCGGCGGCGATGGTGCGCCGGGCCGGGCCGAAGTGGCTTCGGCGGCCAGGTCTGCCAGGCGCGACCGACGGGTCCGGGCGGCGCCGAGCGAGTGGTGGTGCTGTTCGAGCCGCATACGTATATGAACTGTTCCGGCCAGGCGGTTCGCGAGTTGGCGACCTTCTACAAGGCCGAGGCTGACGAGTTGCTGGTCGTGCTGGACGATATGAATCTGCCGGTCGGGCGCGTGCGATTGCGTACTGACGGGTCCGCCGGCGGGCAGAAGGGCCTGGCGGATATCGTCCGCAAGATGGGAACACAGGCCGTGCCGCGACTGCGGGTCGGCATAGGTTCCCCTCCCGGGCGAATGGACGGTGCCGACTTCGTGTTGTCGAAGTTCGCGTCGGATGAGCTTGAGATAATCGACGTGGCGATTCAGGTCGCTGCGGATGCCGCGTGCGACTGGGTGTTTCGTGGCATAAGTTACGCGATGGAAAGATATAACAGGAAACCGGAAGAGTGACCTTCGGGGCGCCCGCCTCGGCGAGAATCGACCGGGCACAAGAACGGAAAACCAAGATGAGCCAAGACAAAGCAACCTACGAAGGCATGTTCCTGCTGGATGCGGGCAACCCGGACTTCCAGGCAGCCAGCGAGCCGGTTCGCACGATATTGGACCGCAACGAGGCGAACGCCCTGTCGATCAAGCCGTGGGACGAGCGCAGGCTGGCCTACGAAATAAAGGGCCGTAGACGCGGGCTTTACGTGCTCACCTACTTCCAGGCCGAACCTGGACGGATCACCGAGATCGAACGCGACTGCCAGCTCGATGAACGAGTTCTCCGGGTTCTGGTGCTCCGCCGCGATGGCCTGGCCGAGGAGACCATCCAGGCCGAGACGCCGGCGACTGCCGCCGCGAACAGGCTTGTCGAACGCCGCGATGAAGCCAAGGCTGCCGAAGTCAAAGCCGCCGAAGCTGCCGAAGCCAAGGCCGCCGAAGCCAAGGCTGCTGAAGAGGCTGAAGCCAAGGCCGCCGACGCGCCCGCCGAAGAGGCTGACGCCAAGGTCGCCGACGCCCCCGCCGAGGAGGCTGAAGTCAAGGCCGCCGACGCACCCGCCGAAGAGGCTGAAGCCAAGGTTGCTGACGCCCCCGCAGAAGAGGCTGACGCCAAGGTCGCCGACGCACCCGCCGAGGCCGAAGCCAAGATCGCCGACGCGCCCGCCGAAGAGGCCGACGCCAAGGCCGCCGACGCCAGCGATGGCGAGGAAAAGTAAGACTACGTCGTAATTGATATTACCGGGCCGCCTACGATGGGTCCAAAGCCCGGTTGCACCGGCGATAAGATAACCTCCACCAGCCGGGAGAAAACGACATGGCGAACTACAACAAGATAATCATGATCGGCAATCTGACGGCGGATCCGCAGCTCAGCTACCTGCCGAGCAACACGCCGGTGGTGGAGATCCGCTTGGCGTCCAACCGCAAGTGGAAGGACCAGTCCGGCCAGCAGCGGGAAGACACCTGCTTCATCGACTGCCGCGCCTACGGCCGGTCCGCGGAAATCCTTAACCAGTACACGTCCAAGGGTCGCCAGATACTTGTCGAAGGACGGCTGGACTTCGACACGTGGGAAGGCAAGGACGGCACGCGTCGCAGCAAGCACCGGATATTCATCGAGAACTTCCAGTTCCTCGACAGTGGCTCGGGCCGGGGCGGCCAGAGCCAGGGTCAGGGCCAGGGTCAAGGCCAGAGCCAGGGCCAGGGTCAGGGCGGCCAGGGCCAGGGTCAGGGTCAGTCGTCCTATCAGCAGGCCCCGCCTCGTCAGGCGCGACAGGCACCGCAAGCGCCCCAATCGCCCCAG
>CAZMBZ010000041.1:0-16054 GCA_964564285.1 uncultured Planctomycetaceae bacterium | reverse complement strand
CAACGACCCCAAAGTATGGATGAACCGCCGCAGCCTTATAATGGCAATGACGCAGGCGGAGACGATATCCCGTTCTAGACCGAGCTTCCCCGGCCCCCCGCGGCCGGGATGGAAGCCGACGGAGACTGAGCTTCAATCAAGAGGAATTATCATCATGGCAAGACGACCGAGCAAGGGCAAGCCCGTCCGCAAGAAACGCCGCAATCGCTTCCGCGAGCAGGCCAAGTGCCGTTACTGCCGCTCCAAAGAGGGCGAGGTGGATTACAAGGACGTGGGCACGCTCACCAAGCTGACGACTCAGCAAGGCAAGATATTCTCCCGCAAGCGGAGCGGCAACTGCGCTCGGCACCAGCGGTCCAGTATGCGTGCCATCAAGCGTGCTCGACTGCTGGCGCTGATGCCCTACGTCGCTTAGCACGACAATCGAAGCACTCGATATCACAAGGACAGAACCATGAAGGTGCTGCTTAGGAAAAACGTCGCCAACGTAGGCGTGATCGGCGACTTGGTCGATGTCAAGGCTGGCCATGCCCGCAATTACTTGCTGCCGCAGGGCTTGGCGTATCAACCCACGGCCGCCAATATCAAGCAGGTCGAGCGCGAGAGGGAGAAATACCTCGCCGAGCTCGCCAAACAACGAGCGGAAATCGAGGCCCGCGCCGCGCTGGTCAACGGCAAGGAGGTCACAATCTCCGCCCGCGCCAACGAGGAAGGACACCTCTACGGCTCAATCGGGCCAGCCCAGATCGTCGCGGCCCTGGCGGAACAGAACTGCTTCGTCGATGTCGAGAATATCGTCCTGGCCGAGCCCATCCGAGTGCTCGACAAGTACGATATCAGCCTGAATTTCTCCCATGACGTCACCGCTGCCATCAGCGTGTGGGTGGTGCCCATCCACGGTGAGCCGGTCGAATCCGCCGCGCAAGACGCCGACGAAGCCGCCACCGAGGCGGATGATACCCAGGAATAGCCCCAGCCCTTCGCGAACCGGCCCAGGCCGGCGAAACAAGCGGCGAGCGGGTCTGCCCAGTGGCGGATCCCGAACACCGCGCGGTCAGGCGAGCCAGCCTGGCGAAGGCAGCTTATAGTTTTCGGTACGCCTGCCCGACTTGGCATCTGCCAAGCCGGGCAGGCGTACTACTGGCACCAAGTGTATCGCCATGAATACTGCCCCCGCCCCTGCCGCGGCGGGCAGCTTTGACGCCAGGCCGCAAGCCTGCGCGGACCGTCGAGGACTTTCGCAAGAGCCTCCGCGCTGCCGTCACTGAACACGCCATCCATCGCGACTACTTCCCAGCCTGGAAGACGCGAGTCGCGTAAGTCGAGCACTTCGGCGCTCACGCGTTGCCCTTACTATGCGAGCTTGGTGGAATTGCTTAAGGGTGTTCGGGTCTCTCGTCACTACGACTTCGGCACCGGCTGCGAGTCCTAGACGCCAGCGGGAACTTTCCGCGGCGACTTGAGTGGGATCTTCAGCGAGGCCAATGCTTTCCGGGCTGCCTGGCGGACAGCCAGGCCGTCGTCCGTCAGGGCGAAGCGGATTGATTCGATCGCCTGCCTGGTGCCCGCCCGGGCCAGCAACTCCACGGCCTGGACACGCTGGTTACAGTAGTCGGCGCGGCAGTCTCGCAGAACCTTCCCAAGCGCCTCGACGCTGGCGCCCGGGTCGAGCTTGAATATCGCCTGGCCTATGGCGAGGTCGCAGTTGGGTGCCTTGGCCGCCGCCTGGAGATGCGGCAGCGCCCGCTTGTCGCCAAGCAGGGCCAGGCTCCCAGCCGCCTGAGGGTACTTTCGGACAACCTTCACCAGTGGCTTGAAGGCCCGAGCATCGCCGATCTGCCCCAGGGCCTTGGCAATGGCGAGCACGGTGTTCAGATCCGTATTGGGACTGTTCATCGCCGTCAGGAGCGGACCCACCGCGGACTTGTCCCCGATGTTGCCCAGCGCGCTGGCCAGGAGACGCACTTTGTCGAGTCTGGTTGGCGCTGGCCGGTCGGTGCTCGCCGAGGCCAGCGCATCCAACTCCGCCTCGAGCCGTTTCAGAAGCGGCGCGACGGATTGGGGGTTCTTCAGCCCACCAAGGGCGGTGATGGCGGCGTTGCTGATAGCGATGTCACTGTCGTTCAGCAGCCCTACGACAGTCTCGGCGAGTTGCGGCTTACCAACGTACCCAGCCACGCCAGTCGCCGCGTACCGAAAACCATGGGACTTCTTCAGTTCCGCCTCCAACTTATCGAGGCAAGTCTCCTGGGCCAGTTTCCCCATCGCGGGCAGAAGTGTCCGATCCTTGGATTCCTGGAGCAATTGCAGGCACGGGGCGAAGGCGGCCTGGACCTTCAGCTTGCACAGCGCCTTTCCGGCGGACGCCTTCATGTGGGTGTTCCTACCGTTTTTTAGCAGGTTCATCAGGCCGGGTACGGCGGATTGGTCGTTGGCATCGGCAAGCCACTTAGCCGCTCGCCCGGCCAACAACCCCTCGGAATCCTTCAGTCGGTCCAGGAGAACGGGGCGTGCCTCCTTAGGCCAGCGGTCCTTGATCAGCCTCAGCGCACGCTCGCGCAGCAGGGCTTCGCTGTAGTGGCCTCTGGCGGTGCCGTTCCCGCCGAGGAAGTGGGACGTTCGGGGGATAGTGGCGTTGCGTTTGCTGCTGGCCAGGCTTATCAGCGCCGGCAGGATGCGGGGATCGTCGATGAACTGGCAGGCATCGACGGCGCCGGAAGCCATGAAGTAGTCGCCACCGGTTAGGCCAATTAGAACCAGATCGCCAACCCGTTTGTCGCCCATTTCCGCAAGGAGCGTGATCGCTATTGCCCGCAGCCTGGGTTCCGGGTGCCTGGTGGTCTTGAACAGGGCCTCGATGGCCTTGGGGCCACCGATCGTGGCCAGGGAAGTCAGCGTCTGCTCGCAGACCTCGCGCTTGTATATTGCCGCTTCCTTCTCGGGAGTCATTCTCACTGAACGGGCGGCAGGCGGTTTGGTCTTCCTGGCTGGGGCCTGCCGGGGGGTGTTCGTCGCGATCAGCCCGATGAGGGAATCCACGGCGCGGACATCGCCGATGCGTCCCAGCGCGTACACCGCTGCCCGCTGGATGCCAGGCTCTTTGTCGCTCGTGGCGATTTTGCAGAGTGGCCCGACGGCATTTCGGTCGGCCAGGCCGGCCAGGACCATGCACGCCTGCAGCCGCGCGTGCTTATCGGTGGTCGGCAGGATGCCGATTATTGCCCCGGCCGCCTCGACGGCGTGAAGTCGTCTCAGTGCGTTCAGCACCGTACTGCGTGAGCCGGCCCCGGTTTCCGCCAGCAGTTTGATGAGGGGCTTGGCTACTTCCAGGCCCTTCATTCTCACCAAACCTTCGATGACATTTCTGCGAAACGAGTAGTTATTGCTCCTGTGCAACACGCCGAGCAGGGCGTCGGCAATTGATGGATCGCCGATCTGCACGAGGAAGCCCGCGGAGTTGGCGGCGCTATTGATGTTTTCACCGGCCAGCATGTTCACCAGCAGCGGTACGAAGCTATCATCAAGCGTCGGCGTCTTGTTCATGGCGAACAGCCCCGCGCTGCGGATGTCCGGGCAACTGTCAGCCAGGCAGGATTTCAGCAGGTCCAGGTCGGTCGCCGGTATCACCCGGCACAGGACGGAGCGGACCGCGTAGCGAAACGCCGTGTTTGCCTTGCCGGCCTTGATAGCCTTTCGCAGGATGGCGACATCGTCGGAGCAGGCGCAGGCCGCCAGTGCCCGCCCGGCCGTCGTAAGGTCCGTCGAGTTCATGTCGGGCATTCTTGCCAGCAATATAGGCACGGCGCCGGGGGGCTTGCGTTCGGCAATCACGGCCAGCACCAAGCTCAACCGCGATGGGCCTTTGATATACTCCAGAACAAACCTGGCTCGCATCTGGACCTCGGGGTCCTTGCCTGCCGCCGCCTTCTCCATTGCCTTGCGAGCGGCCAAACCCATGGCTATGAGATTCTTCGTAGCCTCATCGCGGGTCTTCCATGTCTCGCTGCTGAGTTGCTCGACCAATTCCGGGAGCGACCGGGAATTGGGCGAATCGCCCCTTTGGGCAAGGAAAGCCAGCAGGCTCTTGTCATCGCTCTTGATGCCCGTGCGCTCCAGAACCGTGACTACATGAGAATTGCCCCCGCGAGTCTGACTTGCCGGCGCATCCGCCAGACAAGCACTGGAGCAGAACCCGGCAATCAAACCACCGGCTACAAGCAATATCGTCCATGAGAGGAGCATTCCGTTGATCACATTCCGGCTGTGGCCGGCATGCGCCAACCGCCGCCTGCCCGGCACGAAAGGGATATCTACATCCACCACAATCAAAACTCCCAGATACTCGTAGGCTTCCTGCTTGGCCTGCCTCGAACTCGTCGCTTAACGCATAATTGTAGTCTATTATTCGCCTGTGGGGAAACCTGACTTTTTCAGGGCCGACCCCGATGCCCCTGAAGGCTTAATTATCCGAACTCGAAGATGCGATGAGATTGGAACTTGGCTGGACACAGCGAGGAAAGTGCCGCTATGTTATTGTTTGTGGGCTGCCAGTGGAAGGTGAACGCGTGCTGCGCTGTATTGCGCCGCCCATGCCGCTTTGGCTGGCAGAAGCGCACACGGAGTAAGCACATCGAGACAAGAAACGAACCCAAGGAGATGGAACGATGAGAACATCCAACAGAATCGCAGCCGTATTGACTCTGGCGGCGGTGGTGGTCGTTGCACTTGTCGGCCAAGCCGCCGCCAAGCCGCTGAAGGTCTACATCCTGGCTGGGCAATCCAACATGGAAGGCCAGGCCAAGGTCGAGACGTTCGATTACATCGGCGACGACCCGGCCACGGCCCCGCTGCTCAAGGCCATGCGAGGCCCCGACGGCAAGCCGCGCGTCTGCGAGAAAGTGTGGATCTCGTATCTGACCGGTTGGAAGACTCTCGGTGAAGGTGTTGGCAAGCTGACGGCCGGGTACGGCAGTCGGAGCAACCCGGCGGAAGACGGCGGAAAGATCGGTCCGGAGTTCACGTTCGGCATCACCATGGAGAAGGCCTACGACGGACCCATTCTGATTATCAAGATTGCCTGGGGCGGCAAGAGCATCAACACGGAGTTTCGTCCGCCCAGCGCCGGGCCGTACGAGTTCAGCGAGACGCAGTTGGCGAACTTCAAGCGGCAGGGCAAGGACATCGAGAAGGTCAAGGCCGACAAGGCCAAGGCGACGGGTGTCTACTATCGGTTGATGATTGAGCACGTAAAAAAGGTGCTCGCCGACCCCAAGCGGGTCTGCCCCGCGTACGATCCGAAGCAGGGCTATGAGATCGCCGGGTTTGTCTGGTTCCAGGGCTGGAACGATATGTGCGACGGCCAGACCTACCCCGACCGAAACAAGCCGGGTGGGTTCGCCGAGTACTCCAAGCTGATGGCTCAGTTCATCCGTGACGTGCGCAGGGAGCTTTCCGTGCCGAAGATGCCGTTCGTAATCGGCGTAATCGGTGTGGGCGGCGAGAAATCCACCGGCCCGATCGCCCCCCTTCGGCCCGCCATGGCGGCGCCGGCTGCGAGCCCGGAGTTCAAGGGCAACGTCGCGGCCGTGGAAACCGCGCCGTACTGGGATTACGCCATGGAGGCGCTGCAGGGCAAGAAGGAGGAGATCAATCGGCGGTTCGAGGCCGCGTATCTGCTGACCAACGACGGCGCTATCGAAAAGCTCGATCCGTCCGGACCCGGCTGGGAGCCGGTCGGCACGCCTGCGCCCGCCGACCGCGTCTGGCGTTTCATATCGTTTGACCCACAGAACAAGGCGGACCAATTGGCCAAGAACGAGAAGAAACGGTTCCGCAACGTGGCCCTGCCGGCCGGGCTGGAGCAGTGGTTTGCGCCCGGTTTCGACGACAGCAAATGGCCCAGCGGCAAGGCGCCGATCGGCAAGGGCGTCTGGAAGCATCGCACCATCGGCAAGGCCACGGTCAAGTTCAAGTCCGACTGGGGCGAAGGCGAGTTCCTGCTGATGCGTACGACCTTCCGCGTCGACAAGCTAGACTGGGAATCGTACCGCCTGGCCATCCTGGCGCGACAGGGCTTCGACATCTACCTGAACGGCCACAAGATTCACACCTACATCTGGTGGAAAGACGAGCCGTTCTACCGCCCCATCGTCTTGGAGCCCCGGCACGCCAAGTATCTCAAGAAGGGCGTCAATGTGCTGGCGGCGTACACCAACGTAGAATACGACCGGCGCACGAAGGAGCCGCACGCCTCCATTGACTTGGCGATCGAGGGGATCACCAAAGAGGGCCTGGCGAATATCAGCAGCAAGGAGTATATCCGCAAGCAGATGGATAAGATCTGCACTCGACAGGAGCAGAAGATCATCGCTGGCGCCTCCAACGGCGGCTTTCACTATCTGGGCAGCGCCAAGATCATGGCCCAGATCGGCAAGGCGTTTGCCGAGGCCATGCTGAATATGGAGAAGGAATAACTCGCCCCGCGAGGATTGAAATTGAAAACCAATATTGTCCCCTATTGTTACTACCGGACTCCAGCGGAGGCGTTCCGGGCTGGCGGCATGGTCCCAAAGCCCTTGAAAGTGGTGGCATGCTTTCGCACACGGCCGTGGAAGCATGGCCCGTAGAGGCCCGAATCGACCGGGTGCCACCGGCCTAACGTGATGTGGCACGCACCTCGTAAGGACAGGAATGAATATGCCCCTCATTAAGCGTGTGTGTGTTGTTGTCGGACTGCTAGTCGCATTCACAGCCGGTTTCTGGTGTGGAAGCTGGAGCATCCATACCGTATTCCGTGGCGATAAGAACGATCCAGAAGTCAGGGACGAGTTTGATCGTTTTCAGAGTCTCAGTGAGGATGTCTTCGAATATATCCAGTCGCGAGACGGCTGGATTCCTGCCGATGCGTACAGGGGACTCATCGATGCCAACGTCGTGCCAGAATACGCCTATTTCATCTTTGGGGAAAAGCCTATTGAGTTGTTTCAGCAGAACACACCATGCCGTATTAACGTTGAGATTGCAAGAAATGTAAGAGCTCCGTTCTTTTATGTCGGCCGCGAAGACCTTGAGGAGGTGTGGGTGACCTATCTGGATGGAACCTGCAAAAGGGAGTCTTATTCAGAGCTGGCAGGGACAGGGCACTTAGGCGGATTCGCAGAGGTACAGATGCGATGGAGATACACGTTTCATCAGAAGTATGGATACCCGTATTGGGTGTCTGCGGCAGAGAAGAAAGACTGGTGCTTGAAGAATCGCCATAAGTTGAAGTGGGATTCCATGGAACGGGCATATGTGCCTGTCAAGGAATAGCCGGCAATCTGGGGAGAAGCGTCAGGCTGGCAGCATGGTCCCAGAGCCCCGAATCGGCCGGCAGCATGCCACCGGTCAATTAAAGGGGCAAAGCCCGCGCGGAGAACGCTTCCGCCTTGCTCCCGTGGTCGGAGTGGGACATTCACTTGCTTATGGGCGTGCTCTTGGTGACTGTCCTCTCCACCGCTGTGGTCTCTACCTTTCTCTCGTTGCCGGTGATATTAAACTTCACGACCATGGTGAAAGCGATCTCCGTTGTTTCGACCAACTCGGGAACAGATGGATCGACGGGCAGCATGCTCGCAATGGTAAACGATATTTCAGACTTCTCCGCCGTCATCCAATGCTCGGCCATAGAAAGGAAACCGCTGAACCTCATTTCAGCGCGCAGGTCGAGGCACTCGATCCCGTCAACTTTTGTCACGCCGGCCAGTTTCATTTGGCCCGTCACGTCCTCCTTCTTCAGCTTGCCCTCTTTGCCATTCTGGTCGCGGAAGGACTTGGCAACCAGTTCGCGGTCGATCGGCCAGGATTCGCCCACGCGACGGGGCTTGTCGGTGCCGAACACCTTCTCGCTGTCCAGCTCTGTCGGCATGTGCATTCCGATGAACTTTCCCACGATTCCCGAGCCCGAATCCGAAAGCGTGACGTTCGGGTCCTTGCAGCGAATATCCAGCTTGCCACCGCCGGCCATGGAGGCAATCACAACGGTGCCTTGGGCGACCACCTCGGTCTTATTTTGTCCCTCGATCTTCACACAGTTGTCCACCGTGAAGGCGACCTTCGTGGTCCGGCCTTGCCTATCCGTCCCCAGGACCCTGCGAATCCCCTTGACCTCGAAGGCGAACTTTTCGCACTTGGGAGGCTCGGTGGCGGGCGTCGTGGTCGTCACCAGCTTCTGGCTGCCGCTCACGACGACCCTGGACGTTTGCCCAACCTTCTCGGGACGAAGTAACTGGATACGGTATCGCTTGCCGGGCGGGGTCGGCGGCGACGTCACCTGCTGCGTTTCCGGCTGGGCCAAGCCCAGCGCTGCCCCACAAAGCACGACCGTACCGGCCAAGACTATTCCGAGAATCCTCCTTTTCCTATGCATGTGGATGTCGGGAAACACCATGTTATTCCTTCTTCTCCGCATCGCATCCGCATAGCGGGGGACGGCCTGGCGTGTCCCCCGACTTAACCGGGATTTCGCGGATGGACTGTGACCGATCCCGATGTACATCGGGATCGTCGACCTTTCTGGCGATTCTATCCCCGATCATGGGGAGCGGCAAGCATTCTTCTTGATCGGTTGAGGGGGCAACCAGGCGTTTCCAGGTCATTATGTTGGCCGGTGGCATGCTTCCGCAAACTGCCGCTGGAACATGGCACCACAGAGTCCCCTGACAGCCCGTTTGGAAAGCTGCCCTTGCTGTGAGCGGCCTGGATGTCTGGCGTCTACGTCAAAAATCCTGGGCAATGCTAAGGCATTGCCTGTGGTTTATTTCTTGATGCTGGAAACCCAGACTCGCTTTCGCGGCGAGTCTATTTCTAAACGGACTGTTGGGCGGGGGCGTCGGCGAACACGCAGAAAGCCCTGGACACCACCTGGCGGATTTCGACGTTCTGGCCGCTACCGGGGTGACATGACAGTGACATCTTTTCTGCGAGATTCGGGAGACACCTTCATATCAATGATTTTCCCATTCCGCACGCGGCCTTCGACGGTGGTTTGGTGCGGGGCGTGCAGTTTGAAATCCACGTCCCATTCCCTGGGCCAGGCAGGCAGGAGGCGGATATCGTCGTCGATGGTCTGCATCAGCATTTCCTGCAGGCCGATCATGCCACTGCCGCCCCAGTTGTGGTCTGGCACCCAGTCGTGGCCGGGACCCCAGAACGTGGGGAACCGTCGCGGGCTGTCGTCCAGCTTGCGAGTGTTGAAGTCTGCGGCCTCCTTGGTCATGCCCATGCGGGCAAAGAAGATGCCATCCTGATGCCAACTCACAACGTTGCCCTTGCGGAACGTGCCAAGCCTGTACGAATCTCGAAAAACCTGCATGTCGTCGCGGCCTAGAGCGAAACGATTGAACGGGAACAAGGGATAGAGCTGCGGGATCTCGGCATTGCGATAGACCTTCCAACTGGCGGCCGGCTTGAAGACGCGGACGCCCTTGGTCTGGGCATACGTGAAGGGTGGAAGTCTTTTCAGGAACGCTCGGTAGTAAGCTTTGTCCCGTAGTTTAAGTACATCGTCGTCGAGTTTGAGAATGCCCGCCAGGCAGGCTTGCAGTCCTGCGATGATATCGGCGGGGTTGGTGGCGCCGCGGTAGGTCTCGCAGGCCTTCGCTGGATAAATCACGATCTTGCCATTGGCATCGAGCTCGCGCCCGGAACGCATTTTCAGCCGCCGCCGATAATGCTCATCGAAGAAGACCACCGCATTCTCGATAAATGGAACATACTTCGTGATGTCGGCACCGGTGAAACGGTGGTATTCGAGCATCATGTAGGCATGCTCGACCTGGGACTCCCAGTGGTAGTTGATCGCCCCGTTGGCCATCACACCCTTTTCGACGAGGTCGTTATAGCCCCGGGTCGCGTCGGCTCGCGGGTCGCCGAAGGGTATTTCCTTGCCCCTGGATCGCGGGCCGCTCTCCCAGCCATACCCAGCCCCCATAGCCACGCCAGGAGCCCCGATGTATTCGCTGTAGACGGCGCCGTCATGGCCGAAATGAACGCGGACTCGCGCCCGGGCGCCTGGCAGGGCCTTGCGGTAGAGCTCGAACTGCGACTTGATGGCGTCCACATCGCCGGCCTTGAGCATGGGCCAGTAGACAAGCCGCTGATTCTGGGCGGTGAACACCCCGCCGCCCCAGTTGCGCCAGTCCGGGCCGAACGTCCTGCCAGTACCGCCGACCAGATTGGCGTCGAAGGTGAAATTGCCGCCGTTGAACTTCGATGGATATTCGCCCATCGCGTTGCAGCCAAGCTGATAGCGGAAGATGTTGTAATTGCGGGCCGCCCGCCATGCCTTGTCCGATGGGTCGGGTTTGCCGGGCTTGATTACTATCCAACTGCGGTCCCAGAACCCAGCCCACCAGGCGAGGGTTTTCTTTCGCGCTTCTTCCAGATCATTCGCCGAAGCGGTCGTCAAGGCCTCCAACCCCTGCCGCCACACCTGGGGCGTTTCGGTCTGGGCGATATGCGTAACGACCCGCAGGTGATGACGGCGGGCCGGCTTTTCGGAGGTGAGGTTCCACGCCTTGTAGGATGCGGTCTGATACTTTCCCGTCGATTCGCCGGCCTGCTTGAAACCGGCGCCGACCATCAGCCCTCCGAAGGTGCGGTTTCGCAGGTCATTGACGATCTCATCTTTGAACTCGCTGAGTCCCTGTTGCGTAATCAGCATTTCGGGCAGCGTGTTTTCGCCCGGGTTTCGGTGGTAAAACAGCACCCCGCCTGAAGTGTGCGAGATGTGGTCTCCGCTGAGTTTAACTTCGCCGGGGTATTTGTTGAGGCTGAAGAACGATCTCCGTCGGTCGTTGTTCGGGATCATTTCGTCGGCCAGTCGCCAGTTTTCGTAGGAGGCGTTGGCGTGTATTGGCCTGCTTGACTCGACCTCCACGTGAATGATCGGGCGCTGCACCTCGACCCAGATGCGCACGGTCGCGTCAAGTCGCTTACCGTCGGCGCAGGTGGCGCTTCCCCGGATCTCCACGTGCCCGGCCTGCAACTTCAATTCCTGCCGAAAGACGGAATCCGCAAACTCAAACGGATTGGGATCGAGGCGCAAACGCACCCGGCCCAGCTTGAGATATTCGTTGTTTTCCGCGAGGCTGCCGCTGCGCTGCATGTAGAACAGCACCTCGCCATTTTCCACCCATACGTTGAGTCCGATATCCCTGCCGCCGCAAGGCATCGATTCGCTGGAGTTCTTGCTCTGCGTCGTCCAGACAACGTTGTACTGTTCCAGCCTGGCCATACCGTTCTCCGTCTCCCCGGCAGATAGCTCGGTTCCCGCCACCATCGCCGCACACAATAGAATGATTCCTGTTCTATTCATCATGTCTCCTGCTCATCCATCACGCCCGGTAGGAGTGTTCTCGATGCAGGTCTTATTGCCTGTGCATCAGATATCACTGATATATGAACAAGCGCAACTGCCGGGAGGTTCTCGCGCGATGCCGAGAATACTACCCTGTCCGCACTTCGATCGTAATCCTATTCGCCGGTGCATGTCGGCTTTGCGAACCTTTTCCAGCAAAAGCTTGTGTTTGACCGGGGGGGCGGCACAATCATTCAGGAGGAGAAAGACAAGAACCATGAATGCACGAGAACGATTCCTGGCTGTGATGCGGGCGGAAGCTGTTGACCGCGTACCGCTGAGACTGGGGGGTTTTGAATACGCCCAGCCCGAGACAGTCGATGACGCCGGCAAGACGGAGATTCTGGATCGCGTGGCGGAGCACCTGCACTTCCGGCGGACATGTCCGGCATTTGTGAACCGTTATCTGGTTACTCCGCGACAACGGATAACCGACAGCGATCGCAGCGCAAGCAATGGCGAGGTCATCACAACCACCACGGTCGACACGCCCAAGGGAGCCCTGACGGCCATCAGCGGGCGCAACAGCGCCAGCAACACGACCTGGGAGTTGAAGTATCCCGTGGAATCCCTGGCTGACATCGAGAAGATCCGTTCGGTTCCGTGGGAACTGCCTGAGGGCGTGGCTCCTCCGGATTTGTCTTCCCTGCCGGAATCCTTCGCCCGGCGCGGAATCGTTTCCACCTCCGTCTCATCCCCGTTTGTCTGTGTCGCGGGGATGATGCCCTACCAGTATTTTCTGGAACTGTGCATCACCGAGTTCGACCTCATAAAGGAACTGACGCAGCAATGCCTGGAACGCATCCTGAGCATACTTGACGTGGTTCTTTCCGAAAAAACAGTCGAATACGTATGGATGGGCGGGTGCGAGTGGCTCACGCCGCCGATGGGATCGCCCAAGCTCTACGATGAGCTCGTTCAACATTTCGAGCGAAAGGTGATCGAGCGGATTCACGCAGCCGGGGCTGTCAGCCACATCCACTGCCACGGCAATGTGCGGTCGACTCTTGAGCTTGTCATACAACGCGGCGGGGATTTCTTCGAGCCAATGGAGCCTCCGCCGGACGGCGATATTACTTTCGCCGAAGCCAAGGCCCTCGCCGCCGGCAGGATCACGCTAGGCGGGAACGTCGAGGCGAGACTCCTGGATAACGAGGATGCGGACACCGTCGAAGAAGCCACCCGCCGAGCCTTTGACGGAGGCAAGGCCAGGATGGTGCTCCAGACGTCCGCCGGGCCGATTTCCGCCATGACGCCAAGGACGATCGCAAATTACCATCGCATGATTGACGTGTGGGAAGAACTCTCGCTGATATCATGACTTTTGCTGACCGTTTTTGCCGGCCCGGACATTTCGTTTCAACAAGGCTATAAACCGTGCCTTCAGGTATATTGCATACGGCATAATCTTCCTTGTACGTGGAGAGCAATATGAGCAAGCACTATGACAGCAATCGAGGACCAGGCCATCATTGTGGTGATGGCACATGGCGAATTACGCGCCGCGACCTTTTGAAGGCCTCTGGGCTTGCCCTCGCGGGGCTTTCCGTGGCGGCGCCTTTGGTCCGTGCGGCAGAAGGCGGCTCCAAAACCGCCCTGCGGTTCGGAATGGTTACCGACCCCCATTACGCCGATATCGATCATCGGGGCAAACGTTATTACCGGGAATCCGTCGCCAAGATGGCCGAGTGCGTCAAGCTGATGAATGAAAAGAAGGTGGAATTTCTCATCGAACTCGGCGACCTCAAGGATCAGGCCTCCAAGCCGACCGCCAAGAGCACGCTCACCTACCTCCGAACGATCGAGCAGGCTTTCCAGAAGGCCAAAGCCCCCACCTACCACGCCCTTGGAAACCACGACGAAGACAGCATATCCAAGGATGAGTTCCTGGCCGTCGTCAGCAACACCGGGATTCCCCGCACGTCGAAGTACTATTCGTTTGATCTGAAGGGGATGCACATGGTCGTCCTCGACGCCAACTATCTCACCGACGGGACCGACTATTGTCGAGGCAATTTCAACTGGACCAACGCCAACGTCCCGCCGGCGGAACTGAAGTGGCTCGATGGCGACCTCACATCAACCACTAAGCCGGTCATTGTATTTCTTCACCAGCAGCTCGACGGCAAGGGGAGCCATTATGTAAAAAATGCCCCGGAGGTGCGCCGGATACTCCAGAAACACAAGAAAGTCCTGGCCGTCTTCCAAGGCCACAATCACGCCGGCCATTACAGCCAGATCAAGGGCATTCATTACTACACGTTGAAAGCCATGATTGAAGGCACCGGCGAGAAGAACAACTCATATGCGATTGTCGAGATAAACGACAACCGCGATATCACCGTGACCGGCTACCGCAAGGCGATAGACAAGACGCTCAAGCGGGTTTCGACGCGTCGATCAAGCTCGATTTCCACGGCTCGATACCCCCTGCGTTGAACGGAGAACGCGCTTGCCAATCTCCCAATCGGTGATAACCTCGTCAGAAAGGTCGACGGCGGTCGTCGACCGAAGGCCATCCGGGAAATCCCGATTCACCGGCTTCAGCGAAACGGAGCGTTGAATGATGATGTTGCAAAGGCGAATCGGCATTCTATCGATCCTGATCCTGTTACAGGTGCTCTGCATGACCAACGGCGTGAACGCTCAGCATGGCGAGAAACCCCGGCCGGAAGTCTGGAAGGATCTGGCTTACGGCGGGCGCTTCATGGACCGGATTCTGCCTGCGCCCATCTACGACAAGCTGACGAGCGACACGTGGGGCGCCGACGCCGTCCGGCCACGCGACATTCACAATGGCATTGAAGATCCCAACTGGTCCTATTGGGGCGGCAGGCCCATTCTGGAGCCGGATGGCAAGTATCATTTGTTCGTCGCTCGGTGGAGAGAAGACAATCCGCGCGGGCATTCCGGATGGCAGACCTCGGAGATCGTTCATGCCGTCTCCGACAGGCCGACCGGACCTTTTGTCGTGAAGCAGGTGCTCGGGCCGGGGCATTTTCCGGAAATCCACCGACTGCCGAACGGCACGTACGTGGTTTACTATTTCCACGGATGTTACACGGCCAAGAGCCTTGAAAGCCCGTGGAAACACTTCACAAAGAAAGAACTCGGTTTCCCGAAAGCCACATTCGGCTCGCTGGCCCTGCGTGAAGACGGCAGCGTGCTGATGTTTGACCGAGTAATGCGGGTCTGGATCAAGGAGAATGGCTCAGACGAGTTCGTCATGGTAAACGCCAACGAGATTCACCCGAAGATTCCCGCCAGGATGGGATACGAAGACCCCATGGTGTGGCGAACGGAAGTCCAGTATCACCTGATCGTCAATGACTGGTACGGCCGCACCGCCCATCACATGCGATCCAAGGACGGCGTTCATTGGAAAGAGGACGCCGGCGAGGCGTACACCATCGACTTTGACGGTTACGAGGACGGCACGAAGGTCGGATGGTACAAGTACGAACGGCCCAAGGTGTTGCAGGATCAGTATGGGCGGGCGACGCATCTGTACCTGGCCGTCATTGACGTGCCGAAGAAGGAAGACAAGAGCAAGGACAATCACAGCTCAAAGAACATCGTGCTGCCGCTGGTTGTCGGACGGCGACTGAAAATCCTCAACGGTGACAAGATCACCGCGGATACTAAGACGATCCGTTTGCAGATCCTTGCGGAAGAAGGCTTCAATCCTCATACGGATGTCGATATCGACACTCTGCGGTTCGGCGCCCCGGAAGAGGTGGACTTCGGCCGCAGTTGTAAACCGATCAAGTCGGAGAAGGCAGGCAGGGATCTTGTCGTGACGTTCGATGCCGCGGGCAATGGCATCACCGACGACAACTTCGCCGCAAAGCTGATCGGCAAATCCAGCAAGGGCGTTTTCCTGTTTGGCTATTCGCGCCTGCCGGGAGTGGACTACTCACCCTATGTCATCCAGCGGCAGGCGGACAAGACGTTGGAACGAAGCGCGAAGACACATCGTTGATTAACGACTTCCGGCAAGAATCCTATACGAGAAGGTCAGGACATGAAAGCCCGCATCTTTCGATTCTCCGGAATCGCTATCCTCGCGATTTCCATGCTTCTGGTCAGACCCGCCCAACTCATCGGCGCGCGGAGTCAGAAAGCGGTGGCGGTGCCCGATTTCACCAAGGGCGACGCGATCCCCGATGGGGCGAATCACGACTGGAACCTGGGCGCCACGGGGCTTCGCGGATGGATCTACACCATGGCCGACAGACTGATGTCGACGGCCGACGCGAGGCAGATCTACGTCACGAAGGTGGACAAGCACTCGCCCGCGGACGGGATCGTCGCGGTCGGCGACGTGATTCTGGGCGTCGGCGGCAAGCCGTTCTCCTACGACCCACGGACGGAGTTCGGCAAGGCGCTGACGGTGGCAGAGTCGCAGGCCGGCGGCGGAAAGCTGTCGCTGATCCGCTGGCGGGGTGGCAAGACGGAGACGGTCGTCGTCAAGCTGCCTGTTCTCGGCACGTATAGCGCAACCGCACCGTACGATTGTCCCAAGTCCAGGCGCATTTTGGAACTTGGCTGCAAGGTATTGGCAACGCGGATCGCAGACCCTTCCTATCGTCAGAATTCGATCTCTCGCTCCCTCAACGCGCTGGCGCTTCTGGCCAGCGGCAATCCCGAGTACCT
>CAZMBZ010000040.1:0-22024 GCA_964564285.1 uncultured Planctomycetaceae bacterium | reverse complement strand
TGCGATGGCAAATGCAGTACGGAAGGATCGGACTGCTGGCGCTGCTGTTCGGGCCGAGACTAATCTCCGCCGTCACGAAAAACCCAAACGTGCCCGACCCCCTCTACTGGGTAATCGAAAATGCCAGCCAACTGGTCATGACCGCAATGGGCATGGCCTAGCAGCCCGTATCGAAAACTGCCCTTGCTGCGAGCGCCCCCCAAAAAGCGTCGGGCAAACGTGCTTCCGAAAACGACCGCGACAGCATGGCGCCGCGAACGTCCGACCCGTAAATATGAGGAGTTGCGATTACTTCGCGAAAAAACATCCTCCCGTTTAACTTCCTGCTATAATGCCCGCCATGAGTAACAGCATTAAGAATTCTGAACAATCAAGTGCGACGCGACAAGGGGCTCTCTGGGCCGAAACGGAAACCGGATTCGACAACGAGCTTTACCTTTCCGAGCAGACAGCCGCGATCATGCGGCAGGTGACGGACAACTCCGGTAAGCTGTACCTGGAATTCGGGGGCAAGCTGGTTTTCGATTACCACGCCGCCCGCGTCCTGCCCGGGTATGACCCCAACGTCAAGATGCGCCTGCTGCAACGGCTCAAGGCGGATGCCGAGATCATCCTGTGCATCTACGCCGACCATATCGAGCAGCGCAAGATCCGCGCGGATTTCGGCATCACGTACGATGCCGACGCCTTCAAGTTGATCGACGACATCCGAGACTGGGGGCTAGACGTGTCGGCCGTCGTTATCACCCGCTTCCGGGGCCAGCCTGGCGCGGTTGCGTTCCAGAACAAGCTCCGCCGTCGCGGCGTCAAGACGGTCACGCATCCTCCCATCGAGGGTTATCCCGCCGACGTCGACAAAATTGTCAGCGATCGCGGGTATGGCGCCAACCCGTTCATAGAGACGAGCAAACCACTGGTGGTCGTCACAGGCCCCGGCCCCAACAGCGGCAAGATGGGGACCTGCCTGTCCCAGATTTATCACGAGCATCATCGCGGGCACACGGCAGGGTACGCGAAATTCGAGACGTTCCCAATCTGGAACCTGCCCCTGCGGCACCCGGTCAACATTGCCTACGAGGCCGCCACCGCGGACATCCGGGACTTCAACCTGGTGGACCCGTTCCACTTGGAGGCATACGGCGAGACGGTCGTCAACTACAACCGCGACGTGGAGAGTTTTCCGGTCCTGCGGGCCATCCTGGAACGCATCACTCGCGACGGCGCGCTGTACCGGTCGCCCACCGACATGGGTGTCAACCGCGCCGGGTTCGCCATCACCAATGATGAGCGGGTTCGCCATGCCGCCATGCAGGAGGTCATCCGGCGCCGGTTCCGTTACGCTTGCGAGTATGCTGTGGGAATGGCTGAGACACAGACTATCGAGCGGGTGGAAATGCTGATGAAGGAACTCGATGTTCGACCGGAGGACAGACCGGCGGTGCTGCCCGCGCGGGAGGCGGCCGAACTGGCAAACGGCCTGCCCCGAAAGGGCAATGCCGGCATTTTGTGCGGGGCTGCGATAGTGCTGCCAGATGGCAAGGTGGTGACCGGCGTTAACTCGCCGCTGATGCACGCCGCCAGCAGCGTGGTGCTCAACGCAACCAAGGCCCTGGCTGGCATCCCCGACAAGCTCCATCTCCTCTCGCCGATGATTATCCAGTCCATCGCCACGCTGAAGCAGGACATCATGAAACGCAAGACGGTTAGCCTGGACCTCGAGGAAACCCTGGTCGCCCTGTCCATCGCCGCCACGACCAGTCCGACCGTAGAACTGGCGGTCGCCCAGTTGGAACGCCTGCGCGGGTGCGAAATGCACATGACGCACATCGCGACTCCGGGCGACGACACCGGCCTGCGCCAACTCGGCCTGAACCTGACCTGCGACCCGCAGTTCTCCAGTACCAGCCTGTTTGCGGTCTGACCGCCCGAACCGGGTCAAAAACATGCCACGAGCCCAGGATTCAAGAGTGCCGCCAAACTCTACCCGAAGTGTTCTGGCGTCGAATCATTCCGCTTCGGATGTCAATTCCAATACAGCAAAGGATTCTATGCTCGGTGGCCTTCTGTGACACTCATACCGCAGAGTGATCGCGACGTAGCAGGCTACTCCTCTTGCGGCGCGATAATAAATGTCGACCTTGTCGGCATCAAGTCGATCCTTACTTTCGTGACGTCAACCGTGCCCCTCTTGCCGTGGGAATACTCAGGCCTTGAAATACCTCCCGTGTGGGGATTCCAGAGTTCCGGCTGAAGCGTTCCTCTGAGTGCCACCGAAGTGTTGACCCGCGTCTTGCCGAGATTCGCGAGGAAGTATATATGCTTCCCGTCTTTGACTTTGTGGATGTAGCAAAGCTCCTTGCCTTCCTCGAATTCCACGTCATACACCCTTTGCATTCCGTCGAGTGCGTCACGCAACGCCTTGGCGGTGGGTCGTTTCAGAAAGATCGCCATGCCGCCGGACGCGCTCGCTCTGCCGCTTTCGCCTGCTGCTTTTTCCGAGGTCGGGAACAGCGCCTCGATCGTTCTGACGACGTCTTCGTCGTGCCCGAACTCCGCGGATTTCCGCGGCAGGGTCCCAGTTGCAATCACCTTTCCCCCATTGTCATAGAACGCTTTGATCTTCTTTAGATTACTCCAGTTGATCGTCTTGTGCCCCGGAATAATCATCACCCTATACGACTCATGATTGACAGGGTTGTTCAGCCTCAGCGTGTCGCCTTTCATACTACATTTCTCATCCAATACTTCCGGATGAATGAAGGTGAAGTCCCGTCCCAGTTCCGTAGACAGCATCTCGCCAACGTCGACATAATCTGCTTCGGGAATAGCCACGCCTCCCTTGTAATGTCCCAATTTGCCGTCCAGGTAGTGGCCCGCCTGCAAGGTCGCAATCGGATACAGCACAGCGATGTCGGCCACGTGCCTTCCGTCGTTCTGCAGCATCAGGTTCAGGCGGCTCATGTATTTGTTGTAAAGTTGCAGTCCTTCAGCATACTTTTTGTGTCGCCATGACAACTCGGGCTTGAACGAAACTTTCTTATTGTCGTACCAGACGGCATGAGGGATTAACTGATTCACGCCCTTGGTATACTGTTCCATGGCCACGTGGTAGATCGTCTCCCAACTGATGTCGCCCATGGCTCCGTAGGTTTCGGACATCACCAGGGCTTTGTCCCAGTTGTACGCCGATGAACTGATAACTTTGTAGAATCGCTCAGCCGCCCGTCCCCCGATCTTGTCCACACCCGGAATTCCCTGGTATTTGAAGCACTTCATCAAATCGCCGGAAACGCTGACCGGATTGACCACCTCTTCCTGATCCTGATGCCCCGTCGCCGCAATACCGTGCTTGTCGCACCACTCTTGAATAACTTTCGGGAAACCGGTAGCGTAAAGTTCCGCCCTGAAGCCAAACAAATAGTTCCTGGCCGCCTGGGTTTTCGTTCCGATGTCGTACCAAAGCGCGGGATAGTACGGCGCCGGATCGAAACCGTGCCTGGCCTTGAACTTATCATTGAACCGGCCGGTCCACATCCGCCCCTTGGCGCGGTACATGGTCGGCTCGTCGAAAAATGTACCGTCGATCGTGTTGCCGAAATACTCCTTGAAGCGGTTGTAGTATTGCTGGTGAGTCATCTCGACAAACTTCACCACCGCCTCCGGGTCGAGATAGTCCACGTTAGGATCGCCGTCCACCACGCAGACAAAGATCATCATCTTCCATGTACCTTTGGGGACGCGCCACGCGACCTTGCCGTCTTTGATCATGCCGGTAAGATCGACCCGTTTCTTCCCCTTCATTTCCATACCCACGATACTCATTACCCGACCGGCGGGAAGCTTCTTTGACCAGTCGCACGGACCCGTCACCTCCTCTTCGTGCTTGTCGAGTCGCTTGATAGTACCCTTGGGATGCTTATTGGCGAACCGCCGCACCCCGTCACCGTGAATGGCGCCCGCGCTTCCGCTGGGAAAACCGTACTCATCGTAGATGCACATGGTCATATCCAGTTCTTTGGCCTTGCTCAACGCGGCGCCATACAGCTTGAAGTAATCTTCGGTGAGATAGGCGGGTTTGAATCCCTTGCCGAAGGGCAGAATACCAAAGCCCCCGTAGCCACACTTGTCGCGGGCCGCCTGCATCTGTTCGACGATTCCCTCCTCCGTGACGGCTGTATTGTTCCAGAACCACAGAGGGCGGGTGGCGTATTTCAGAGGAGGCTCAGCGAAGGACTGTTTAAGATCCGCCCCCTCAGCGATGCAGCAGAAAAGACAGGACGAAGCGACGATCAAAGCGTAAAGCTTAACATTCATGATATATACTCTCAACGGAACGTAATGTTGTCATTGTTACATCGCCAGTGCAGTAACTCTTTGATTCCTGATTCATTCTCAATACTTGAAAGCCATTTCCACACCGACTGCTACTTATCAACGAGCATTTCGGTAATTCGGACCGGCCCAAGAAGGCCCGATTCTTCCAGCTTCCAGTTCTTTTTCACGCTGATATTCGTGCGAGCAAAGCGTTTGTCTTCAGGCAACGCCCGGTCGCCGATCAGTCGGTTACGCCAGGAGTTCACCACCATGACCTCCAACTTATTCTCACCGCTCTTGATGGCCTGGGTAATGTCCACTCTGAATGGAGGCCGCCAGACAACACCAAGATTCGTTCCGTTGAGCTTTACCCTTGCAATGCCAACGTCCTTGACCTGCCCGAGTTCAATCGCCAGCGTTTTGCCCGCGAGATCTCCGGCGATATCGAATGTTGTCCGATATGTCGCCTTGCCCGAATAGTACTTAATGTCCGGGTCGCCGTGGTCGGTCCAACTCGTGAGGCAATCGAAGCGGATGGGTCGCTTTGGCCCGCCCAAATCGGCATCGAAGGAGACATCCCATGGCCCCGCTATCGTTTGCCTGTCCCGCCATTTCGGAAAGTTCGGTCCCCCATCCCGGCCACGGTGGGTTTTCTTTCGGAAAACAACAAACGTGCTGCCGTATGGATCGAGTTCCAGCGGCACATAAGTGCGACCGTCGAGAAACCTGAAACTGGTTGCCTCTCGAGTCGAGCCATCCACCGCATCCCAGAATTCCGGAACCCGACCCGCACAACGGAATATCGCGGTCCCCTTTGCCCCGATACCCGCCTGTTCGGTCAGGAAATACACATCCGTATTTGAAATTCGATAGTGAATCCAATCCACGTCGGCCTTGGATGTCTTGTTCTCGAATGTCACATCCTGTGCGACACCATCGGAAAGCAGAAACTCGCGTGCCGTCATGCCCCAGGCGACTCGTCCCTTTCCGACCTTTCGAATGCCATTGTTACCGCCGGCTTGGTCCTGGGAACCCCAGAGGCCGTCGGCAAGCTGTTGGAACATGGCTTTGCCCGCGTCGCCGCCAGCGAGGCTGACCATTCGCAGCGGCATGGGTCCCAGAACAGTCGCGCCTTCACGCACCAGGGAATCCAATTTCTTCATTGCTTCGAGAGAGAGCACCCGATGATCCGGCAGGACCAGAACGCGATATTTCATGCCGGACGGCAGGGCAAGGATATCCCCCTCCACCTTCAAGCCGGCCAGCAGGAGTTCCTCACTGAGCACGTCGTAATCGAAACCAGGCAGAGCCCCGGCTGGGTCATGCGACTTAAGGCGGGCAATGTTCGGAATGTGGTCGCCGTAGTAGTAAACCACATCGGCCACGAAATCGCCCTGCTGGGCGAGATACTGGCAGCGTTTGAGATAGTCGATGAATGCTGGAGCCTCATCCCACCAGGTAACCTGGGGGTTGAAATGAGTGCCGGCAAAGTATTCCTGACCCGGGATGCCCATCTCTTTGGGCGAGCATGTGAATGTGTGGTTGAATACCAGGTTCAAACCTGCACAGAACTCGTGATCGAAGCTCGGCTTCATCGCCGACCACGGAACATCATTCCAGTGCAGGCCTATCGTGGTGAAGGCCTCCGCGCCAACCAACCGCTTGCCATAGGTGTGAGCCGCTGACGAGGCCTGCTTGACGAAAAACCGATCCGTCGGTTTGGGCCTATGCCTCGATGGAGACCAGAACTCGCTCATCATCAGTTCGCTGCGTCCGTAGTTCTTGAGCCCATCGAGCGGACCGGCGTGCGGGCCGGAACATTCCGGATGCGTGCCCAAGCCGTGCTTGCTCGCCAGCGTCGCCAGCAGTCCGTAATGGTCGGCCACCAGATCGCCAATGGTCTTGCGAAAGTCGGCGAGAAAGGCATTCGATTCTTCCCGGCTGTCGACCACATACCCCGCCAGCACGGCCAGCCATGGAAGCAAGTCATAGCCGCGCCTATCCTCAAAGGCCCGCTCAAAACCCGGCGTCCAGTTCATGCCCCCGCCCTCCCAACTGTCGGTATGCACATACCGCAGGGCAGTTCCCGCCATGGGGCCTATGGCATCGAGCAAGGGCTCAATATTCCGCTTCCAATAAGCGCCAAGCGAATCCGGATTCATGTAGTCCAGTACGCGTCCGCCCCACCCGGCGCTTTGGGTGGAAACATGCGCGCCGGTGGCTGTGTGACCAATCCGCAGAATCACCCACTCGCCCTTGGGGGCATCCCAGCCGAGCGTGCCGTCCTTGCCCATCTTTGCGGTGAGATTGATGATTCCCTTACTGCTAACCGCGACCTCTCCGGGCAGCGATGGAGAGGTATTAAGCAGGAACCGGCAATCCGGCGCTGACATGCCGAGTTCCCGAGTTGCGCTCTTTAGTTTCAGGTCCTTCACCGGGCGACCCGTCGGCCCGGCCGGCGCGGGAACGGCGATCACGGCAACGTCCCGGTAAAAACGCCCGCCCGTGACGGGGGATTTCAACACCTGCTCAATAGTCGCCGGCCCCTTTACCTCGGTCTTTGACCACACAAGCCGTTGCGTAGCCTCTTCCTCTGTCACCCCAGGCCCGCCAAGATTCCAGCCGCTCTGGATATTCAGGCTCAATTCCAGGCCAAGGCGTTTCGCCTCCCTGCATGCGTGTACAAACAGCTTCGTCCATTTGGGCCCGCCAAAAACCGGCCCGGCGGGCACTCTGCGGTTACCCTGTTGACTGCTGCCATCGGCGTCGAATATCAACGCCCCGCTGTATCCCTTGGCCTTCATTTCTTCCAGATCGCGGGTAATGGCGCGTGCGGTAACATTACCGTTGAGCCACCACCAGAAGCAGCGAATACCCGCGCTAGGCGGCGGATTGCGAAAGCCCGTCTCCAAGTCACCAGCCCGACCGGCAAGCCCGGCAGGGCTTTTGCGCACACCTTCGGCGCCTATCACGGTGAAGCAGCAAGTCACCATGCTTGCCATCAGGACAAAGAGTGCTGCTCTGATGGGACTTATCTCATTCCATTGGTTTACATTCATATTTATTGATGACAATCTGATTCAGGCGTCGGATGTTCTGTTTCCATTCGGGGTTCGGTTCAATACCGGCCAAATTCGAGCGCCGCGTCGAACATGGCCAGTACGTTTTCCGGAGGAACGTCAGCCTGGATGTTGTGGACGTTGTTGAAGACATAACCGCCGCCGGGCTTCATCGCCTCGACATTGCAGCGAACGTGTTTCCGCACCTCTTCGGGCGTAGCGGTGGGCAAGACGTGCTGCGAATCGATCCCGCCGCCCCAGAAGACCAACTTGTCGCCATATATCTCCTTGAGATTGCTGGGATCCATATCACGCGCCGATATCTGCACCGGGTTGAGAATGTCAATTCCGTTATCCAGCAAGTCGGGGATGTACTCGCCCAGCGAGCCGCAGGAATGATACCACACCTTCGCCTTCGTCCGGGACTTGATGTACTCTACGAGTCGCTTCTGCCGAGGCTTGACGATGGAGCGGTATATCCGCGGCGAAAAAAGCGGACCATTCTGCCCGGCCAGGTCATCGCCGATCGTGATCACATCCACCACGTCGCCGACCTCGTCCAGGAACAGCCTGAACCAGCCAAGCCAAAACTCCAGTGTGCGGTCGATGATCGCCTCAAAGATCTCCGGCTGCTCGATCATATCGATGAACAGGTTCTCCAGGCCGCGCATATACCAACAGGTTTCGTAAACGACACCCGAGATCCCGCTGACAACCGCGTAGGGCGTCTCTCGCCTGAGCTGCATCACGCGGTCGCGCAGGCCCTCGAAGCGCGTGGGGTCGTCGCCCTTGGGGAACGGGTAGTCCCAAATCTGTTCGAGAGACAATCCCGCCAGCGGCGAATGGGAGATATCCATGTAATAAGGATGATCGTCAGGCATGGACCAGGTTACGCCGAACTCGTCCGTCAGATCATGCCATAATCGCCCATCGCGCTGACTCTCCACAATGCCGCCCTTGAAGCTCTTTGCGCCGCCGGCCCAGACGTAGCGCGTGTCCACGCCCAGCCGTTCTAGCACGGCCTCGGAGGGCATGGCAAGTTGCTGGACGGCGTCCATGATGACGATTTCTTCATCGAGCCCGAGCAAGTCGATGAGTTTCTGGTAGGCGAACTTGTGGATACCCGTCTGGTTGCCTCCCAGGTCTATGGGTACACGGTCGGGTTCGCGGTGGTCCAAGGCGGTAAGCAGTCTTTCACGCGGGGTCATAACGGTCTCCCTATTTTTGAACGAAGGGTATGTGTTGGCCATCTCCGAAGATGAACGTTGAGGCTACGAGCAACAGGATGATGAAGGCCATGTGAATCACGATTTTCCATTTCTGGATGCTTTGAACTCTTCCAGCCACTTCTTCTGCAGGGCCAGGTCCTTCCGCCACTGATCAATCCCCTGTTTTGACCAATGGTATCGACGCAGTCCGTTGGCATAGTGATAGGTTTCATCGGTCAGCGCGGCGAGTTGTTCGTACACTCGCACGGACGCTTGCATTTCACGCATGAATGCATCGGCCTGGCCTGGCGACCCAGACAGCAGCATGCGGGCCTTGATAATGGCGGCGTCTTCCTTGTGAATCATCGCCTCGGTGGCCAGGACATACATCCGGCTGTCGGTCACAAATCGATGCAGCTCCGGCTTTCGTGCCGGATCGGCGCACGCGGCCTCCATCTCCCGAGCCAGCGTCAACGATTCGTTGGCCAGCTTGTGCAGGAGTCGAACCACCTTGTCCGGGGTCATGCAGGTCTTGACCGGCCTGGCCGCTTCGAGGTTTTCGGCATATTGGCTGACCGGCATGCAATGACGCTGGGCGAGGTCTTCGACCGCCATGCGCTGCTTAAAAATCGCGAACTCCTTATACATCGCGGGATTCTCCCCGGGCTCAGGCAGGCCGTACTCTTTCCGGTAACGTCCGAAAAAGTAACTGTCATACGGACGCGGATAGTATCGCTGTCGTGCCCGGCCAGTTTCACGGTTGAGCGTATAGGGCGTTTCGGAAAGGTTCTTGTTGTAGGTCAGGATTTGATCGAGATTCTGGTTCACCAGCAAGATCGTAGCCCAGAAGTTGGCAACTTTGGTGGCATTGAGATTCTGAATGCCGGGACTGATCGGGCCGGACACCGTATACCAGCGGGCCATGCGTTCACCAATTGAATCTGACCCATAACGTTTGCTATGATATCGCCTCCAGAAAGATTCTTCGTCAGCAGGGCGCCTCTGGGCATTCCACATATACCGTCCCGCCACCGCGTAGAAAGGGGCATCCCGATCCAGATACACAAGGCGAGGCTTGCCGCTTGAATCCACCACACTGTCCGCCTCCTTGGCGGCAAGCTTGTCAAAAGTGTAAGGCCAGCGCCAGAAGGATTGCCCCCAGAATTCCACGCCCTTGACAAACCCAAGTGATTTCCAGCGTTGCACCATTTCCTGGACAAAACAGGGGCTTGCCCAGCGCATGGGCTGGAGATCCTCAGCCGGGCCGTGAACCGCGTTGATAATATGGCCTGGCGATAGGCCGTCCCATTTCAGGTGACGCACATCGGGATACGGCGAAGTCGCGCTCTCATCGTTGTGCTTGAGCTCAGAATAGACCCTGCCATACAAGCCCTTCAACTGCTTCTGAAAGTCCATATTCAGAGTCCAGTCGCGAATGACAATGACGGGGTTTTTGCCGCTGTCTTTGGCCGCCTTGAAGATGACATCGCGGAACCAGTGGAGTTGGCTTTTGCTTTCGAGTGACTCACCGGGGCAGGCATAGAGGCCTACCGACGGGAATTCCTTGAAGTAGCGGCTCAGCGCATATCGGGTGTAATCCTCCAGCAACGGAGTCGGCTTTGAGGGGTGACTTGCTATTGAGTGTTTTTTCGCAAAAGGCGACGGAACCTGTATGTTGTAGAAATGCAGCAGCACCTGGATGTTGCGCTTGTCGCACTCGGTCGTGAACCAGCGGAACTGTTCCTGGTTGGCCTTGATCTGTTCCCGCGACAGATCAGCGGACGCTTCCGGGTAATCCGGCATCTCGACGATGTGGGGGAAAAGGTGTCCAGACCAGACAAAGATGGTGTTCATTCGCGCCTCGGCGAAGGCGTCGAGCGTGCGCGTCATGAATGCCTTGTCGTAGAACCAGGGGTAAGTTCGCGGGGACATGGTGGATTTGTAGCTGCCGCTCATCAGGCAGAGAGTCGTACCCCTGATGTCCAGGTCCGGCTTCTCCAGCCGACCCGAAACGTAGTCGCCCGCCGCCAGCGCCTGGGCTCCATAGAGAAGCCCGGCCTGCGACGTTGCCTCGACCACCATTTTGTCACCAGTCGCCCGGATGCGGAACGCCTCCCGATGCCCAAGGCCCTCGACAATCTTCAGATCGGCCTGCTTTCCCGCAGAGGCCAGTCGCGTCTTGGCGAGTTCCAGCCGCGCCGCCGAAGACTCGTTCGGCCCGGCCGCCCTGGCGGTGCTCCAGACCAGACAACTGGCGACAACTAAACCAAGGAGCACACTGTTCTGAATCATCGTTTGTTTTCCTATTACGCATTCGAGACATCACAACCCGATGTTGACCCCGCGGCCCGGAGCCAAATCGGGACCGCCAGGGGCAAGGCTATCGTTTAGAACCGCTCACAAAACGATATGTCCCGGATTCAACTTTGAACACACTGAATCCGTTGTCACGACGGAGCAGTCGGACACCGCTGGAATTATGCGCCGGCAGGTCGCCTTCCATAACATCGGTCCCGGGCACATAGACTGTGGCGGAAGTATTGACGGGTACGGAGATGTCCATAGTGAGCAATTCGCCTGACTTGCGCCAATCGCAGCGGATCAGCCCATAGCTGCACTCATACTGGCATTTGACCCAATCGAGCTTCTCGGTGTAAGGCTTGATTATGAACGACTTGAATCCCGTCGAGGCCGGGTCCAGTCTGATGCCGCCGAGGCTGCGGAACATCCACGCGCCGATCGACACAGCCAGCGAAGGCATCTGCACCAGCTTGCCCGCCCAGTCCTCCTTTAAGACACTGTTGTTAAGGGTGAAGACCATGTCGAACCAACTCGGGGCGGTCTTCTGAGTGGCGATTCGCCAGGCCTGATCCCCCATGCCGTTTTCTGTCAGGAACGTCAGAAGGAATGGCATGCCGATAAACCCGCTGCTGATATGATAATCATCGCTGGCGATTCGAGCCTTGAGGTTTTCAACCACGCGAGCTCTGTCGGCCTTTGGGGGCAGGTCAAGCAGCAGCGCCAGGATATACGACGTTTGAGACCCCTTGTCGTACGTGCCCTCCTGAGCTTTGTAGAAACGGGCCTCGATTGCCTTTCGCACTTGTTTGACCTTGGTGGCGAAACGCTCTGCGTCGGCTTGCTTTTGCAGAATCAGGGCCGTCTTTTGGATGATTTCGTTGAGCATCAGGTAGCCGCACGTGGACGTGAACGCCACGGTTGTGAGCTCTGGACGCTGGCTCTGTCTTCCATTGGCGGTGTCCAGCCAATCCCCCAGCCCCCAGCTCACAATGCCGTCCTTGGCTATCGAATCCAGGTATCGCATATAGTGCTTCATGGAATCGTAGCTGCGCTGCAAGACGCGGCGGTCGCCGTAAAACTTGTAGAGTTGCCACGGATTATAGACGACCATCCCGCCCCACCACGGACCGTTGATCGTCGGGCCGTCAAAGCAACTTGGGACCACCGTCGGCACGTAGCCATCAGGCCGCACCGATCGTATGAAGTCCTCCTGCCATTTGGCGTATATCCGGCCGACGTCGTAGTTGTATGCCGTCGTCTCGAAATTACTCTGCACGTCCTGTGTCCAGCAGACCTTTTCTCGGACGGGGTCCATCGGCATCTGGATGTTGTAGTTGGTTATCGTGCGGCGGACGACTTCGTGCAGTTTCATAAACTCAGGGCTGGAACACGAGAACCTCCCACGCGTCCGAAGGTCGGACACCACCTCGCATCCCACCAGGTCGGAAGCCTTTGGCTCGTAATCCAGCCCGATCACGTCAACAAACCTGTAGCCGTTGAAGGCGAACCGAGGCTCGTATGTTTCCGGGCCGTCGCCCTTGCAGATGTATTGACATTCCTGGTATCGACCAAAGGTATGGCCTGAGGCGCCTGGATATCGAATGGTGATCTTGAGGCCCGGCTTGCCTCGAACCTTCAGTCGCGCCCAGCCGGTGGCTTCGACACCTATGTCGAACCTGTATCCTCTGCCGTGTTTGGCAACTGATACCGCGGGAATCTCCTTAACGATCCGCACGGGCGGCAAGTCCTGATTGACCAGCTTCCCCGCTGGGCTTTCGGCGATCAGGGCTTTCTTCCATGACTCTGCCCGGAAACCCGGACTACTCCAGTCCCCAAGGGCCTTCCGCGCATCGTAGGTCTCACCGGCCCGGAGAGAATTGAAGCGTACGGGCCCGTCGGTAGTGAACCTCCACGTACCGTCCGAAACCACGCGCTCCTGCGAGCCGTCCTCGTATTCGAGCACCAGATCGAACATCAACCGCGGCGTGTTGATGAAGTCGGCTGTGTACTCGCGAAGGGCCGAGGGAATGATGGGATTGTAGTATCCGTTGCCAAGAATGACGCCGATGGCATTTTCGCCATTGCGCAGAAATCGCGTTACGTCATGGACCTGGTATGGCACGGCCAGGCCGTAATCGTACGGAGCGGCGCTTAGGTGTCGATCGTCGATCTTCCTGCCGTTGAAATACAACTCGTAGAACCCCAACCCCGACACGCGAGCAAGCGCCCTGAGCAAAGGCTTTTTCGCCGCCGAAAACTCCTTGCGAAGCCAGACCGCCGGGGCCTCGTCGATACCGGAGGTCATTCTGCGAATGGTGCCCTTGCGCGACCACATGACGCGCTCGGGTTCCATGGCGTGGTCGGGTAGTTTCTTGAGCTGCTTCTGGTAATCGTACAACTCCAAGTCAGATTTGATCCACCGCCCTCGCCAGGCATCTGGCCCGAGCATGCCCATGCCCCAGCGACCGGGAGCGGACCACTTGGACGCCTTGCCGTCGGCGTCCCAGACCATGACCTTCCAGAAGCACTGCCCGCCGGATTTCAGGGGCAGGCCGGAGTACTCGACGTTCATGGACTGATCCGAATCGACCTTGCCGGAATCCCACAAATCCGCCTGTTCTTGTCGCAACTTATCGGGCGAACTGGCGACCAGAATTTGATAGGCCGACTGCCTGTCGCCCCTGACGGCAGATTGCATCCGCCAGCTCAACCGCGGCCTGGGTGTCTCTACGCCCAGCGGGCTGTCGCGATATTCGCACTCAGTGCCGTCTACCTCAAGAGAAGATGCACTCGCCGGGGTGATGTAGTTGCTGTATCCGACAACGATTGTGGAGGCGATGAGAATCAGTATGCCGGCGCCTATCACCCAGTGAGTGCGTTTGCTGGAGCCTTTCCACTCTCTAAAGGCGATACCCCAGAGGCTGCTGAACACGATGATGAACGCCATGTGGATCGTCCAACTCGAGAAATCATAATCGCCCATCTTCGTGGTGCCCATGCCGTAGAAGAAGAACTGGAAGTACCATGTTATGCCCGCCAGGGCGGCGAAAATATAGTTGACCGAAAGACGCCGCGCCCCCCCGCTCACATAGTCGCGACCCGTGCGGTTTCGCAGGTTCAACTGCGCGCACCACAAGAAGTTGGTCGTGAACCCGCCCGCGAGGGCGACGATGAGGATTGGGAAATTCTTGAAAAGGTCCGGCGACCCTTTGGCTACCGCAAGTTCGGCGATGGGCTTGCCCGCCGCGAAAGCCATCGCCATGCAGGAACTCATGATGCCCGCGAACACCGCCACCCACACGCCCTTTACGAAATTGAACTCGCGAATCGACGACTTCTTCTCAGCGCTGCCGACCTCACGCTCCTTTCGCATACCAGCCCAGCCGCAAAAAATGATCCCGAGCAGGCAAACGCCTATCCCGGCCAGCAGGACCAGGCCGGACGAGGTGGTGAACTTCTCCGTGAAGTTGGTCCCGATGGTATCGAATATGCTCGATAGCGAGGCCCCGCCTTTCAGCGCATTGGTGAACTTCTCGTCGAAAAGTGGTGGAATCAGCGTGCCGAAAACCGCGCAGAAACCCAGCGAGATCGCATACCCAAGCGACATGCCCAGGTAACGCATCGAAAGCCCGAACGTCAGGCCGCCCACGCCCCACAAAATGCCGAAAAAGTAGCACCAGAACAGGTCGGACCACGCCGTTGAACCAAGGACCGCAAGCAGGTTCGGACAGGCGATCATCGCCGCCACCCAAGGGGCGATGATCCAACTGAAGAACCCGCCGACGAGCCAGTAGCTCTCCCACGACCACTTGCGAACCATTTTGAAGGGGATGTAGAAACTCCCGGCCGCAAGGCCACCGATGGCATGCAGGATCACGCCTAAAAATGGATTGGGTCCCATTCTACTGACCAACCTTTCGCTTGTTCATGTGCAATGCTCCGAAGCGCCGATTCCGCTGTCTTACCCGCGACAACGGCGACGGCTTCCCGCATTGCATCCAAGTTCTGTCTTCGAGATGATGAGTCCTTCTGGCAACCATTTGCCGAAACATCACATTAACAGCCTTGGCCTGGAGGCCTTGTCCGAGAGCAAATAACCGGTGTTCACTCGCCGTAAAGTTTTATCATCACGGATTCAGGAGCGAAAGGCTGGATGTCGATGACATTCCGCCCAGGCTTGAGATGCCCCGTCAGATCGAGCGTTAACGGTCTGCCAATGAAGCCGCCGACGTATTCGCCGCCAACCCTGACGGCCCCGGCCGGCTCGGGGGCGATTCCTTCGCACTCGAGCATAACACGCTTGCCCTTGCCGAGCCAATCAGCGGGCACGTCAAACTCTCCGCGGTACGAGTCGGCCTTCATGTTTGGAACGGTAAAGCGACGCCTCGCTGAAACGCCGCCCTCGAACGCACCCCATGCTCCCTTGCCGTAAGTCGCCAGGCGTGCGACTGGCTTCCAGGCCAACTCGTCGAACTCCTCACCCCGCCACCCTTCGCCGGGCCTGTCCGCGGATCGCCAAGTAGTGTCGATGGCCTGTGACTGATCCTCAGCCCCGGCGTACTTGATAACGACCCTGCCGATCAGGCCCGCGGGGTTGGGAACATCACCGCCGTTGATCGCCTCGATCGCCAGAACATTCTTGCCCGGCTTGAGCAGTTTGCTCAAATCGACGGTCTTGACCTTTCGCCAGTCTTCATCGCCCCCCGCGCTCCGCGTAGCCTGCCTGCCGTTGACATGCAGCACGAAATTGTTGTCGGCGGTAAGACTCATCGTCGCACCGGACATCTTGCGGTCCTGGCGCACCATCACCTGGCCGCGGAAGTACCGCTTGCCCGGCTGGGCCTCCGTACCGTCAGCGGCATGCCAGACCCACGAGCAGCCCGCGAGCCTGGTCTTCCGCGGAGTTACGACGGACTCGCCTTTCGCCTGGGGCAGGTTGACCTTCACCTCCAGCCGGCGCGGCGTAACGGATGCCCTGGCCCGCGCACCGGCGGCTTTCAGGGCGGATGAATCGCCTGTTCCCTTGCCGAATACCACCAGCATGCTCTCGTTGGGTTGAAGCGTCAGATCGAAATCGGCGGTGTTCTCATCGACGCGTTTGAAGGCGAGGTCGCCTATGGTATTCCGCATCGCGTCCCAGCACTGGGGGCGCCCCGTGGCGCGGGCGCGAAGCTTGAACGTCCTGGCCGGGCCTGCGTGATCCTGGTTGGTGATGAAGAACACGTCGCAGCCCGTCTTGACGCGGTGGAGCACGTGCAGCCAGTGGTTGGTATCACCGGCCAGGACCTCCAGCGTCGGGTGAATCCCCGCATCGCCGGTGATGACCTGCTGCATCTGCTCGGTGGAAGGCTCAGCCGGGAGGAAGTACGACCGCCCGCCCCTGGCATTTGTGCGGCAGACGCCAAGGCCCTGTTCGGGAGCCTTGCCCCAGATCGCATCGGCAACCGCGGCGATATCCTTCGAGCCACGCCCCAGCGTGGCGGACCTGCCCGGGAGCATGCCGTAGCCGATAACCACACCGCCTGCGTCGAAGAAATCCTTCACCTTCGCCAGCACGGCGTATGGAATGACCTCGGCGGCAGGCACTATCAGCACGCGATAACGCTCGTCGCGGAGCTGTAACTGCTTGCCGGCGATCTTCATGTCGGCCTGAAAAACATCGTACGGCATCCAGTCGCAGTCAATCAGTCCGTCCTGGAGGGCGGTGGTCATCTTCTCTGGGGGAATAGCCTTGCCAACGTGATAGCTATTGCCCAAAAACAGCAGCGCTACCGGGCATACGTGACGCCCGCCCGTCAGCATCAGGCTCAGACGCGTCGTGTAGTCGGCATAGACGTGATACAGAGGCCAGCGCGGCTCGAAACCGCCATCGTAGAAGTACGGCGGGCAGTCGCGGTCGTAAGGCGACCGGGGGTTGAACGAATGGGGGATGTGGAAGTTTATCCCGCTCACATGCATGTGATCGGTCCACCATTTCATCTCGGGATACGACAGATTCTGGCCGCGCGCGCCGAAGATCTCGACCATCGCCAGATCGTCCTTCTTGCCGTATGCGTGCGAAATCGAACTGCCGAGTTTGGGCGTCTGGTAAGTATTGTCGTCCTTTCGCCCAGGAGCGAACTGGCTGTACACCGCGTCGATCGCGCCCATGTCGCTGTACTTCTGAACCTGGAACATGTTGCCCGCGCATTTTCTCGGGTGGAGGTAACTGCGCTTATGCTCCAGCCAGTGCCCGATCGAACGCACCTTGTGGTCGTGACACCATTGGGTCAGGCCACCATAGAGGCACTTGCCCCACGCCTCGGCGAACGCGTCCTGGTACTGGTACCTGGCGGCAGTCTGCTCGTCCGGATCGGCGAGGGTGAACTTCCAGGCGACCAGTGACTTCTTCCAATCCATGCCGCGGCTTTTCAGCATGGGGATAACTTCGCTGCCCCAATCGCCGTAGGTTTCAGGCTCGTCGTAGAAATAGCCCACGATCGTCTTGCCGAAATCGTCTGGGAAGTGGTCGTAGTGCGGCTGGTAAACGGTCTTGATGTACCAGTCCACGGCATCCTGGCTGGCCCCGTCGACGAGCGGGTATCGCCTGTGCTTGTCGTAGGCCCAGGTGAAGGTCATGACGCGCCACGAGCCAGCGGGTGCATCCCACGCCAGCTTGCCATCGCGAACACGATCCGTAAGGTCCACCAGTCCTCCGCCGTCAACGCCGCCGCCCTTCACGCACCCGGCGAGGACGGCGATGAGTTTTTCGGCCGGGACGTCCAGGCGAACCGCCTCGGGACCCTTGACGTCCTTCGCGACAGCCTGCATGTTCTTACTGCCGTATTTCGGCGGGACCTTTCGGCCGACCTCGCCGCTGGGCCACCACTTCTCGTCGAAGATCCACATCTTCAGATTATTGGCCTTTGCGGCGTCCAGGCAGATTTTCAAGTCCCTGTACCAGCCCGGTCCCAGCCAGTCGATATGCGGGCGGGATTCTGCGGTGAAGCACCCATTGCCTCCCTCGGCGACCTTACCCACGTAGTCGGTCAGGCGGCTGGGGCTTTCGTCGCCGTGAAGCCAGAACAGCGGCCCGGTGAGCCTTCGGGCCTCCATGGGCAATCGCTGGAAGTCTCGCGCCAACTCGGGCAGGCTTTTCGTGTCGGCTGCTATCGAGCCATGAATGCCCGTCAGGACAATCCCCGCCACGATGGCCGAACGGATCAAAGCCCCGGCTGGGTGGCTATTCAGGTGTGACATTTCGCTTTCTCCATCGCCTCGAGTGGCATGAATCCCATTACTCTCTCGGCTTGAATGTGTTACACTTACCCGCTGATTTGTGAAACTTCAGCAAGCTTCAACGGATTTTACCGACGTATTCGGCAATTAGCCAGAGATCGTGCGGACCCGCGGGTCTGAGTCGATCTCTGAGGACAATTTCATGTTGCAGCAACGCAGTTGGCAAGAGGCAAGTTATTGAACACGAGTCTATCCCCATGGCATCGCTCCTAAAACTGACATCTGTATCGAAGTCCTTCGGGGCGGTGCATGCGCTCACTGATGTTTCCATTGAGCTCCGGCCCGGCGAGGTCCACGCGCTTGTCGGGGAAAACGGCGCGGGCAAATCCACGCTCATCAAGATTATCACCGGAGCCTATCAGGCCGACAGCGGGTCGTTGGAGATAGACGGCAATATTGTCAGGCACAATGACCCCACGATAGCCAAGTCTCTCGGCGTTGCAGCCATTTACCAGCAGCCCGCATTGTTCCCGGATCTGACCGTCGCCGAGAACATAGCACTTCGCCTCGAGAAAGGCGGCATGCTCCGCATCGTGCGATGGCGCCAGAGGCGAAGAAAGGCGGCCGAGTTGCTCGAACGAGTCGGCGCACATATTCCGCTCGACGCCTTCGTGCGAGACTTGGGCATGCCTCAGCAGCAACTGGTGGAAATCGCCAGCGCCCTGGGCACCTCGGCCAGGATTCTCATTTTTGACGAACCCACCAGTTCCCTCACTGATCGCGAAGTGGATAACCTGTTACGATTGATCGCCGAATTGCGGGACGATGGCATCGGCGCGATCTATATATCGCACCGCCTGGAGGAACTGCCCAGAATTGCCGATCGGGTCACCGTGCTTCGAGACGGCGAGCATGTAACAACCGCCGATATGCGGGATGTGGACCGATCAGAATTGATACGCATGATGGTAGGCCGGTCCGTGGACGCCGTGTTTCCAAAGGTGAAGGCGCCGCTGGGCGACGTTGTCCTGGAAACTCGCGGCCTCTCGTGCCGCACAGCCAAAGTCAGCAACGTGAGCATCGCCGTCCGAGCAGGTGAAATACTGGGCCTGGCCGGACTGGTCGGAGCAGGCAGGACCGAACTGGCGGGCGTACTGTTCGGCCTGACGCCGGCAGATTTCGGACAAGTACTTATTCGGGGCCAGGCCGTGACCATCGGCTCGCCCGCCCAGGCCATCAGCCACGGCATAGCCCACGTGCCCGAAGACCGGCGCAGGCACGGCGTAATCATGGAGATGACCGTCGCGTCAAATACGACACTGGCGATTCTGCGACGCCTGTCGGTCGTAGGACTGATACGCACCGGCCTGGAACGCAGTGTGGCAAAGAAGTTCGTCAACCGGCTGGAAATCAAGACTCCATCGATAGATTCGCCTGTCAGCAATCTTTCCGGCGGGAACCAGCAGAAGGTCGCGCTTGCACGCTGGATGGCGGCAGAACCATCGATAATCATTCTGGATGAACCCACCCAGGGTGTGGACGTGGGCGCCAAGTCCGAGATTCACCGCCTGATGTGCGAGCTTGCCGGGCGAGGCGTGGCCATCATCATGATCTCGTCGGAATTGCCGGAGATTCTTGGCATGAGCGACCGCATCGCCGTCATGCACCAGGGACAAGTCGCCGGAACGCTGAATCGTTCGGATGCAACGCAGGAGAGCATACTTGCGTTGGCGCTTGGGCACGGCATGGAGGCTACGGCATGAAGGGTATGCTGAAGCGATACGCGAGAGAAGCCTCTGTCGCGGCGGCTTACGCGGTGCTGTTGTCTCTGCTTGCATGGTATGCCCCGAGATATTACCAGCATCAGTTCGCCAGGGTCTGGGTGTCGATCGCGCCGGTACTTGTGCTTGCCGTCGGCATGTCGCTGGTTATCCTGACCCGCAACATCGATATTTCCGTCGGCTGGCAACTTTCGGTATGCGGCATTGTGGCCGGCCTGCTCGCACGCCAGGGCCTGCCCATGCCCGCGGTCGCCGCCGTCGCAATCATCCTGGGCGCTCTCATGGGAGCATTCAATGGCGTGATGGTGGCGATGTTGGGACTGCCCTCGATCGTGGTGACGCTGGCCACGATGGTGATACTTCGCAAGGGGCTGGCCTGGGTTCGCCAAGGCGAGGCGGTCTACGGATTGCCCGAGAATTTCCAATGGTTCGGCCTCGGCCAGGCCGGTGGCGAGCTGATGATCGTCCTGGTGGCGATGGCGGTCTTTGTCGCTTTCGCGTGGGCCCTTCGATGGCTGGCTGCCGGACGGGCCGTCTACGCCGTCGGGTCTGACCACGAAGCTGCCCGCCTTGCCGGAATTCGCCCGCGTCGCGTGGTTTTTGGAGTGTTCGTGATGATGGGCGCGCTTGCCGGCCTGGCCGCCATACTCCAGACATTGCGGTCCCCCCAGGTCGATCCCAACGTCGGCAAGGACCTTGAACTTCAGGTAATTGCCGCCGTCGTCGTCGGCGGCGTCGCGATAAACGGTGGCCGGGGAACGCTCATCGGCGTGCTGCTGGGCGTGGCCCTGCTGGGCACGGTCGGCTCGGCCCTGGTCTTCCTGGACGTCCACAGCACCTGGCAGCGTGCCCTGGAGGGCGCAATCATCCTCGTAGCCGTTTCGAGTGACGCGATCCGGCGGAGGAGGGCGACATGACATCAAATGCCGACAGCACTCTCTCGGCGGCCCCTCCAGGAGGTCGCGTGTTCGCCTCGGGCCAGCAGTGGGTCCTGGTGGCCGTGCTGCTGCTGGAAATCATGGTTTTTTCGGTTATTGGCACGAACTTCTTCTCAGCCGAGGTCGCTTACCAGGTGGTCCGCCTCTCGGTGGAACTGGGGCTGATCTCCCTGGCGATGACACTGGTGATTGTCACCGGCGGAATCGACCTGTCGGCAGGTTCGCTGCTGGGGTTGTGCGCGGTTCTTTTCGGCATGTTATGGCGTGACTACGGCATGTCGCCAGCTCAGGCCGCGGCGGTAGCGATAGGCGCTGGCGCGCTTGGAGGAGGCCTCAACGCCCTGCTGATAACGCGATATCGCATTGCCCCGCTGATCGTGACGCTCGGGTCGTTCTCGATGTTTCGAGGCCTGGCAGAGGGAATTACCCGCGGCGTGGACAACTACACGGATTTTCCAAGCTCATTCCTGGCCTTGGGCAACGGGCCGCAAATCCCGATATTCATCGCCGCGGCCGTGGTGTTCTGGATGCTGCTGCACCGCTCAACGGTCGGGCGGACACTAAGCGCGATCGGCTACTCGGATCAGGGCGCGCGATACGCCGGCATCCGTGTCGGACGACGCGTGGCGCTGGTTTACATACTGTCCGGCCTGGCTTGTGGAACCGCCGCAGTAATCTTCGCCGCACGCGTCGGCCAGGCCAAGGCCGACGCCGGAACCGGCTACGAACTGGCCGCCATCACCGCAGTGGTGCTCGGCGGGACTTCAATATTCGGCGGGCGCGGAAGCATAATCGGCACGATGCTCGGCCTGTTCATTATCGCAATCCTCCAAATAGGCCTTCGGATGGCGTCTGGACCGGCCGAGGCCGCCGGCGTGCTTACCGGCATACTTCTGCTGGTCGCCATCACCGCACAGTCCGCCCTGTCCCGCCGTGCCACCAGAGCCGCCCCGCCAATCAAAACTGGTAAACAGGAGCTTGATATGAAAAACTCGCAGCTTGCCGTCCTGAGCATGGTAATCATCCTGGCAGCCGTGATCGTGGCCGCCAGCAACTGGGTGCTGGTTGGCTCGATAGCAGACAACCACCCCACCGCCCTTTTCGGCCCGGCCGGGAAAACCCCACCACCGGCCAAGAAACTCACCATCGCAATGATGCCCAAGAGCAAAGGGAATGCCTATTTCATCGCCTGCCAGGAAGGCGCC
>CAZMBZ010000039.1:0-22540 GCA_964564285.1 uncultured Planctomycetaceae bacterium | reverse complement strand
TCCCAGTCCTGGCCCCATAGATAGGTCACGAGTCCCAGTTTCATTTTTCCGCCCCCAGCCATAGCCCCCGCCGTCTTGCCCGCAATCGCCCTACCGATAGGCCCCGCGGTGGCGGCAAGGGCCCCTGCTGCCATTGACTGCTTGAGAAAGCTCCGTCGTGTCGTGTGGGACATGTGCTGTGTCTCCTTGGTTTTTGCGTGTTGGTGAACCGTGTAGACAACCTATCACTTACAACCCGAAACTCAAGGCCTTGTGTCGCGGCGGTGAACGGACCTCGGCAAATACTGCCCCCATTTACCCCGGCAATCCCGCGCCTTTTTGGACGACTATGGCGGGGTTGCAGGCCCCCCGTGACCGCTTTTCACCCTCTTTTCCGTTACTTCGGGGCAGATTCTTCCTTTCTTATCGGCGTTCGTGTCCTATGCTGTCTTGTTTATGAGATCAACTCGGCGTCAGGCCGGGTCGTTTGGATTTGAACTATGAGCGTACTTCCCTATTTCACCAGCGCCCTGCCGGGCATCGGCGGACAAGTAAAGCAGCGTGCGGAGGACTTCCGCGTGGATGAGTCCCCGCCGGACAACATCCGCGGAGGCAGGGGAAGATTCACCTGGTTCAAGCTGTCCAAGCGCGGCCTGACCACCTCGGCCGCCATCTCGCGGGTGGCCTCCCACTTGGACATCAAGCCCCATGCGATCACCTTCGCGGGTCTCAAGGACTCCAACGCCATCACCTCGCAGTGGGTGAGCCTGGCAGATGTTGACGTCCGCAGGCTAGAGACAATGCGGGACAAAAACATCCGCATATCGGACATTCATTTTCGGCCTGTCGGCCAGAAGGTGGGCAACCTGACGGGCAACCGATTCGTGGTGCTGGTGCGTGGGGTCGGCCCGAAGCAACTGGACCTGGCCAGCGCCCTTCTGGACCTCATGGCCCAGCGAGGCGTACCGAACTACTTCGGCCAGCAGAGATTCGGCTCAAGGGGCGACAACGCAGCCATGGGCGAGGCGCTCATTCGCGGCCAGGACGAGGAGTTCCTGCGGATCTTCCTCGGCCGGGGACGCAAAAGCGACCCACCGCGCAGCCAGGCCGCACGCGATGCCTACGATCACCGCGCGCTCAAGCGGGCTTTCGCCTACTGGGCGCCGTACTGCATGGATCCGCGAAACGCCCTGTCGGCCCTGATGGCAGGCAAGGCCCCGGCCGAGGCGATCAAGACCATCACCCCGCGAATACGGCAGATATACATCCAGTCCTATCAGAGCGTGATCTTCAACGAAATCCTCGCCCGCCGAATCGATAGCATCGACACGGTCGAGCGCGGGGAAATCGCCGAGGACCACACAACCAGCAGGAGCTTCCACGTAAAGGACCTCGCCGATGCGACGGCCAGAGCGGCGGCTTTCAAGATAAGCCCGACCGGCCTGATTCCCGGCCGGCGCATGAGAATCGCCGAAGGCGAGCCCGGCAAGATCGAACGAGACGTCATGGCCGGGCACAAGATCGACGCCAAGCTGTTCGAGCAAAGCCCCACCACAATGAAGTTGGGGGCGTCGCGGAGGCCTCTGCGATTCCGTCCCACCGATGTACAGGCCTCCGCCGGCAAGGATCACAATGGCACGTTCGTCGAGGTCGCCTTCACTGCCCCGTCCGGCTGCTACGCGACGGTGCTGCTGGAGGAGCTATGCAAGAACCGTCAGCCATACATGCGTTAATCGCATTCGCATTTGCTGACGGAAACATGCCCCCCATGTCATTGCACTTGGCCTGCGAGTTCGACGACTGAGGGCAGGATGGGCGATTGCTGCAAACGGCAAGCTCTGTGCGCCAATGGGAAGTTATGGTATCATAGTGTTTGTCCCGCGGCTTGGATGCGGGCAATTCGTGGTGCGGGAGGCACATGGCTGGAGACTCTTCGGCATGAAACGTGTGGATGATGGCTATCGGATGCTGGCGGGCCAGTGCCTGCGTAAACAGGCACGCAGGCTGGCCAGGCAGATCAAGCTGGTGGGTGCTCAGGACCAGATCGAGGTCATTCACCAGGCTCGCGTCGCGGCGCGCAGACTTGCGGCGGCATTTCGCGCGTTCGCGCGGCACTTGCCTCGAAAGAAGGCCAAGCGATGGCGCCGTGACATCCGCCGCACGCTGAAACAATTCGGTGCGGCCCGCGACAAAGATGTGCAGATCGAGTGCCTACGAACGACCCTCAAGCAGACCTCTGACCGGGCCCTGCGCCCAGGCATTCGCCGGCTGATGGTCCGCATGCGCCAGCAGCGCCAAGCCTTGCAGCCTAAGGTTGTAAAGGCAGCCAGGAAACTCCAGAAGTCCGGCACGCTCAAGGCCATCCGCCGCCGTGGTGATGCAATGCTCGCCGCGCTGCCGCCCGAGGGGGCGACCATACAGACCCCGGCCGTGTTCGCCGCGCGACACCAGATACTCAAGGCCCTGGACCGAGTGATTGCCTACGAGAGTTGCCTCTTCAACCCCGCCGGAATCGCCCAGCACCACGAGATGCGACTAGTCACGAAAGAGTTGCGGTACACAATGGAACTGTTCCGCCCGGCGTACGAGGGCGACCTGGACGCCCCGCTCGCGGCTACGAAGAAACTCCAGGACATGCTGGGCGATCTGCACGACTGCGATGTCTGGCTGGAGCTGCTGCCCGACTTCATCAAGAACGAACGAAAACGCGCCGAGGCCTACTTTGGCAAGGCCTCGCCCGTAAAGAGGCTCGAAGCCGGAATAGAGAGCCTCCAAACCACACGCCGCGACGACCGCGAGCGAATCTTCGCCGAACTGGGCGACTACTGGCACAAGCTCTCGACCGGTGGAACCTGGCAGTCGCTTACCACTATGCTAAACGAACGCTTCGCCCGGGCCGAGTCCGAAGCCGCCCAGGTCGTACAAGCGTCCAAGCAGGCGGCAAGGGACGCCGAAGAGGCCCAACAGGCCCAACGCCAGGCCGAGGCCCGGGCGGCCGAAGAGACCGAAGCCGCCGCGCGCCAAGCCGAAGCCGAGCCGGCGATTGCGGCGGAAGATACCTCGCTCTCCCCCGAAAACAAGCCGCAGCCTGCCCCACAGCCACCAGAGGCCCAAGACGAAGGTCCGGGACAGTATCAGACGGAACAGCCGAATCCAGAGATTCCCATCCCCGATCAGCGGGGCGACGTCGAACCCGAGGCCCCAGGCGGGCTTGCTTAGTCCCTAAGCCGCTCTGCGATGGTCTCGCAGACGGTCTCCAGCACCTTCACGCGCGCGTACCATTTGCAGTTGGACTCGACGATCGTCCACGGAGCGTGCGGGGTGGATGTGCGGAAGAGCATCTCCTCGATGGCCAGCTTGTAGGAGTCCCACTTCTCGCGATTTCGCAGGTCCTCATCCGTGATCTTCCACTGCTTGTAGGGCGTCGCCTTGCGGTCCTCGAAACGCCGCAACTGCTCATCCTTGTCGATATGAAGCCAGAACTTCAGCACCACCGCACCGAAGTTCGTCATGTGCTGCTCCATCTCGTTGATCTCGCGATAAGCCCGCTTCCACTCGGGCTCCGTGCAGAAACCCTCGATCCGCTCGACCATCACCCGCCCGTACCAGCTCCGGTCGAAGATCGTTATGTGACCGGCCTTGGGCATCTGCGTCCAGAACCGCCAGAGATAATGATGGGCCTTTTCGATGTCGTTGGGCACGCCAATCGGAACCACCTCGTAGCCGCGAGGATCGAGGTTCTGCACCAGCCTGCGGATGTTGCCCCCCTTGCCGGCCGCATCCCAGCCCTGGTAGATAATCACCACCGGCAGCCGACGAGTGTATATCTCATGCTCAAGTTCGCGAAGGCGAGACTGAGCCTTCTTCAGCCGCCGGTCGTACTCGGGCCTTTCCATCGCCACCGTAAGGTCCACCCCGTCGAGGATCGACGAGCTCAGCCCCGCCGGCAGTTCGCCCACCTCTCGCGGCTCGCTCACGGGCCGTTCCTGCCGCCGCTCGACTTCGGCGATCTTGGCCTCCATCGCACCGATGACGGCGCTGAATATTTTCATTGCCGCGAACCGCCGATCGGTGCTCTCGACGACGGTCCAGGGCGCGTGGTCGGTATCCGTCTCAGCCAGCATGTCCTCGACGGCTCCGATGTATTTGTCGTACCGCTTGTGGGCCTTGAGGTCGCCCTTGGTCACCCGCCAAGCCGTCGCGGCGTTCTTACCGAGCTTGCCAAACCGCCTGGCCTGCTCCTTCTTGGATATGTGCAGCCAGAGCTTCACAATCACATTGCCATCATCCGCCAGCGTCCGTTCGAAGTTGCGTATGTCCTCGAACGCCTGTTGAACCTGCTTGGTCTTGACCTGGCGGTTGACGCGGTCGGCCAGGACTCGCCGATACCACGACCGGTCATAGATCATCTGCCGCCCGCGCGCCGGCGTGCTCGTCCAATGCCGCCACAAGAACGGGCGAAGCTGCTCCTCCTCGTTCGGCTGGCCCGAGCTGCTGACGTTGAAGCCTCTCGGGTCCATCGGCAGGATCAACTCGTTGATCAGCGTGCCTTTGCCCGCAGCGCTCAGGCCCTCGAAGACCACGATTACAGGAATGTTCAGTTCCGTCGCCCGTCGCTGAAGGGCAGCGAGCCTGCGGCGAAGCTCATCCATCGCCTTCTTGTACTCTTCCTTGGGAACCTTGCGGGACAGGTCGATGTTCTCAAGCATGGCGGGACCTCTTTCATTGGTTGCTCGGATGTGCTCGTTAGATTGTAACGTCTTTTCTCGCCGTGTATAGACCCAAGGCGTGCGCCAATGGTAGTCTATCGGCAGTGTCGCCCAACCACTGAAGCACGAAAGCGTCGGGGCGGATGGCAGTGACAGGGAAGATCAGACGATGACTTACCGTACTAACAGTCAGACCCGTCGAGGCGGCGTGCAATTGGGGCGCGTGGTCAGTCTGGCCGGGGTGATCGCGTTGTGCGTGAGCTTCTTTCTGAACCAGTTGAACATCAAGGGGCCGGTCATCCCCTTCGAGTGCGTCCAATCGGTCGAAAGCGTCTGGTTCCTGCTCACGTTCTGCCTGCCGTTCACGGCGGCCATCCTGCTTCTACCGCTGCTGGCGTTTCGGGCAGTCCCACGAGTGGACGGCGTACCGGGCGTCGGGAAGTTCCTGGCCATAGCAGTCTGCGTGATTTGCCTGTCCGTTCTGTCCACCGGCCTGGCATGGATGGCTTACGCATTCTTGCCCGGCGGCCTCGGCCTCGGATGGGACATGCCCCTGATATATGCCTTGCCGGCCGTTGGGATCGTGTCGCTCGCGATAGCAATCGCCGCGACAGTGCGAAGCCGCCTGCCCCGAAAGGCCGCCGCCACTCAGTTCGCCCTGGGTGCTGATTGCCTGGCGTACCTTGCCTTTTTCACAACCGTGGGCACGGACGTATACGCGGGCCTGTGGGTCAGCATCGCCGGTAGCGGGCTGCTTGCCACGGGTGCCGCCATCGAGTGGTTCCAGACTCGTCACCAGCGCAAGGCCGACCTGGGCAACGAACAAAGCCAGCACGTCGGCAATCGCGGTTAAGCCGCCTCACGCACCAAACGCCGGGATCGGCCTTCGCGCGATCAGCAGGCGATGGAGCAGTTCGACGGGCACTACTATCGCACCGAAGAGAATCACGCCCATCAAAATGCTGACGCCGCCCGAGGCGATCAACCCGGCGATCACGGCCGCCAGGAGAAGCTCCGCCGCTACCAGTTGCGGCGCGGGCTCGTTGCGGTTGAACAACTGCCGGCCTACCTTCCACACCAGCCACGCCGCCAGCGCGATGATAAGCACGGCCGCAGTGCTGTGTGCGCCGTCGATCAGGCGTTCGTCCACGGCAAGGAGGCTCACCTCCGGCTTGTCGCCGGGTCCCTGGAAGTCCATCGCGACCCCGCCGGCAGGCAAACTCAACGGCAGCGAGAACGTACCATGCGCCCTCGCCAAAACGCCGTGAGCGTAGGACCAGCCGCCATCGCGACCATCACCAAAGGTCCCGCCACCCCCGCCGCCAGTTCCACCGGCCCTGCCGTAACTTTGCCCGCCGAGTTGCACCGTACCGGCAGATTGCCCCCCCATATGCACGATGCCAACGTCAGGAAGACCAGCGGCGTCTCGCTGAGGGTCGTTTGGGCTATCAGAAGCACGAACCACGGGTTGCAGGTCGACGGGGCGACCCGGCGGGTTAAGCCGCCGGTTGCTGCCACCCAGCACGCCAAAGGTACCGTTTGCAACGTCCCCGTCACTCGTGTACGAGTCCACACCGGAAGAGGTGAACTGCCTGCCAACCTCACGCTGGGCCATCTGCTGGGCTTGCGGCTGAGCCTGCGGGCCTCCGGCGTTGAGATTGTCGTAATACCGCTCCAGGCGGTTATTACCGAGTTGCGATAACTGCGACTTCAACTCCTGCTGGCGCTTGCCCTGGTTGCGGCGTTGCTCGCCCTCGAGCTTGCTCAGGACCTGGGCAACCTGTTTGGCACGCTCTTCGTCACCGTCGGCATGAAGAAGCTCTTTGACGGAAGTGCTGGCAGTCAAGCCCATAGGCATCTTGTTCAATTCATCCAACTTCTTGCCCTTGCCGCCCGTACCCGGCCGCACTGACTTTCCGTCGGTCACAGTGAATTTATCTCCCGGCTTGGCATTCAGTCGAGCCTCGTTGGAGACGATCTCATCCGTAATGTTCTTTATCTGATCCTTCGCCGCCGAGCGCACGAAGTCCGGCAGGGCGATCAATGCCCCGTTGCGGTCGATCTCGGACAAGCCGCCGTTGGGCGCGTCGTTGTTGAGATACGTGTTGACGTTGTTGTCCGCCTGACCGGCTGTCTTTTGCTCGGCCTTCCAGACGCCCAGCAATCCGTACTGCGAACTGCTCTGGTCCGTGAACTTCTGCTTCAACCGGTTGTAGTCCTTCGTCGAAAGGTTGCGGCGGTTGGCCTCGACCTGCCGCTGGCCTTCGGATATCTCGGCGGAAAGCTTCTTGTTGAAGGAGTACCAGTTGTCTTGTGCGACCTTCCTGCCTTTGCCGGATGTCAGGCCGACGTTCGACTTGGCGAACCGCACGGCCTGCTTCAGCAGCGTGTCGATGCGAACGCTCTGGCTCTCGATTTCTCCAACCACAGGCGAGAGGTTCCCGCCTGGGTTCATGTAGCGATAGCCCGTCGGCAGACGAAGCGACCACGTTGTGCGGGCCACGTCGATGCCCTCGACGGTAATCGCCGGCGGCTTGATCTTCGTGATCAGACCAAGCTTCCTGCCCGCCGGACCCGCAAGGTAAAGCTGCACGTCGTAAGGCAGGCCACCCGGTTCGGTCTTGACCAGCGGGATGAGAATCACGCCCGCCGGGGCGTTGGGGTCGGTCGCGGGTTTTACGGGCTGGCCGGCAACTATGGCGCTCCAAAGTCGAAGCTTGGTCGGCACCTTGATCCGCAGGAACTGGTGCTTGCGATTCTGTAGCGATATGCGAACGTCGTAGCGGCACTGGCCGGTGCGGTCCATGACCGTAGTAATCGCCATCAGGTCCACAACCGCCGCCGCCCTGGCTGCGGGCTTGGCGGGTTTGACCCGAAGGGCCGCCGACCAGTCATCGGTGAACGACTGGTAGACGAACTGGAGGTTCCTGCGAAGCGGCTCGGCCAGGAGCTTCGCCTGCTCGCTCTGGGCCAGCGATTCAAGTCGATCGGTCCGCGCCAGCGTCAGCTCGTGACGCGAGGCATTCTGCACAGCCAGGATCGCGCGATAGCCTTGAGGGGCTTCCGTCGATGGCCTGGGAATCTCCAGCGCCGTCGTGGCTGCGTCTATCGGCGTGGCGAAGTTCACCGTCACATCCAGCAGGCCGGTGACCTCGTTGACAAGCGCGACGGTCCACTCGGTGAGCGCCGCGTTGGGGTCGCCACCGACCGGAGCCTTGCTGACAGACCGCATGGCCGGGCTCGCCACGGCCACCAGGGGCGCATACCGCGTCGGCAGCGTGAACTTCACGCGATCGATCGGCGTGCCCTCGATCTGGTATCGCAGGCGATAACTGTACCATGCGCTGGTGGCCTGCACGGTCAGCCCGCCAAAGACCTCCACGCGAACCTTGGTCTTCTGCGGGCTGATCTTCAACCGCAGCGAGACCTTGGGCTTCTCGTAGCCGTAAGCAAACTGCACAGCCCGCACCTGCCGACTCGCCAGCCAGCCCGCCAACTGTCGCGGGGCGACGGGTCGGAGGTTCTCGCTGGAGATGGTCTGCGCCTCGAGCGAGGCCGCCACCTGAACCGCGAGCCGGCCGGCCTGATCGCTCAGTGGCGCGCCGGCGGCGTCCAGCACCGATACGGTCGGCACGGCAAGATCGTCGATATCCGCATCGCGCTTCACCAGCACCAGCGCCACGCTCGTGGACGCGACGCCCGAGCGGAAGTTCACGTGCAGCCGCCTGCCCGTCGGCGTGGTCTGCTCGTAGTGATCCTCGACCACCGGACCGATGGCGCTTAGGAGTTCGTACCCGTTCGGTAGGGCGAAGCTCGTGCCGTAAATCCTGCCCCGCTTCGTTAAAAGCCTCGCCTGGACGAGCAACTGCACCTGGTCGCGATCGACGCGGACGAGTTGGTCGGCCTGGACTTTCGGCTGGACGATGTGTCGCGAGAGCTGCGCCTTCAGCGCGAACGGCCTGTAAGGCCAGTAGTACCTCGCGACCATCGCCGCGCCACCTTTGCCTGCGGGCCTGGCCGAAGCGCCACTGGCCCGCCTGCCGCCGACGACGTCGCTGATCTTCATCGTCATCCCAGGCGCCGCGTGCAGCGTCACCGTGCCACTCTCACGCCCCACCTCAGCCGCCTGAGGCAGGACCAGTCGCGAGGCCTTGTCCATTTCCGGAAGCTTGCCGACCCACCGGGCAGTCAACTCGTAGGCCTTGCTGGCCGGGCGATGCAGACGGACTTCAATAACCTTCATCTTCGCGCCGCCAACATCCTTGACGCCCACCTCGCGATGGTCGCGCAGGTTCGCGCCCGTCAGGGCGGTCAGCGTCGCCTCGGCGGGCATGAGCAGACCGAAACGCTCATACTCGCCCGCGGAGAACGTGTAGCGGACCTTGCTGACGCCAACAAGCGCCCAGTGCAGCGCGTACACGTCGTGGGCGGCCGCGGCGGAGAGGGTCCGATCGGCGGCGCCCGCGCCGACCTTCGGCGACCACTGAAGCGTCAGCTTACGCTGCATACCGACGGGTACCGTCCATCGCAGACCCTTGCCGCCGGGTAGCGGCTTGCTTGCGGGCGCTGCCTCGGCTCCCGGGGCTTCCAACTGAAGCTCCGCATCCGGCAGGTCGAGCGTAAACACTGCCGCCGGCAGGGGCGGCAGCATAATGGAAATATTACCGCGCCGGCCCAGGACCTTCGGCGTGGTGAGGGCAGTAACTTTGAGTTCACCCGACGTCTCGCCGGGCAGCGTCAGCACCATGCCTCTGGAGCCGACCTGGAGGTCGGCCGGCTTGCCATCGAGCGTCGCGGACTGCACGGCCAAGTTACCCATCGGCATGGGCAGCGACACCCACCCCTTGCCGAAGGTCTTCACGCGTGCGGTGAGGACAACTTTCATCCGCTCGCCTTCAAGCGTGGCGGCGTATCGCACCCCGGCCAGTGAGACTTCCACCGGCCCGGCCGCCATTTCGATTCGCTCTTTGGGATTCGCGCGGTTCCAAAGTTCGACGTATCGCCGGTACGACACAAGGACCTTGTCCGCGTTGGCGTCCGCGTTGGTCGGGTCGCCATGGTACGGCAGGATGAGCGGCTCGACCTTGGCGGGGGCGGCGACCTTTGACGGGGCTGCCTTCCTGGACTGGCGCGACGCGCCACCGGCGAAGGCATTGGTCGCCGTCAGTGCAAGGATTGCGATCAGCATGGCTGCGGTCTTCCCCGCCGTCGAGGCAGTCGGCAGACACTTGGTGCCCATAAGGCGAAGCAGCACTTTCCAAACCCAGCCCAGCACTGCCAGGCCGAGGTAGATCGGAATCAGCCAGAGCGCGCCGTAGAACGCGCCGTTGGCGACGCGGGCCATGAACGGGCACCATATCGCCGTGACCGTCGCGGCGACCAGCACGATGGCAACGAAGCCCGCCTTGCGGGACACGCACGAGCGGACCATCAGGAAGCCCGCCAGCAGCACGGCAGCCATTCCGATCCAGTCCAGCGATTTCTGGTTGGTCTGGTTTCCGAGCGATATCTCCAACTCACCGGCACCCAGCGACCGGAAGCTCGCCATCGGCCCGGTGTTCACACCAGCCTGGAGTTCCACCGGCAAGGTGTATCGGCCAAGCTTGATGTAAGTGGTATCCGGCGCAGCCTTGCTCGGCGGCGCGGGCTCCGAGGTCGGCGGAGGCGTGATTGTCGTGGACGGTGCCTGGCGGAGGCGGGTGCCTAGGGGAAGATTCTTCGGCGTACCAGCGAACTTGGGCTTGGGTGCCTTTGGAGGCACAGGTACGGGTTCCTCGGCTTCCTTTTTTTCACCGTTCATCACTTCCCTGCGGGGAGCCGACTCTGACGGCGCACCTGGCACATACCGGTTACCGGCCGCGCTATGCTTATACGTTTGAGAATCACCCAACGTAATCGAGGTAGGGGCTCCCCGGATGCTTTCTTGGGCCATGTACTTGGCCTGGATTCCCAATGTTTGATCGAGCAGTGAGCCGAACGCCTTGACGGTTTCGATGAACTCCTCGCCAGCCAGCTTGGGGCGCACCAGATAGGCGGTTTCCATATCGGTGAACTGCTTTGCGACCTTGTACCCGGGCGGCGGGTAGACATTCCACGTCAGACGGTTGATGCGGACTCCGGGCAGCTCGGCCGGGCCGAGACGCAATCGCCCTGCCTTGGCGGCAGGCTTGGCGGCGTTGGGGTCCTGCCACGCGTAGACGACCTTCACCTCTCGCGGCTGGGTCGATCGTTCCATGGCCACGAGATAGTTTCCCGAGTCGGCCTGTCGCGGGCGTGCCTGCTTGCCCGCCACGCGGACAGACCACAGCTTGGCGCCCTTGGGCAGTCTAACCTCCAGGAATTGCAGGCCGACGTTGGCGACCTTGAAGACGGCCTCGGTCTGCTGCGAGCCGTTGGACCCGAGGTAGGTCGTGAATATCGCCTCGGTCGCCAGGGCGGAGGGAATCTCGTACTTTTCGTGAACCGTCGAGGCCAAACTGACTGCGGCAGCGGCGCCCGCTGGGGTCGTCGGAGCCTCCAGGCGCAGTGCCTGCAGAAGCCTGCTGGCCGGGGCGGGCAGCGGCGGCAGGTCGATCGCATCGACGTCCGAAGCCCCCGATGACGTCACGGTGACGGCCAGTTCCTCGCTGGCCTGGAGGGCGAGCATCTCGCTGACCTGACCCACACCCGCAGGCCGAACCAGCGGCACGGACGCTTTGGCGGCCGCGAGCGGGCGGTCATAGCGCACGTCGATGGTAACCGCGCCGATGGTCTGGCTATCCAGCGTAAGCTGCCAGAGGTCGTAGGCCTTGGCGAGTTCCGGCGAAAGCACAACCGTCTTGGCGCCGGGAGCGACGATATTCTTGCCCGCCAAGTGCCTGCCCGGCGCGATGATCGTCACGTTTCGGCCCAGCGACTTGTCGGCCAGCAGATACAGCGTTCGGGCGCGGGCCCGGGTGATATTGTATGTCAGCCGCCAGACGCCCAGCAGCTTGCTAGGCTGGGCGGTGACCAGGCCGATGCTCTCGGCGGAAATTCGCTCGGCGCGCCGGCTGGCACGGATGCGCAATTCGCCCTCGAAGCCCTTGTCGTATGTCCATGCAAGCTGAGCATTGCCGGGCAAACCCAACGCCGCCATTCGGCCTACGGTTACGGTCTTGAGGCCATTGGGGGCGGAGACTCCCGCCACGTCGAGATCGCCGGCCGGAGCTATGCTGATCTGTCCCGAGACGGTCTCGGTTCGGGCGTGAATCATCGGCAGGCTTACCTCGCGCGGCGGGCTGTCGGCCTGCCATGTCCACCCGGACGGGACTTGACGCATGGCGACCGCCACGCGCGCAACGCCCTCGGGCGCAATCGGCGAGGCCAGGAAAACCTTCAGGACCCGGCGCCGGCCTTGGGTGTCAACGCGGTACTCGAAGCCCTTGTCCGAGCCATTGACGGTAACGGACCGAAGATGCCACTGGCTTGCCTCGTCGGGCAAATCAAAGGCCATCTCAAACAACTCTCGCCCGATGGCGGTGATATCGAACTTGCTGAGCAGCACGAGTTCCTCGGGCGTCACCACGAGTTGCTGGCGGGCCTCGCAACTGGTCCGCAGCGCCACGCTCGCCAGGTCCAGCTTGACCTGCCAATTGCTCGACCAGTGGTAGTAGAGCCGGCCCTGGGTAGCGGCAAGCAGGCCGGGAATAACGTTGGCCCGGGCAAGGTCGCCGCGACGGGCGCTGAGCACGGACTCACCCCGCACGCGCAACTGCCCGCCGGTATCGACGAGCAGGTGCCCCTGCTCGAAGTCGGCGTCCACGAGGCGAACCGACGGGCTCATCCACGCCGAGGAGCTGCGGATGGCGGTCGCCTGGATGTTCATCGCCTTGGTGCCCCGACTGGCGGCGCGGAGGCGAACGATGAGCTTCTGGTCGGCCTGGCCGGACGGTGCGGGCACTACGTTCCACTTCACCAGGGCGGGGCAACTTACATCGGTAATCGTGTAGGCCGCGGGAACCAGCAGCGTAAGCTCGCGTACGCCGCGACGAAGGACCTCGACCGTATAGAGGCAGTTGAGAGTCTCGCTCGATGCCGTCAGTTGAACCGTCGTGGCGCTGCTGCCCAGCAGGATCGCACGCTGGTCCTCCTGCCTGCCGTTGCCCATGAGAACGATCGTCACGGCGCCCTGGCCACCCACGGCAAGCCGGGCCGTCGTCTTGTCGGACTTGCGGTCGTACTTCGTCTCGGTGACCGGGGACACCGAATGCACCTCGAGGTCGCCGGGGGCGGTCAACGTCATCTGCCCCGCGGTGGCGGTCGGCACGGACAGGCCGAACTTCATCCCCCCGCCGCGAAGCTCCGTAAGGCTCGTGGAGCCGACGACGGTGAGTTTGTGGGCGCCTCGGCCGGTGACTATCAGCACGAGCCTGCCGTTGGAATCGTAACCCAGCGGCGCATCCTTGGCGTCCAGACGAACCCCGGTCAGGCCGATCTGCCCAAAACCAAGCGCCACTGCCACCGGGCGGTCGCTCATCGAGACAACCGTCAGGTCGCCCGTTACGCTCACTCGCTGGCCATCGACGACGGCCTTGTATGTCGCGGACGTCACCTGGCCGATCTCGATGGTCTCGTCGGCGCGCTTGTTCGCCTCGGCGGCAGCCATGAGTTTGGCGAAGGCTGCGCGGTCCATCAGAACAGCCTTGTCGGCCGGGTCGATCAGCGAGGGCAGGTCCCTATATGGAACGTAGATTTTGGGCTGGGCCGGTGCGTCTGCATCCTGTGCCCGCCCCGCCGACGGGGCCGACACCAAGGCCAGCGCCGCCACAAACAGGACCGTAATCCAGATCGCTTGCGATCTCATGGTCTTACTCCTCGTCCTGGGTTTGGGTATCGGACTGCTGATCCTGCTCGGCCGGGGCGTCAACGGCAGGCTCGAGCGTCGGTGCCTGGACTTCGGGCTGGACCTCGGCGGTCGCCACCTGCTCGGAGCGGCCTATCTGCTTGGGCAGGCTCTTGAATATCCAGTGCGCCAGCCACAGGCCGATGACGATCATTCCGGCCCAGTACCCGGCCAGCACGAGTTCCTCGGCCAGAAGCGGCGCGAACAGATTGATAACGACCCACGCCATCGCCGCAAACAGCACCAGCACGCATCGCCCGAAGCCCGAGAACTTCAACGCCGCGACGCCGACTACGAGGATCAGCACCCAAACGGCTATGCTGAAGATTTCCTTGGGCATCTTCATCACACCCAACTCCCCCGGCGAGCCCTGGCGGATAAAGTCGAACGCCTGGCCCTGCTTGGCAAAACGCAATTGAACCTTCGCGGGATAACCCCCTGCCATCTGCCGGACCTGCTGTGGACCCGACTGCACCCTGGAAAACGCATTGTCGAACCAGAGCATCAACTCCTCCGACGGGATTATCAGCCGCCAGAAAGTCTGCTGCACCGGTATGCCGTCCGGCAGCTTCGGCGCGGCCAATTTGCCGGCCCGACCGACGTCCATGCTGTAACGCAACTCCAGCACCAGTTTTGTCACCTGACCGGCCGAGGGTGGCAGGCGGACTATCTTCACGTTCTCCGTGGCACCAATCTCCACCGGAGCGTTCTGACCGTTGAGCAGCACGCGGAGCCCGGTGTTGCCTTCCGGCAGGGTCACGGCCAGGCGATCGCCCCGGCTGGTATCCAGCAGGAACGTGGCGTTTGTATTGAGCGCCCCGTCGCGTCCGAGAACCTGCTCGATGATCGCGCCCGTGGCGATCGTGGTGAACACGGCCGCCTCCTTCTGGGCGGCAACCGGCAGCGAAAGCTCAAACGGCGGGGCATTGTAGCGGAACGCCAGAGCGGCGACCTTGCGGTAGGAGGCCTCGGGCACATCGGCGGCGTTGGTCGGATCGCCGGGCAGGAGGTTCTGAACCTTCGGATCCCGTATGGCCAGCGTGTCGGCCTTGGCGATGGCGATGAAGCCCGTCTGGTCCGACAGTTTCCCGGCCGCGAGGATCGGCTCGACAACCACGTTGCTGACCTTGCCTTCCGCCCCGGCGAGAAAACTTCGCCTGCTATCGACTCGAAGTCGGTATCGACCGATGACGGGGCTCTGGAGGACTACCTTGTAGTATGCCCACTTATCGGCGTCCTCGGCCTCGGCGGGCTTTGTGGTCGCCTGGTCGTCGGGGAGTTTGTCGATCCGCGGGCGTTCCTTGATGTCCGGGCCGCTTATCCGAGCGCCCGCGTCGGCCAGGTCGGCGGGCATCTTGAGATAGAAAGTGTCCACGGGCGCGTAAAGCACCGTGTAGTCGATCAATGCCTGGTCCACAACCGATCCGGACTCGACGTTCACGAGGCGGTGGACAACGGCCGAAACCTGCGCGGGCTTGACGGCTATCTTGAAGCTCGCCGATGCCGGCTTGGCCTGATCGATCGAGCGGAACTCCAGCGACATCGCGGGCGAGACGCCAGGCTTCTTCCACCGCAGAGCCGACCTGAGCGGCATGGGCTGGAACTGTTCGAGCGTGTCCACTTCCGCCCGCAACCTGTCGGCAAGCATCAGCATCAACTGGCCGCTGTAGAGGCGCAGGTTCTTCGGGTCAGCCTTGGGCAGGAAAAACTTCACCGGCTCATCGGGCGTCTTTCGCGGCGTGCGAGCGTGCAGGGCAAGCTGAACGTTACCCATAACCTCTCGCTTCAAGAGAATGTTCAGCATCCGCCCTGGACCCTTACCGGTAAGCTGATGGTCGTCCACAAGGTTCGACGGACCCAGCGAGACTATTTCCCAAGGCTCGGGCAGGTTCACCGAAAGCTGGAACAGGCCCGTCCGCTCGATGGTGTAATCGAGCCGGCCGCGAAGGTCCATACGATCATCCTCAACGCCGAGCGACCAGTAGTGCCTCGCCGTAATGCGAGGCTCGACCGTACCGATGGCCAGCGTACCCGCGTAATCCGGCGTGATGAACCGCCATGCCGTAACGCCAGCCTGGCTGGCAAGATTCTTCGGCAGCCTGCCCGTGTCCACCCGGGCAAGGTTCTTGGCGCCCGACAACTCAACGCTTCGCCGCGGCGAGTGCGTAACGGCGATCAGACCCGTCCGCCGAAGCACCTCGCGAGTGATGATCGGCGAGAGCGGAACCTTCATCTCGGCATCCTTGAGGAACAGCTCCATCCGAACCGTCAGCGCGTAGCTGCCCTTGGCGGGGCTGAAAAGATTCACCTTAAGCGCCTGGGTCTTGCCGTCGCCGGCGGCGGCGATGTCCCACTTGGAGATGTTCGCGCCATCCACAGCAGTAACGCGAAACTTCCCCGGCAACTGCACGGTGAAGGCGTCAACGCCGCGACGGCGAATGTCGTAGTTGAAGCGAATCTCGTGACTGATAAGCGCCTCAGCCACGTTGATATGCTGGGCCTGCTCGCAGATGACCACGGCGGCGAGATCCGCGGCAGCCTGGGTCTTGGGCTTCCAACTGAGCTTGACCGCCGAGGTCGCCCCCAGGAAAGTCTGCAAGCGAGTTGCCTTCTTACCGGCGACGTCAACCTGATCGGTCGTCGCGGCAAGCATCGGCTCGACATCGACCTTCATGTTCTCGTCGGGGATCGTCAACTCGAGCGTCGTTATCGCGGCCGGGGGAATGCGAAAGCCCAGCACGTTAAGTCCCGGCTTGGTCGTCAACTGGCGGGCGAAGTTCACCGTGATCGTCTGGCGACCCTTGCCGCGAGTCAGCAGCACGTACTGACCTCCCACAACGCGCAGCAGCGGCGCGGTCTTGGCCTTCCCGGCCGAGACGGCAGACACCGCCACGTCGCCCAGGCCGATGGGAACCTCTACCCACCCGTCGGCGAGAATGTCCACAACAAGTTCCAATTGCATCCGGGCGAGTTCGGCATCGACCTTGCCGGTGAACTTCGCCGAGGAGACAAGGTACGGCATGGGGGCCTCGCGCACGGCGGCGGGGCTCTGTTTGGCGGCCCGCCAGAGTCGCTGAAACTCGTCGTACGGCAAGAAGACGCCCTGCTTGTCGGCCTCGAATACGCCCTTGAGCTTCTCGTAGGGCACATAGACCTTCGTCGGCGGAGCCGGTTTTGTCTCCGGCGCGGCCATCGCGGCCGAGACCAGGCCGACAAGAACCGTCAGGCACAAAGACAATCGGATAATTCGGGCGTGCTTTTTCATTAGGCTATCTCCTGAAGGAGGCTTTCACCGCAGACACACGGAAACCATTAAGCTTTGCACCATAGTTGTTTTGACGCACGACACGGACGGGGGTTTCAAGAAATCCCCGCCCGGGACCAATCATCTCCCGCACCCGCGGGCCGCTAACGGCAGCCGTCGGCGGCCTGGCGCCGCACGAAGGCCTCGTAGTCAACCCGGGTATCGATGCCGGCCCCGTCGTAGTCCACCTCGGACGTGGCGATAGACCAGCCATTTTCCAGCACGCGCAGTTGCTCGAGATTCTCAGCCAACTCGGCCGGTGTCGGCGGCAACTGCGTGTAACGCTTGAGAAATCCCGCACTGTAGGCATAGATGCCCAGGTGCAGCTTGTAGGCGACGCCGCCGGCAGAGTCGCGGTCGAACGGAATGCGGCTTCGCGAAAAGTACATCGCCCGACCGTTTTTGTCGATCACACACTTGACCCGATTTGGATCGCCCGCCTCGGCTGCGTCGAGGGCCGTTACCAGCGTCGCCATCTCCGCGCCGGTCTCTGCCAGCAGTTCGATGAGCCTGTCCACGCAGGCCGGCGGAATCTCCGGCTCGTCGCCCTGGACGTTGACGACGATCTCATCGTCGCCCAAGCCGAGTATCTCCACCGCCTCGGCCAGCCGGTCACTGCCGCTGATGTGGTCCGCCCGGGTCATCACGACCTGCCCGCCGAAGCCCCGCACGACCGAGGCGATCCGCTCATCATCAGTAGCCACGACGATCCGCCCAACTCGCCGAGCCGCCGCGATGGCCTCGACAACATGCTGAATCAGAGGCCTGCCCGTCTCAGAAAGCAACGGCTTGCCCGGCAACCGGGTAGATGCATACCTGGCCGGTATGATCGCGGTAGCTTTAACGCTGGTGTCCATGCCCAAGAAAGTACGCCCAGATCGCCCCAAATGCAATGGGCAAGGCTTACGCCTCAAAGGTACGCTCCTGCATCGCCTGGTGGCAAAACCCGAGCGGCATTACTTCGCCTCTACCTGGGCTGGATCTGGCCTGATTTGTTTACGTGGATCGGCAGGATCGCCGGGCGCTCGCGGAACGGGGACTTGTCGTCGTTGCCGAAGAAGGTGCTCCACCACTGGCCCTTGATATCTTTGAACAGCACATTGTGCCCGCCATGAGGCACGGCCAGGTGGGCCTTGCCGTAGGAACCGTAAATGCTGTCGGCGACAGCGGACATGCAGTCATACGTGCGTTGGCCTGGGTGCTTGTTGAATTCGGCGCAGATCAGATGGTAGCGCCCGTTGATCTTCGCCATCGCCGCGCCCTCGAATCCGACGTGCTTGGCGTTGGACGGCTTGAGCAGTCGCGGCTTCTCGGCCAATCCACTCATATCGTCCTTCATGCGAGCGATCATGCCGTTCTGCCAGAGGAAATACACCTTGCCGTCGTCGTCGGCGAACAGCGAGGCATCGATGCGATCGGTGAGCGGCCCATCCTTCTTGATATCCTCGTACGGGCCTTCAGGCTTGCGGGTGGTACTCCGCAATACACCCGTGCCCCCGTAATTCACGCAATAGGCCAGGTAGAAATTGCCTTTGATGTAATGGATTTCGGGCGCCCAGATGGCCCGGCGAAACTTACCGGACTTGTCGTCTTTGCCTTTCTGCCAAGTCGCATCCTTCTCGAAGCTCCAGACCAGACCCATCGGCTCCCAGGCCTTGAGGTCCCTTGACTTCCACATCCGGATTCCCTCGTTGGTCACCCACCAACTCGGATGACCTGTCGTGCCCGTGAGGTAATACGTGCCGTCAGGTCCCAGACATACAGATGTATCTCGCACCGGATAATCGAACAGCGGCCTGAGGTCCGCGGGAAGGCGCGGAGCAGAAGCTCCTCCCGAAGACGCCGAAGACTCCGCCGCCCTCGTCAGGCCCGCACACAACATGACCAGCAATGCGCCCAGTATGAGAAGCTTCACGGGCATACCTCCTCTTTTACCTTACCGCCACCGTTCACCTGCCACCCATAGCAACGTCGAGAGCCAGGCAATTGCCTCGGCCCAACCATGCCTTCTCGCACTGTACCGTCACGCTGGATTCGCGGCAATTGTTACTTTTCCGACGTAACTGGTCCGCGCAAGCGGCGTTTGATTTTGCAGGCGCGCCTGAAGCGGGCGCGGTTGGTTCGTAAAGGGAGCCTAATGATGAATGGAACCTTCATTGTCACCGCTATGTTTGCCTCTGTACTTGCGTCCGTGTTCATTGGCGCGACCTCGGGGGCCGAGCCGGAGGCCGACGATATTGCCAAGATGCTCCCGGCCGAGCCGCGAGGCTTCGGACGACCCATTACCGACCGGGTCCCGTGGGAGAAGCTCGCAGCACACCCGGAGTACAAGAAGGTTCTCGCCAAGGCCAACGCCCTGCTCGACTCTCCCATGCCCGAGACGACCGACTCGCTTTATCTGGACTTTTCCAAGACCGGCAACCGCACGCGATGGCAGACCGTAGCCCGCAGGCGTCGTGGGCGGCTGGCGCGGCTGGCGCTGGCTGAGTGCATCGAAAACAAGGGGCGATTCCTGCCGGAGATCGCCAAGACCATCGCCGCATACTGCGCCGAGAGAACCTGGGTCATGCCCGCCCACGATCGCAGCCTGAGAGACTTCAACGGCAAGGTCATCACTGTGGATCTGGGCTCGTCGAGTCTAGGCCTGGAAATCGCCCACACGCGTTACCTGCTGGGCAAGCGACTGGGCGAGCCGACGCGAAAGCTCATCGACGCGAACCTGAAGCGGCGAATCTTCGATCCGGTCCTGGCCAGCGCCGCCGCCAAGGGCAAGGGCAACTGGTGGATGACCACCACGAACAACTGGAACGCCGTCTGCCTGTGCAACGTAACCGGCGCGGCCCTGGCGGCCCTGGACACGCCCGCCGAACGGGCTCGATTCGTCGCCATTGCCGTGGAGTATTCGAAGAACTTCCTGGCTGGCTTCACGCCGGACGGCTATTGCAGCGAGGGGCTGGCATACTGGGGCTACGGCTTCGGACACTATGTAAAGCTCAGCGAGATTGTCCGCCAGAACACTGATGGCAAGATCGACCTGCTGGCCAGACCCAAAGCCTTCGCCCCCGCGACTTTCCCGATGCGCATCGAGATCGCCAACGGGGTGAGCCCCGCCTTCGCCGACTGCGGGGTGACGACGCGAGCGTCGTGGCGGATGATGCACTTCATCGGCCGAACGCTTGGGCTTGGCGCGAATCCCAAGGATGATGACAAGCTCATCACCGCCCGCGGGCTGAGCGAGTCGCTGATGTTCTCCTTCCCGAACGCCGCGACTCTCGCAGCCGACGGGCCAGGCAGACCCGACAAGCCTGGCGACGCGCAAACCAGACGCACGTATTTCAAGGATGCCGGCGTGCTGATATCCCGCCCCGGGCCGGGCAACGACGCATGCCGCCTGGCCGTCGCCCTCAAGGCCGGGCACAACGGCGAGCACCACAACCACAACGATGTCGGTTCATACGTTGTTGTCGTCGGCACCAAGCCAGTGCTGGCAGACCCCGGCTCGGAAGTCTACACCGCACGCACGTTCAGTTCGCACCGTTACGACAGCAAGGTGCTGAACTCCTTCGGCCATCCCGTACCGGTAGTAGATGGTCACCTCCAGAAGCCCGGCCGAAAAGCTGAGGGCAAAGTTCTGCGAGCGGATTTCACCGATGAAGCCGACACGTTCGCAATCGACCTTAGCGCCGCTTACGGCCTGGCGCAAGTTCGCAGGCTGGAGCGCCAGTTCGTCTACTCGCCTGCCGGGGCCGGCAAGTTGACCGTCACCGACACGGTCGAGTTAGCCAAGCCCGGCACGTTCGAGACAGCCCTGATCACATTCGGCAAGGTCACGATCGACGACAAAGGCGTGCTGCTGATAGATGATTCCGGCGAAGCGGTCCGAGCCACCATCGACACAGGCGGCGCCAAGTACGACATCGTCCAGGAAACGATTCAGGAGGACCTCCACGGCCACATTCTGCCGAAGCGGGTCGGCATTCGTTTGAGGGCTCCGGTCGCCAAGGCCCGGATTTCCGTGACGATCGTGCCGGCCCCGAAGAAGTAAGCTGGCCCGGCAGAACCGGGAAACAAAAACGAACACCAGACAGGCCCTATAGCAGGGTCCAATCTGGTGCTCGTTTTGCTATCGTGACTCGGCGTCCTTCGCGGCTAGGCCCGGCCGAGGTATTCGTTGGTGCGTGTATCGACCTTGATCACTGTGCCGTTTTCGACGAACGGGGGGACCTTGATCTTCGCGTCGCCTTCGCAGACGGCTTCCTTGAGTTGGTTTGTGGCCGTGGCGCCCTTCAGGGCCGGGGGAGTGTCAATTACCTTGAGCTCCACGGTATTGGGCATTTCGATGCCGACGCACTCGCCCTCGGCGAAGGCCAACTCCAGTTCCATATTGGGAATAAGGTAGACCGTCTTGTCGCCCAGCATTGAAAGTGGCAATTCGGACTGCTCGTAGTCGTTGGGGTCCATCAGGACCATGTTCCGGCCCTGGGTGTAGAGGTACTCCAGTTTCTTTCGTTCGAAGAAGGCCTCTTCGAGCCCCTCATCGACGCGGAAACGCCGGCCTATAATCTGATCGGTCTTGGCGTTGCGAAGCTCGATCTGCATGTAGCTCTGGCCCTTGCCCTTGGCCACATGCGACGACGAGAATACAACCCAGACCGCGCCTTCCCACATAACGCCCTGACCGCGACGAAGTTGACTCGCTTTTACTGACATTTACCGGTATCTCCTGCTTGTCTCGATGCCCATTGATAAGTGCCGCATTGTAACAGATTCCCCGTAACCCGCAAGCCCAACATCGCCCGGGAGAACCGGCTTGCCCCGACGTCAGGGCAACTGGATTGAGACTTCCTTGCCGGTGGCCTTGTCGACGGGATACTGGGCGCCGCATTCGGTCAGGCGATGGACGAGCTTTTTGGCCAGTCGAGCCAGGACATCGGGTTTCTCGCCGGCAAGATCGCGGGTCTCGCTGATATCGGCCTGGAGGTCGTAGAGTTCCCACTCGCGGCGGTCGTAGAAGTAGATAACCTTCCACTTGCCGTCGCGCATCGCGCTGTGGGGCGCGTAGCCTCGCCGCGGGATGTAGCAATAGACGTGAGGGTAATGAAAGAGCAACTCGCCGGGGCGGGAGAAGCCTTTGCGGGCGGTGACACAGCCGGTGATGTCGCAGCCATCGAGGTCCTTGACGTACTTCGCGGCATCCAGACCGGCCCAGTTGCAGATCGTGGGCAGGAAGTCATCAACCTGGACCGGTTCGTCGCAGATGCTGTCGGGGCGGATCGGGAGTTTCTTCTGCTGCGGATTGTCGGCCTGTCGCTTGGCCCAACTGACGATCATCGGAACGCGGATGCCGCCCTCGTAGATCGAGCACTTGCCGGCTCGGAGCGGACTGTTGTGCGTGTGGGCACCCGTGCCGGTCGGCGTCTTGCCCCGTCCGCCGTGAGTCACGCCGCCGTTATCGGAGGCGAAGAGCACGATGGTGCTGTCCGCAACGCCGAGCTTTTCGAGATGGTCAAGGATTTTCCCGAGGCTGTTGTCCATGGACTCGATCATGGAAGCATAGACGGCCTCTCGCTTGTCGACGCCCTTGTCGAGATACTTCTGCACGAACCGACGGTCAGCCTCCCAGGGGGCATGGATGGCGTAGTGGGACATGTACAGGTAGAAGGGCTTGCCAGCCCGAACAGACCG
>CAZMBZ010000038.1:17957-22972 GCA_964564285.1 uncultured Planctomycetaceae bacterium | reverse complement strand
CCTGGGCGCAGGGGAATTCGGGCATCTCGCGCGATTCCTGGCTGCCTGGGCAGGTCTGGCGCGCGGCCACGGGGGCCTTTTTTATGCCGCGCGGTGCCTGGATTGTTGTGCAATCGCGTCGGGAACGCTTGTGAAACGGCCGAGACCTCGCCCGCGGTTCATGTTCTTGCGGGCGGAAACCAGGTACATCCTGGCGCTGGGCCATGTCTCTGCGTGGTATTTTAGTACCAGACCATGACCAGCACGTTGGGCTCGGGGCGTTTGCCTTCCATCGTGCCGATAAGTTGGCCTATATGCTTGACCTCGATCTTGTCCTTATCGATCCACTCGTTGATGGTATGTTCGAGGTTCTCAAGCGGGGCCAGCGATATTTTTGAGTGGAATATTCGGAACCGCGTCGCCCCACTGCCATCAGTATTCAACGGCCGGGTGAACTTGGTCGTCGTGACGTTAGCGGCGGCACCAATTGTCTTTAGTGCCAGGCCCTCCGAGTCAGAGTCATCACCTTCGACGAGGCTAATGGGCTCTTCTTCATCGTCTAGGGTAATGGGTTTGTCGGCACTGAGGGTGATGGGTTCTTCTTCGGGTTCAAGTATGCTATCGGCAGCCATGGGCTTCTCCTAAATGATTTGCTGATGTACACAAAATCACATGCGGCAAAAGAGATCGTGATTGGTTATTATAGCCAACCCGGCGGCGGGGTCAACAAGGCCCATCCGGCGCGATATTATATGAACAGCGCGGGAAAAGCCCATGACAAATCCGGCATGCGTACGACGAGTTAAATATCCTGAGCAAATGGGCGAAACCAGCGGGGAAATCCGCAGCGGCCTGGGAATTATGACGAAAGACAAGCTCCTCATTCTGGCTGTATTCTTGCTGGTCATTGGCGTGGCCATCGGGATACAGCAATTGAATTTCGACGGCCCTGGCGTCACTCCCAAGGGTGGTTCCTCTCTTCCAGCCGGTGCCGCGGCAGTGGGCACGACGCCCCCGTCGCCACCGCTGAAACGCCTGCAAGCCAACCAGTTTCGGGGCTTTACGCTTCAACTTCAGAGCGCCTCGCCGAAGCGTCCTTACGAAAAGTACATCTCGGAGATCGCCGATACGGGCTCCAACGCGATATGCCTGTCGGTGGCTGGTTATCAGGAAAACTGTGCATCCACAAGCATATTCATCGACGCTCGCCGTACGCCGGGCACCGAGCGGCTGAAGGGGCTGGTCAGCCACGCCCACAAGCGCGGCCTGCGCGTGATGCTCATGCCGATAGTCCTGCTGGAAAACCCCCGATCCGGCGAATGGCGTGGGCAGATCGGCCCGAAAAATTGGGATGACTGGTGGGAGGATTACAACAATTACATCCTCCATTACGCACGTGTCGCCCAGGCGGCAGGGGTGGAAGTCCTAGCCGTGGGGTCCGAACTTGTCAGCACCGAGAAGGACCACGCCAAACGATGGCGAAGCCTAATCTCCCGAGTGCGCAAGACATACAAGGGCTACTTGATTTACTCAGCCAACTGGGACCACTACCGGCCTGTGTCGTGGTGGGACGCCGTCGATATCGTCGGCATGACAACGTACTACGACCTGACGGCCGGCAAACAGCCGACGGTTGCTCGGCTGGCCAAGAGTTGGAAACCCATCCGCAAGGAAGTTTTGGCCTGGCAGAAGACGGTAGGCCGGCCCATATTGTTCACGGAAGTTGGCTGGCCCAACCAGATAACTTGCGCCCAATACCCATGGGACTACACCCGCAGCCCCGACAAGCCGGACCCAAAGGCCCAGGCGAACTGTTTCGAGGCATTCTTTGGCACTTGGATCAAGGAGCCGTCCGTCGCGGGTTTCCTCGTTTGGGAGTGGCGCAACTACCCGGGGCAGGTCGTCGATCCGAGCAAAGACACCGGCTACGTGCCATGCGGCAAGCCGGCAATGAAAGTCATTGAAAAGTACTACGACACGCCAAACCCCATCGACACAAAAGACAACCCAAGGACAGCCCAGGCGCCGAACACTTAGAATCTGGCGAAACTCATATTGTTTTATAGCAAGAGGGTGCTATACTTGAATACTGGATGTCAGGTACCAGGTAACTTGGTTAGTTGACGTATTGTCAGGTTCGGTCGCTTTCGCTCTCTGGCGACATCAGGATGGTGTGTTTGACATGCTATCGCCAGCTTTCGGGGTGACTTGCGAACAAAACCAATTGAGGGTGTGGTTTTTCGTTCCGCGGGTCTGCCTTCGAATGGCCAAGCGAGGTGGGGTGTAAAAGGAGAAGGACATGAGACTGACACCGAAACTTTGTGTCGGGTTGACACTGGTCTTATTCGCTTTATCTGCTCATGCAACTTCGGTCGATCCCCTGGATCCAAACCCAAGAGGCAATCCAGGCCCAGGCCAAGCCGTCCAAGCTCCCGCAGTGCTTATCGGCGACGCCGATGGCGATGGCAGGGTGGATGGGGCCGACTACATGGTGCTGAAAAGCAATTTTGGCACAACTTCCGGCGCGGGCCCATCGTCGGGTGATTTCAGTGGCGATGGTGCCGTGGACTGGTCCGACCTCCGGTTATTCATGGAAATCCTTAACGCTCCTCAGGAAACGCCAACGCCTCTCGCCGCGGTTCCCGTTCCCGAACCGCTGACCTTGGGTCTGTTCGCCTTAGGCATGGTGGCGGCCGGTCACTGCTGGAAACGCCGAACCGCGGCAAACCAGTCCGTATGACATAACATCCGGGACAAATTGCGGGCTGGGGGATTCGCTTTCAGGGGCGGGGTGTTCTCATTTGATCTAACTTCACAGTGATATTGCGCGCCGATTGCGCGAACATTGTATGCGATTACCCCCCTGCCCTGTAAAATACTTGCATGATAACCATGCGACAGGCTCATATCCTGATCCACGCCGTTGCTGTGCTGGCGGCCGCGCTGTTCGGCGGATGGGTCGCCAGCGCCAGGGCGGGCGCCATCCGAGCCATGACCGCTGACGGCAATACGTGCTGGGCCGTCGGCGACGCCGGATGCGCGATGCTCAGCAGCGATGCCGGTGCGACTTGGCGGACGGTCACCACCAAAGTGTCGGCGAACTTCCAATCCGTGCGAACCGGCGGCGGCGAAGTATGGATATTCGGCGGCCTGGGCGTACCAGGCCACTCCTCGGGTGCGGGCGTGGGGGTAATCCTGCGATCGGCGGACGGGGGACGAAGCTTCCAGCCAGTCTCCGCCGGGTCAGCGGGATGGCTGTACGGAGGGCAGTTTTCCGGCGCAACGGGCATCACGTTCGGCCAGGCAAACTCCGCCGCGCCGGCGGGCATCCTGCGCACCATCGATGGCGGCCGAATATGGGGGCCTCCTACCATATCGAGCCTCGGCTACCTGCTCGACGGCGACTTCCTGACGCCACGGCGCGGCTACGTTGTCGGGCAGGATCATCGGATAATCAGCTTGCGAAACCTGGCCGAGCCGACCTTCCATCCGCCGCCGTCAGCCTCGAAGCTGGACCTCAAGTGCGTGCGGTTCTCCGACCCGCTTCAATGCTGGGCCGTGGGCGATAATGGCAGGATTCTCCGAAGCCGGACCTCCATCCGGCCATGGGACCCGATAAGACTTTCCCTGCCAGGCCGGACCGTAATGTGCGCGGATTTCGAGGCCCTCGCTACGCCCTCGCCGGACTCGGCCTACATTGGCGGCGGGCTCCTGGGCGTGATCCCGTTTACGAAAAACGTCGGCGGCAATTGGCGTCTGCTGCCGGCCCCCGGGCCTGGCGCCATCCACAGCCTGCTTCGTGTCAGTCGCGACGTGCTTCTCGCCGCCGGCGACGGGCAGCGAATCTGGCGATCCACCGACGCCGGCGAGACCTGGCGGCTCGTCAGTGGGTCGAAATCTGTGGACGTGCTCTTTATCGTCGCCGCCGGCGACCGGAGCGTCTATCCAGCCATCGTCGCCCATGCCCAGGCTGGATGCTCGGTCGCCATCGTCTACGCCACGCACCTGGCCAGCCTCAATCAAACCGCAAACGACCAGCCCCTACGGGCCGCAGCCATCGCCGCCGGGGCCGACGGGGTAACCACGCTCAGCGAGTTCCCATCAGCCTTTAACGAGCCGGCGATGGCGGATGCCTCAGAAACCCAAATACTCTACCGATGGTCCGTGCCGTTGGATTATCCCGCCGAAACCGAGATGATCCACCAACTCGCCGCGGCGATACGCCTCTATAGGCCGGCCGTGCTGGCGGTCGGACCCGACGGCGCGGATGCAAACGTTGGCGACTTCGCGCGCGGAGCGGCTGGAGAAAACCGGCTCATCTCGCAACTGGCCCAAAGGGCCGCCGTCGCCGCCGGCGATGCCAACACGATGGCCGACCTGGCCAAGGTACACCTGCCGCCATGGAAGGTGCGACGGATTCTCGTGGGCACGGCCAGCAACGAACGATACACGCCGCCGTGGCTCGCCAGGCAGCGACCGGGCCGCGACGCCAGAGTCAGCTTCGACGGCCTGAAAATGCTCAACGACAGCGCCCTGCCACTGGACATCCAGGCCGCCAGGGCATGCTGGCTCCTGCCGGGCTCGGGCCTGCTGGACCGCCCCGCCGAGGCGACCGCCTATCGATGCAAGGACCTCGACAGACCCACCCGCCTGTTCACCTCCGGACTTACGGACAGGCCCCGACTTATCGCTTCCGCCGCTGAAGGTGAAACTCGAAACCTCGTCGTCGCGCCCGCACTGCGTCTTGCGGGATCGATCGGCGCGGGCGCCCTGCCGGGCCAGGCCGAACTGGCGGCCTCCGACCTCGTCGCCGCGCTCGAAAAAAACCAGGACCCAAACCACGCCACCATTGCCTCCGACCGCCTCGTGCTTGCCTGGCTGAGGCTGCTCCAGGACGGCAAACTGATCCAGGCCGACACCGTGCAGTTCGCGCTGATGAAAAAATCCCGGCACCATCCGCTAGGCCAGAAGCTCGACGTCATCGGCCTGGCCACGACGGTTTCGTCGGAGTGGCAGGCACAACTCCGCCGCCTCGG
>CAZMBZ010000038.1:0-17857 GCA_964564285.1 uncultured Planctomycetaceae bacterium | reverse complement strand
TCGGCCTGGCCACGACGGTTTCGTCGGAGTGGCAGGCACAACTCCGCCGCCTCGGACTGCCCAACAAACTGCCGACCAAAACACTCGAACGCGCCGTCGAAGGCTACGCCCGAATGCCTGCATGGGCCCTCACGCCCGCCGGACGAATGCTGCTGGCCCGCGCGATGCTCGCCGCGGGAAAGCTGCCGCAGGCAAAACGAGAACTCCGCCAACTGGCCGCAAAACCCCAGCCAATCGCCTGGCGAAGATGCGCTATGCTGGAACTCGGTGACTCGGTCGAGACCATCCAGGCCGCTCTCAAGGGCCGCACCACCGCGTCCGCTCTGCTGGCGACCGAGCCGGGAAAGTTCGACGGCAAACTCGATGAAACCTGCTGGACCGAGGCCCAGCCCATACCGCTTCGCACGTCGAGCCCGTCCCGGGCGGAGTCCGCCCCGACAGACGCCCCGCCGACACCGCAGATCATCGCCATGGTCTCATCGGCACGGTACGCGATCTTCGCAATTCGCCTGCCTCGACGGCCCAAAGGTCATTGGGAAATCGACCTGGCCGTCGATTCCGACCGCGACTGCTGGACGCAAATCGTAATGCACGCCGACACCCGAGGCCGGCGAGGAACGAAGCTGATTGTCCGCGATGGCATCGAGGCGGACTTGGGAAAATCGATATGGCAGATCCGGGCCGACCGGTCCGAAAAGGAGTGGACCATGGAAATCGCCGTCGGGCTCAACCAGTTCTCCGTCAAGCGACCAGCGCCGGGTGCGGCTGAGCTATGGAACTTCCAGGTCCGCGCCACCGCCTTCGCTACCGACGGCAGCCAAACGCACTACTACCTCGCCCCACAACCGGACCCCCGACTGCTGCCCGAACGCTACGCCCTGCTGAAGATTCCATCGCCGGACACCCCCCGCCCGTAAAAGAGATCTACCGTTTCGCCTGCCGCCAGAATTGATCCCACTGGACTTGGTCGATGGCGAAGTAAGTGCTACGTGCGATTCGTCCCGCGGAAACATCGTTCGCGGGGTCGCGTGGAACCAAGGCCAGCGTCTTGAGTCCGGCGACCCTTTCGAGCACGACGGGTAGGCTGCGCAGGTTTTCGTCGATCGGCTCATCGCCCGCGCAATCGCCCGTGTAGTAGTTCAGGACGCAACCGGCCAGGGCAAGCCCGTGCGAGTTGGCCACGTCCACGGCCAGCATGGCCCGGGCCAGCGCGTCCGGTTCGGCCTTTACGACAAGCACGACGGGCAGGGCGAAGGCTTTCGCCAGGTCTACTGTCTGGAAGTCATCGGTGATCGGGCTTGCAAGCCCGCCGGGCACCTCGACAACAATGCATCCCGCGTGGTCAGCGAGCCGGCGCCATGCGTCGGAAACAACGCCAAGGTCGACGGCCGGGCCGCCAATCGCCGCCGACGCGGCCGGAGCCTGCGACGACGCCAGCCGAACCGGGGATATCTCCGCAAGGGTCTGGCGACTCTCGGCGGACGCGGCCAGAATGTCGGCGGAATCGCTGATGAGCCCGCCGCGGTCCGTCCTGCAGTCGGTAGCGACCGGCAGGAAGACCTCCACGTCATGCCCGTCGCTCCGCAAGCTGCGAGCGATGGCGGCGGCGATGACGGTCTTGCCCTCGCCTCCAACGGCAGAGGCTACCATCAGGCCCGTCGCGCGCGGCAGGTCGGCGAAAGTGTCAAACGTCGAGTTGTCCCATGCCGGAGTCATATCAAGTAGCCGTTATTTGGCCCGAAGGCTTACAGGCGATCCGACGCAGGCGGACAGAACGTCGCACGCCCGGTCGCGATTTACGGCAAGTTCGATCCGGCCTGTAGAGTTCATCAGCACCAGCGGCGCCTGTTCCTCGACGAAGGCGTACGTGGCTGCGAATTTCCCGGCGTCACGCCCGTCGCAGGTAGCGCAAACGCCATCGAGGTCAGGCCACTTCTTAATCATGGCCGCAGCGGGGATGTTGGTCACCAAGTTGCCGAACCAATCGACGTGTATGACCTGCCCGAAGATACCGTCGTCGTCCTCCACGGGCTCGGGAATGTCCAGCAGCGTGTAAGCCCTCGGCGACGGGCCGAGCTTTCGGATGTCCTGGCCCATGAGGATTTGACCGGCCAGCGGGGCGAATAAATCCCGACCGTGGAATGTCATGGACGCCGGCCCGGCGGCAGCGAGTTTCGGCGTTAGAGCGACGTTGAGAGACTCCATCGGCTGGGCTGCGGCGATGAGCGTGATGATCCCGTTATCGGGAAACAGGTACACCTGCCGGCCGAAACGACCGACGAGGATTTTCCGGTCCGTGCCGACAGTGGGGTCCACAACGACGACGTGGAGCGTGTCAGGTGGGAAGTACGGCGTGGCGGCCTCCAGCGTCATCGCCCCGGCCAGGATATCGTGGGCGGGTACATCATGGGATATATCCACGATTTCCGCCTTGGGGCAGGCCGCGAGAACGGCACCCTTCATCGCGCCCACGTAGCCGTCCCGCGTGCCGAAGTCCGTCAGCAACGTAACCACCTGAGACCGCGCCATTGTCGAGTTCCTCTCGCTCTATCGAGCCGCCGCGCACAAAGCGTCGCACACCCGCGTGCCCAAGCTACGGGGCAATCGAATGCACATCACCACACTCGCCGCCCGGCCAATTGAAGCATATAATATCATAGGATGACAATGGATACCACGGAAGACAAATGGCTCCCGCATCGGCGGAAAATGGTTGATGAGCATCTCCGCGCCCGCGGCATAACGGATTCGAAATTGCTTGAGGCCTTCCTGACCGTGCCACGCGAGCGGTTCCTGCCGGCGTCGTATCAGGACAAGGCCTACTGCGATCATCCGCTCCCCATCGGGCACGGACAAACCATAAGCCAGCCGCTGGTGGTGGCACTGATGGTCCGCGAACTCCGCCCCCAGCCTCATCATCGCGTGCTGGATGTGGGCGCCGGCAGCGGATACCAGACCGCCATCCTCGCCAGACTGGTCTCGCACGTCTACGCTGTCGAACGTATCAACGAACTGACCGAGCGAGCCATTGACACGCTAGCGGGAATCGGCTGCGACAACGTGACCGTCGTCACAGCCGACGGCACGCTGGGCTTGCCCGAGGAGGCGCCGTATGACGGCATCGTCTGCGGTGCCGCCGGGCCGAACGTGCCTGAATCATGGCTGTCCCAGGTGGTTGACGGCGGACGCATAGTCATGCCCGTCGGACCACGAGACGAGCAAATGCTGATCGTCCTCCAGCGCAACGGCGAGACCTTCACCCGCCGAGAAGTCTGCCGAGTCCGCTTCGTAAAACTAATAGGCCAGCACGGCTGGCGCCAGCCGGAGTAAAACCGGCGCTCGATCCATCGGCGAAGTTGGGGACTCGCCCCAATGGGCTTGCGTGCCCGCGTAAAGCCAAGGCGCTTCGCTTGTTGAAAATAGATCGTGGGCTCCCATACGCTGCACGCAAGATAGCCCCTCACCTTCTCAATGAGTGATCGCCGCTTCGGCACCCTTGCGAGATGGGAATGCGCAGATCCTTACAACAGTAGGGTCAGTAAGACGGCGACCTATTGACAAACAGCGACACCAACGGCTAGAAACAGCGTTGCTGTGTAACGGCACACTCCACGACTCATGAACGGGAAGAACAGCATATGAATGATACTGTATTCACGCAGGTTGCCTACAATCTTGGAACGCTGATCAGTTTCATCGAGTTGGGCACCATCGGGCTGCCGGACATCCAGCGGCCGTTCGTCTGGAAAAACGGCAAGGTCCGCGACCTGTTCGACTCGATGTACCGCGGCTACCCGGTGGGCTACCTGCTGTTGTGGCAGAACGGTTTCGACGACGACCGGGGCGAACGGGTCATCGGCACGGACGCGAAGCAGAAGCCCCCGCGGCTGGTGATCGTGGACGGACAGCAGCGGTTGACCTCGCTGTACGCCGTGGTCAAGGGCGTGCCCGTTGTCCGCGACAACTACGAGAGTGAGAGGATCAGCATCGCCTTTAACCCGCTGGAAGAGCGGTTCGAAGTCGCTGACGCGGCAATCCGGCGGGACAAGGCTTTCCTCTCGGACATCTCATGTGTATGGGGTCCCCACGCGAGCATCTTCAAGGTTGCCAAAACCTACCTCGACGGGTTGCGGGCGTCGCGCGAGGTCAGCGATGAGGAAACCGAGAAGATCCAGAACGCGATCGCTAAGCTGCAATCGCTGCTCGGATTCCCGTTTACGGCCCTGGAACTGGCGGCGGGCATCTCGGAGGAGAATGTATCCGACGTTTTCGTCCGGATTAACAGCAAGGGCACGCCGCTGAAGCAGGCGGACTTCATCCTGACGCTCATGTCGGTGTTCTGGGATAAGGGCCGGGCCGAGCTTGAGCGCTTCTGCAGGGATGCCCGCAAACCGCCCAAGGGGACGGCCTCGCCTTTTAACTACTTCATCGAGCCGTCTCCAGACCAACTGCTGCGCGTGGACGTGGGCGTGGCCTTCAAGCGCGCCCGCCTGCAATACGTCTACTCGATTCTGCGGGGCAAGGACTTGGAGACGGGCCGGTTCAGCGACGAGCGCCGAGTCGCCCAGTTCGACATCCTGAAGCAGGCGCAGACCCGCACACTGAACATCCAGAACTGGCACGATTTCATGAACTGCATCCGCATGGCGGGCTTCCGCAGCGGAAAGATGATTAGTTCGAACAACAATCTGCTGTTTTCGTACGTGCTGTACCTGATCGGCCGGATGGAGTACGGCGTGGAGGAATTCACGCTGCGAAAGGCAATCTCCCAGTGGTTCTTCATGTCCGCGGTGACCGGCCGGTTCACCGGCTCGCCGGAGTCAGCGATGGAGTTCGACTTGGCCCGGTTCCGCGATACGCCCAATGCCGAGCAGTTCGTCAGCCGGCTCCAGCGGGTATGCGACATCACGCTGACCCATGACTTCTGGGATATGACGCTCCCGAATGATTTGGCCACGTCGTCGCCAAGAAGCCCGTCGCTGTTTGCGTACAATGCGGCACTGGTACTGTTGGACGCGCGGGTTCTGTTCTCCAAAGCCAAAGTTGCCGCACTATTGGATCCGGCAATACATGCCAACCGGTCGGCCATCGAACGGCACCATCTGTTCCCCAAGGGCTACTTGGCCACGCTGAAGATATTGGGTACGCGCGAGACGAACCAGATCGCCAACTACGCCTACGTGGAATGGGGCGACAACATGAAGATCTCTGACCAGGCGCCGGCTGACTACCTGCCGGCACTGAAACAGCGGTTCACCCCGGGCGAGCTCTCGCAGATGTATCACTGGCACGCGTTACCGGAGAACTGGGAGCACTTGGACTACGGCGTCTTCCTGGAGAAGCGTCGCGAGCTGATGGCCCAGATCATCGCCGAGGGCTACAAGACCTTGACCGCCGAACTGCTGGCGGAGGGCGAAGCCCAGGCCTTTGACCTGGGTGCGGTTGTGGGCTGCGGCGAGTCGGAGGCCGTTGAGCTCAAATCGACGCTCCGGGTCAACCTGCACACAGGTGAGCCAGACAAGCGGATGGAACTGGCGATCCTCAAGACGCTGGCCGGGTTCCTGAACACGAATGGCGGCACGTTGGTTGTCGGCGTATCGGACGACGGAACGCCGGTCGGCATCGAGATCGACCGATTCCCCGACGAGGACAAGATGAGCCTGCATCTGGTGAACATCGTCAAGAGCCGGATGGGACCGCAGGCAATGACCGCGATGCACATACACTTTGAGGATCTGGACGACAGCCGAGTTCTGGTCGTGCGGTGTCCTAAGTCAGCCGCCGCAGTCTTCGTCAAGGACGGGGACATCGAACGGTTCTACGTGCGCACAGGTCCGTCCACCACGGAGCTGAGTGCGAGCCAGACCCAGGATTACATCAAGCAGCGGTTTAATTAGCAGCGGAAATAGGGAAAATAGAGAAACATGGACGGTCACCAATGGCCCGAAGTTAAGCATTCCGCTTCTTGTTCTTGAGCCCAACGGGCTCACACAGCCTAGCCCAGGGCAGAGCGTCAGCGCCGCCCTGGGTAGAGGTGTTTTTCTAAACGAGCCCTGAAAGGGCGGCACAAGCTGTTGCCAGGACAACTGTTGCGCCCTTTCAGGGCTCATTTTCTATGTTAGCCTGATACCCAGGGCGGCGCTTCGCTCTGCCCCGGGCTAGGCTGTGTAAGCCCGTTGGGCTCTTCAGAAGCAGGGATCGAGCCCTTAACTTCGGGCCATTGTGGACGGTCACCTATTTCTGGGGCTCATTGTCACCGGATTCCTGCCGGTTCATCGCTTGTTTTTCTTTGCCCCCTGTTTAGCGATCACCTCCGGCTTGCCCGTGATGTTCAGTGCCACCACGGAGCATATCTTGTCCGGGGCGCTGCCGGTTAGGTGGACGGTGAGGCCTGCGGCGCCGGCGGTTACCTGGAACTTGCGGCTGGGATCGGCCAGCAAGCCACAGGCGGCTGGCTTGTTCGTCACGGGCACTTCCAACTCGCCATTTCTCGGCCAGTCGAATACATTCAGGTACAGCGTGGTATTGCCGTCGGCGCGAACTTTCCTGGTACATCGGCCCCACGGGGGCTTCTCGAACGGGCTGGCGGCGGTGCCGTAGATCGCCTCGCCGTTGACCTTGAGCCAGCGGCCCATCCCTTTCAGGCGGTCAATTTCCTCCTGGGGGATCAGACCCTCTGCGGTGGGTCCTACGTTCAGCAGGTAGTTGCCGCCCTTGGAGGCGACGTCGATCAGGTTGCGCAGGAGCGTCTCGGTCGACTTGAATCTGTGGTCGGCGGCGTTGTAGCCCCAGTTGCGGTTGATCGTCATGCAGGTTTCCCAATCTTTGCCCGTACCGGTGGCTGGGATGTGCTGCTCGGGCGTGCCGTAATCGCCGGCGCCTTTGACGCGATTATTGATTATCAGCGTCGGGTCCTGCCCGCGCAGCCAGGCGTAGAGCTTCTTGCCGTCCTCGCCGGTCCACCAGCCAGGCCAACTGCCGTCGAACCACAAGATGCCGGGATGGTACTGGGCGATCAGTTCCTGGAGCTGGGTCCGCATGTACAGGGTGTAGTCGGCCTTGCGGCCTGGGCGCATGCGCGTCGGGTTGTAGGTCGGCTTATTGGGGTCGGCTTTGGCCGGGGCCTGGTCTGGATGGTGCCAGTCCATGATCGAGTAATACACGCAGAATCGCACGCCCTGTTTGCGGCATTGCTCTGAGAGGTCCTTCAGCGGATCGTGGCGCCAAGCCGTGGCGTCTACCACGTCGTAGTCGGTCGCCTTGGTGTCGAACATGCTGAACCCGTCGTGGTGCTTGGAAGTGATGACCATGTACTTCATGCCGGCGTCCCTGGCGATCTTCACCCACTGGGCGGCGTCGAACTTCACCGGGTTAAACTGTTTGGCGTATTTCTCGTACTCGGCCTTGGGCACGTGGCCCTTGGTCATGTACCACTCGCCGTGAGCGGGCAGGGCGTAGATGCCCCAGTGAATGAACATGCCGAACCGCGCGTCGCGCCACCACGCCATGCGGGCGTCGTGCTGCGCCGGCGTTTCGGCGGCCGCCGCCGTCTGGACCCAAGCCGCCGCGCCCGGCGCCACCATCGCCATCAACGCAATCACCCACGCCAACCTGTTTGCCGTGCTGTTAATCATGATTTGTCTCCACTAGTGTCCGGGGGCACCATGCGGCTTTCCTTGCCCCGCGGACCGGGGAAGAAAAGACAACCGTATGGTGTCGCCACATTCCATTCGTGCCTTGCATCCTTGCCGATAATCCTTGTCTTGCCCACGCGTCACTCGAGCGCCGGCTTGACGAGCTCCCCTCTCACCTGGGCGTCGGGTTTCTCGTAGGCCCCGAGGAACTCGCTGTTGCAGTCCAGCCAAAGCGTCAGGCGTCGAACTTCCCCGGCGGATAGCTTCACGCCGTGGTGGGACTCCGTTAGGTATCGCGTGAGCCTGGCGGCGCGGGCGCCGAATTTCCCCGGCTGCGATCGACTGCCGCCGCGAGCTCCCTTCCTGATCGAACCGTTGGACACGTCATAGAACGAACCGTACTTTGTCGCGAGGTTGTCGTACGACGCCGTGAAGCCGCGTTTGGTCGGCGTCGCGGAGAGGTCCATCGCCTTTTCCTTGCGATGGCAGGCGACGCAATGGCGGTCCAGAACCGGCTGGACCAGACGGGCGTAATTGAACGGGTTGGTCCCCTCGCACTCGGGTTTGATATCAGAGGCCTGGCGGCGCATCGCCTGCGGCACGGGCGAGCCAGCGGCCGGGCTGCGGCGTTTGGGCTCGTGGCAGCCCTGACAACTCAGCACGCGCCCGGGCTGGATGTAGGTGGCGGACCGCATCGACTGCACGGCCAGGCCGTTGGCGTCGAGGGCCTGGAAGTACACGCACTTGCCGGCAGGCATGCGGAAATAACAACTGCCATCGGCCTCGACGGGCACCGTGCCGAGCACCGCGCGGGCGTTTGTCTGGTTGCCCGCGCCAATCCGCGGCCTGTTCGGCGGAGCCGTGGTCTTGGGCAGCACCTGGATGATCCGCAGGCGGGTTATCTTCGTACCCTCGGGCCAGGCGAAATCGCTGTCGTAGACGTTCATGACAGCCACGGCGCCGTATGCATCGCCAGCGGCCCGGGCGGCGGCAACCGGCGGCGCGGTCACCTGCGCCGGGATAACCGGCGGCCTGGGGCGCGGGCGAAGCGGGATCGGGTCCTGGCATCCGATCGACACATCGCGCCAGATCAACTCGCGATTACCGAAACAATCCACCAGGTAAATGCCGTGCCGTCTCCCCGCCTGGTCGTAGGCCGCGAGATAGTACTTTTCGCTCAGCGGCCAGGGCGTCCCGTAGATCATATTTTTGCGCGGCGGGCCCTCAGCCTCGGGCAGCAAGGCGTCGGGTGTCAGCCGGCGGACCTGGGCCATCGCAGCGTCGTCCTGACCGTTCTGGTCGATTACCACCAGCGAGCCGAAAGCATGTCCGTGATGGGCTGCGGCGGTCGCGGCGAACTTGGTCGAGCCCGGAATGGCGCGGATGCTCATCTCCATCCACGGCCTGCTCTGGCGGGCAAGGGGGTAATTGCCGTGAAACGACCGCGGGTCGCGACCGTCCGGGTAGCACAGCCAGATGTGATGGGCGACGTTGGTGTCACGGTCCACGTAGTCCCATCGCGTGTAGACGATTCGCCCATCATTGGCGACGCTCGGGTGCCACTCGTGCGTCTCGTGGAAGCTCAGGCACTCGATGCTGCCGCCGCCTGCGTTCATGACGAACATCGTGTACGTCGGACAGTGACGCCCGCAGCGAAGGTAGCCCCCCCGCCGCTCGGAAATAAACACCACGCGACCGTCCGGCAGGAGGCACGGGTCGAAGTCGTTCGTCGAACCGTCGGTAAGCTGCGTCAGGACCCCGCCGTCAAGGTCCAGCCGGAACAGGTGGTAGCTCGCATCCGGCGACCACTGGAGGCTCTTGCCCTTGCAGGCCGACCATGCGAAAAGAATCGTCCGCCCGTCGAAGGAAAGCTCCGGCGAGAGGTACGACCCGCCCTCCAGCGACTTGCCCGCCAGTCGCCCAGCCCGGACAACCTTGCCGGCCAGCGGGTCCGATACTCGCGGACTGTCGGTGAAAGGCCCGTCGATAACCGCCAGCGAACCGCCGGCTTTAGCGTTGAACCCGTAGTACTGATCGCACATATGGAACACGCCCTTGGCGTCGTGGCGGCGCACCAGCAACAGTCGATCGAAGTTCAGCAGCGGATTGGCCAGGGCGATCCGCCGACGAAGGCGGCAGAGGTCCTCGTAAACATCGTACCGCCCGACCGACGAGGAAGGCTCGATGGCCGAGGCCCGCTTGCTCAAGGCCTCCAGTTGCCGACCCGCGCGGGCAAGCTCATCCGAGTGCGTGCCGGTCCGGCGAAGGTCCGCCAGCAGCGCCGCAGTTCGGCGAAGGACGATGTCCATCGGGTCGCGGTCGCCGGCCTGAATGGTCGCCGACTGGTCATACGCCTGCGAGGCCGCACGCTTGGCCTGCGCCGAGGCGCGTGTTTTCAATTCGCCGGCCAACTTGTCGAACTGGCGCTTCCATTCGGCCTGGAGGTCCAGACCGCCACCCTTGCCGGCCGGGGCGGCGGTCTGCCCGCCCCGCAACGTCCCGGCCGAAACCAACAGCAAGGTCGTCATGACGATGGTAATAGTTTTTACGGCCATGATTCTCGTGCCTCGCGTTCTTGGTGAGAATTGTTACCGACAAGATGCTTTCCGTAATTGTAACCCCTTCCGCAAGTTCATGCACCGCTCGAAAAATCTGGCAGTTGCCCGGGCAGCTCTGGCGATTGAGCCTGGCGATTCTCGGGGCATGTTCGTTGGGGACATTGGGGTCCTGGCAGTTGATGTTTGTTTTGGGTTTGGACCTTCTCCGGCGCGGGTGGTGCTTGACAGTCGCTCTCCGAGTGCTATTATCGAAGCAGTTCAGCATGGCTTTCTGGGACAAACACAGGGATAATGACCATGAAATATGCATTGATTACAGCGATGTTGGCAGGACTTGTTTGCGTCGGCTGCACGCAGAAGGCGAAGACCCCCAAGACCATCGAACCCGATATCGCGGCCCCCGGGCCAGTCGAGCCGATGGGCAGTACTCCTGCGCCGCTGCCGCCGGTAACCAGACCCACGCCGCTTGTCGGCCCAGAGACGGGACCGATGACGGACATCACGCCCATCGCGCCCGCGCCGACCACCCCGACCACCCCGGCCGCCGGCGGGACGTACGTCATCAAGAAGGGCGACACGTTCATCAAAATCGCCCGCGAGGTCTACGGCAACCCCAGCCGCATGAAGGACATCGCCGCCGCCAACCCCGGCGTGAACCCCAGGAAGCTCAGGGTCGGCCAGAGCATCATCCTGCCTGATGTTGCGCCAACCAAGTAGCCGGCCCAGCACGGGCCAAGGCCAACTGTGAAGCCCGACCCCAGCGAACCACGCCTCGACACAGCCGTCCAGTGCGTCAAGGGCGTCGGGGCGGTTCGCGCCAGGCAACTGGCGCAGCTTGGCGTCGAGACAATCGAGGACCTGCTGACGTACTTCCCCAGGCGTTTCGACCTGCGCCCTCAGGTGCAGTCCATCGCCGACCTAGACCCATCGCAGCAGGTGGCGACCGTCGCGGGCGAGGTCGGCAACGTAAGCGAAAACCGCTTCGGCCGGGTTCCGATCTTCCGGTGTACCCTCACCGATCCGACGGGCAAAGTCGCCGTCCGCTGGTTCCACGGCTCCTGGCTGCGAGACCGGATCAAGCCCGGCCTGAACATCGCCGTCAGCGGATCAGTCACCACCTACAAGGGCAAACTCCAACTGGTTAACCCGCGTCACCAGGTCCTCTGGGGCCCGACCGCGACGGACCTGGAGACCGACGAGCTGCTGCCTGTCTACCCCGCCGGCGGGCAGCTCTCCAGCGGGCACATCGCCCGGGCTGTAAAGTCCGTACTGCCCCTGGCGGCGAAACTCATCCGCCCGTGGTTCGACGCCGAATATCTGTCGAGCCGCGACCTGATGACCCGCCCGGCCGCCGTGGGCGCCATGCACCGCCCGGAGGACAAGGTCCACTGGGCCGAGGCGCGACGACGCCTGGCTTACGACGAGTGCCTGCTGATGCAACTGGGCATCGGACTGACGAGGCTTCGGCAAATATCCAGGCCGGCCCATCCGCTGGAGATAAGCCCCGCCATAAACGAGCGAATCCGCGCGAGGTTCCCGTTCGCCCTTACGAGTGCCCAGGACAAGGTCGTCAAAGAGATCGTCGCCGACCTCGGGCGGGCCAGGCCCATGAATCGCCTGCTCCAGGGTGATGTGGGATCGGGCAAGACCGTCGTCGCCCTCTACGCCGCACTGCTGACGGTGGCCAGGGGGAGGCAGGCAGCCATCATGGCCCCGACGGAAATCCTCGCCACACAACACTACGAAAAAATCGCGGCCTACCTCGAAGCTAGCCGGGTGCGAATCGCAATGCTCGTCGGCGGGCAGAAGCCATCCGTGCGGAAGGATGTGCTCGCTCGCCTTGCCGCCGGCGAGATCGACCTGGTCGTCGGCACACACGCGCTGCTCAGCGAGAAGGTGAAGTTCCAGCGACTCGGGCTGGTGGTCGTCGACGAGCAGCACAAGTTCGGCGTCCGCCAGCGAAGCTCGATCCGCTCGAAGGGCTTCGCGCCGCACTACCTGGTCATGACCGCCACGCCGATTCCCAGGACGCTGGCGCTGACGGTCTTCGGCGACCTCGATGTGTCGACCATCGACTCGATGCCTCCAGGGCGCGGGCGGACGCTCACGCGAATCGCCCGCCTGGAAGACCTGGACGAGGTGATCGCCGTTGCGGCGGAACTGGTTGGCGGCGGGAAGCAGGCGTACTTCATATACCCGCTGGTCAATGCGTCGGAGAGTCTCGATCTCACTGCCGCCGAGGACGCATACCAGCAGCTCCAGGCCGGGCCGCTGGGCGAGTTCGGCGTGGGGATCATTCATGGCCAGATGCCGCCGGACAAAAAGGAAGCCGCCATGCGAGCCTTCCACGAAGGCGGAATCGGCGTGCTCGTCGCGAGCGTCGTCGTCGAGGTCGGCCTGGATGTACCCCGCGCCAATGTAATGGTCGTCATGCACGCCGAGCGTTTCGGGCTGGCCCAGCTCCACCAGCTTCGCGGGCGGATCGGACGCAGTGAGCAGGACGCGGTGTGCATTCTCGTATCCTCGCCGTCGAACCCCATAGCTCGCCAGCGTCTGGAGGTCCTTGAACGGACGAACGACGGTTTCAAGATCGCCGAGGAGGATTTGCGGATTCGCGGCCCGGGCGAGTTCTTCGGCACGAGGCAGCACGGCCTGCCTGAGCTTAAGGTCGCCAACCTTGTCGAGGACTTCGAGCTGCTGCGCCAGGCCCGCCGCGACGCCGACGACATCCTCGCCGAAGATACCGCCCTGACGGCCCCCCACCACCAGCAGCTCCGACGGGAGGTCATCCGGGCCTACGCGGGCAAACTCGACCTGCTCGGCAGCGGGTGATTGCAGCGCGACACGAAGGATGGCTATTGACCGAACTGCGCTGCCGGAGCGAATACGCCAAGGGCTACGGACGAACCAAGCCCAAACCCGCCAGGAAAAGGAACAAAAGCAAGAAGAGCAAAACAAGCTGATCCGCTATGACGACGGAGTGATGCTTTGGCATCTGAGATCTAAGATGTGAGATCCAAGATTTGAGATTTGAAATCTGAGATCGGCCGTTTCGTGCGTGTCATCCGAAATCTAAGATCTGAGACCTGCCTACCGGCAGGCAGGTTTGAAATCTGAAATCAGTCATTTGTTCCCTACCGCCGCTCATTGCGCGGCCTTGCCGCCTTGCATTCGAGCGACGGCACTGATAATGTAGTTGGCTGTATACTGGGATCATCCACGGAAGGAAAGATCGACATGAAAACTACCTGGATCGTACTATTCGTAGCGTGTTCCGTCGCCCTTACCGGGTGCGCCAAGAAACGCCCGCAGCCCATGAACATCGGCGAGGACTTCGAACGCCCCCTGCCTCCCGGGCAACTCGCGCTGCGGAAGATCACCGACCCCGCCAAGATTCCAGACATAACCATGGCGTGCGAGTTCACTTACGACCTGAGAAAGTCCATCACACATAGCCTCAGCTACATGGCCAAGCCCTCCAGCCAGCGGTACTTCCCATACGGGGACATCACCCACGCAAATGCGGTCGCGAGCCTCAAAACCTTCGACCAATTGCTCGCCGCCAATCTCCCGCCGGATCGGCTTCGCCAGGAAATCCTGCAACGGTTCGACGTTTACACATCCGTCGGCTGGGACGGCAGCGGCACGGTGCTTTACACGAGCTACTACACGCCGATCTTCAACGCTTCGCCCGTGCAGACGGAGCGGTTCCGCTTCCCGCTGTACAAGCCCCCCGCCGGATTGGTCAAGGACGCCGAGGGCAACGTTCATGGAATACAGCAAGCCGGTGCCGGCCTGGTGCCGCTGCCCGCCCGCGCCGGGCTGCCCGCATCCGGCCTACTTACCGGCAACGAACTGGTCTACCTCGAAGACGAGTTCGAGGTCTACATCGCCCACGTCCAGGGCTCAGCCAAGCTCCGCATGCCCGACGGCAAGATCGTCACCATCGGCTACACCGCACACAACGGTCACGAGTACAACTCGATCGCCAAGGAAATGATCGCCGACGGCAAGATGAGCAAGCGCGGCCTGAGTCTCGCGACGATGATCGCGTACTTCAAGGCCCACCCCAACGAGGTGAAGATGTACGTTAACCGCAACCCGCGGTTCGTATTCTTCGCGACATCCGACGGCCCGCCGCGCGGCTGCCTCAACGAGCCGGTCACAACCATGCGAACCATCGCCACCGACAAGGAAGTCTACCCGCGAGCCTGTCTGGCGATGGTGGCGGCGCCGCTTCCGCTGCGTCACTCGGGAGGCATCGAAGTGCTGCCGTTCAAAGGCTTCGTGCTGGACCAGGACGCCGGCGGCGCCATCCGCGCTCCGGGCCGCTGCGACCTCTACGTCGGCATCGGCGACAAGGCCGGCGAACTGGCAGGCCAGACCTACTCCAAGGGCCGGCTTTATTACTTCTTCCTCAAATCTGCGAGTAACCAGTAGGCCGCATCTCAAGGTTGGTGATGTGCGAAACCGTTTCCTTATACTGCGGGTCGGTCTTTAGCTGCGCCCATTCCGGGGAGGACATGAACTTGCCCCAGGCCACCTTCTGGGCGTCGGCGTCGGCGAAGGTCAGCATGTACGTCAGGTTCGGCAGGATGGGTCCGGCGACGGACTGCCCGAAGAAGACCGGACTCATCCCGCACTTGCGGAACAGCGCCATCTCTCCGCCGGCATTGAACATCTCGACCTTCTTGACGCCCTTGAGCATGCTGTGACTTTCGTAGGTCCGCATCTGGAATATGCGGGGCTTGCTCGTGTCGGGCGCCTGGATCCTTGGCAGGCCGTCGAAGGCCAGCATCATCGTGCTCTCGATGCGCGTGTACAGAGGGTCATTCTGCGGCAGGTTGAGATACGGCGCGCCGTCCTTGATAAACTTCTCATCGTCCAGGAGCCTCGCCGTCGTCGTCACCACCGACTCCGCCGAACCGTGACGCAGCAGGAGGTAGACATCCTTGAACTTCCCATCGCGGGATTCGAAGGCCCCTACCGGAAAAATTCCGATCCGGTTCAGCGCCGGCACCATGACGTCGCCCAGGAACGCGTCGAGAAACTTGCGGCGTATGGAGGCGCTCCTCTTGAAGGGCCTCTTCATCCGAGCGTCGGCCTCCACCTTGTACAGTCGAAGCTCGTAGATATCCTTCTTCGCCACTCCAGCCGTACCGGCAGCGCCGGCCTCGCAGGCCAGCGGCAGCATGCTCCCTGCGGCAGCGGCAGCGGAGGCGACCATGAATTCTCGTCGCTTCATCGGATTTGTCCTTTCGTAAAATGACATGCCCGCCGCGCAGCGCGGCCAGGGACAGACCGTAATAATGAACGCGGATGACCGCGGATAAAAGAATCAATTTGTCGGATTCCTCCATCTTCTACCCGCGACCATCCGCGATCGTCTTCGCTATCCGCCCGTTTGCTTCCCCCGGCATTCCCCGCGTCCCCAGCCCCTGTTGAAAACAAAACGAAAAAGCCCGCGCGACAGCCCACATCGTCAGGCGACATCATCGCCGGATGACTCGTCGGCCGAGGGGGCCTTCAGGGAATCAAGAATGTCCGTCTCGCCGAGAGCATCAGCCATCTGTTCGAGAGCCCGACGAAGCCGCACCACGTCGCCCTCGAGCATCTCCACACGAGAGATAAGGGCGGACTCCCCCACGGCGGGCACAACCGGCGCGACGGGCGCAACCGGCGACGCCTGCGCCACTGGCACCGTCGCAGGAGGCGGCGCGACATGGCTGGACGGCTCATCCAGACGGTGAAGGTGAGGGCAGAGCAACTGTGCGAATCGCCCCGCCCTGCTGCCCGGGGCCGGCTGCACGCTCCGGATAAGGGGCTCGTCGCGATCCATCATGAACTTCAGCAGGTTACCAAGCTCTTCCAGCGAGCCGAGAGGATGCATCCGGCTGGCGCGAGTGCGGATTTCCCCAGCCGTCTGCGGGCCGCGCAGAAGCAACTCGGTCAGCACGACAAGTTCGTTAGTGCCGACCTCCAGCGTTTCGCGACAGTTGTGACGGTACTTCATCACCCGGCTGCCCGCGGTGTCCGCGAAGAGCACCAAGTGCTTGTCCCGCAGACTCTCGAGCGACTTTACGACGCGGTCCTCGTTGATGTTGATGACCGGATTGCGATTGGACTTCTGATTGCACCCCGTCACGAGCGAGTTCAGCGACATCGGGTACTGCGTGGCGACGGTGTGGGCCTTCTCCACAAGCACGCCCAGCACGCGACATTCGTCGGCCGTAAGATGCACCATGGTCGTCAGTCCTTACGAAATAATCCAACGCGGCAGTCGCGAATCGCCCGATGCGCGGCCCTGCACTATCCTATGTCTTATCGCCAGAAATCGCGGGGAACTTTCGGTCCGCGTCAAAGATGACAATGTTTTGCCGCCATCGCGGACAAAGCCCGTGATGGCGCACTGACGACCGGGATCTATCCCTGGGTATCCCGGATAAACCAATAACGCAACTTAGATCCCTTGCGTCCTACTTGATCGCCACTTCCTTGCCGATCTTGGCGGACTTGTACAGGCCGTCGATTATCTTCTGGATCCAGAGCACCTCGTGGCCAGGAACTCGGGTGGGCTTGTTGTTCCGGACACAATCGACAAAATGTATGACTTCCAGTTGATGCCCGCCCAGTTTGGTTGGCTTGCCGTGCAGGTCGATGTTCATCATGTTGCGGGGCGTGGCGTCGCAGATGTGCCCACCCAGTTCCAGTTGAACGTTCAACGGGTCCACGCCCGCGCCGCCCTTGGTGCCGACGATGTGGAAATTCTCGTTGTCGGCGTCGAGATTGGCAACGAAGCTGCACTCGAGCGACATCGTCGCGCCGTTTTCGAAACGGACGTAGCCGCTGGTGAAATCCTCGACGGTGTAGGTTTCGTGGTCCCACTGGCCGAACATTCCCCAGTGTCCCGGCGTGTTGCCGATGGTGTTGTAGTTCTGCCCGGTAACCGATACCGGGCGAGGCTTGCCCATAACGTACCACGTGAGGTCGATCATGTGAACCCCAATGTCCAGAAGCGCGCCGCCGCCGTTTTCCTCGAGCTGGCCGAAGACGCCCCAACTCGGCACGCCGCGACGTCGAATGGCCCGGCAGCGAGCGTAGTAAATATCGCCCAGCGTGCCGTCATCCACCAAACCCTTGACGTAGTTGGCATCCGTGCGGAAACGCTGCATCAGGCCGATCTGGAGAATCCGCTTCGCCTTGGCGGCAGCGTCCACCATCTTCTTGCCCTCGCGGGCGTTCATGGCGATGGGCTTCTCACACAAAACGTGCTTGCCCGCCTTGAAGGCGTTAACCGTAATCTCGCAGTGCGACTTGTTCGGCGTGCAGACGCTGACGGCGTCGATTTCCTTGAGCTTGAGCAACTCGCGATGGTCGAGGAAGCACCGCTCAGCCGGGACGCCGTACTTCTCTGACTTCGCCTTGAGCACGTCGGGCTTTATGTCGCAAATCGCCCACAGCTCGGCGTCTTCGCAATTATCATAGCCCTTGTAGTGCATCCCGGAGATGCCGCCGACACCGATGATTCCAACCTTGAGTTTCTTACTGGCCATTGCAAAAATCCCTTCGTTAAAACAGGGCGCTGGCGGCGCCCCTTCGCGTTTTTCAAGCAGCCCGACTCGCGAGTCGCAGTCCGCCTGCGGCAGCGCTGACGGCTGAGGTGCA
>CAZMBZ010000037.1:0-23499 GCA_964564285.1 uncultured Planctomycetaceae bacterium | reverse complement strand
AGGCGGTCAGGAGGGCTGGAATGGTCTGAAAGGGAAGCCTTCCGTGCTTCCGGCTTGCTCCGAACTCCCGACGGGCCTAAAATCCCCGACTGCGGCAAACGATAATATTGGCACATCGGTCGGCAGGCGTTAGGCCGGGTTTTACAGGAAAGAGAAATTCCATGGACATGTCAGATTTCGTAGTCATCGGCGAAAACATTCACTGCACGCGGATCGTGAAACTTGGCGGCCTGCATACGGTCGAGTTGCCCGGTGGCCAAGTGGGCGTGGCGTTCAAGCACGAGGGCGCCGACCGCGTGCTGCCGATCCCCGGTAACTGGGCGGAGATATCCCCGGCCTTTTCCGATGGCAAGGTAAAGCACATGGCCCTGGCGATTCACCAGGCCACCCGGGGCGCGACTGACGAAGACCGTCAGTTGGGCGAGGCCTACCTGGTCTGGGCCGCCCAGAGGCAGATCGACGCGGGCGCGGCGTTCCTGGACGTCAACGTCGATGAATACTCCTACAAACCCGACCAGCAGATTGCCGCCATGCAATGGCTGGCGACGTTCCTCAACGAGAGGTTCGAAACGCCGCTGAGCATCGACTCATCCAACGTGGCCACGGTTGTCGCGGGCCTCGAGTGCTGCAAGGCCTCCGGGCGAAAGCGAATGATCAACTCGGTAAGCCTCGAGCGGCAGGAGTTGGTGGAAGTCATGGCCCGGTTTGCCACCGAGGCCGTCGTAAGCGCCGCCGGCGTGAGCGACCTGCCCAGCGACGTGGAAGGCCGGGTTACCAACTTCGAGACGATCATAGCTGAGCTCGACGCAGCTGGCATCGAGCACGAACGAATGTACCTCGATCCGCTCGTGCTACCCATCAGCACCGACCCGATGCACGGGCGGAACTTCCTGGACGCCACGGCCGAGTGCGTGCGAAGGTTCGAGGGCGTCCGCCTTTGCGGCGGCTTCAGCAACGTGTCATTTGGCATGCCGCAGCGAAAGCTGCTGAACATGACCTTCGTGCATCTTTGCGCCGAGGCCGGCGCTTCCAGCGGGATAATCGACCCCATCCAGATGCCCGTCGCGGCGGTTGGGGCGATGGACCCCTCGTCCGAATCGTTCAAACTCGCCAAGGCGTTCCTGACCGGCGAGGATATGTACGGAATGGAGTTCATTGCGGCGCACAGAGATGGCAAGTTGAGTTGAAGAACCGGCGACCGCCAACCTGTCGGCGAGCCCGTCATAGCATCGGGCATGGCTGAATTTGAGAAAGGCGAGAGACATGACAGCACTGGATTGGACAATCATCGCTCTGTATTTCTCAGCCCTGGTTGGCGTCGTGTGGTGGTCGTCGCGCAATCAGAAGACCAGCAAGGACTACTTCCTGGCCGGTCGCAACGTGGGGTTCTTCGCCATCGGGGCGTCACTTTTCGCCAGCAACATCGGCTCGGAGCACATTGTGGGCCTGGCCGGGTCTGGCGCGACCAAGGGCATGGGCATGGCTCACTACGAGCTTCATGCCTGGATCGTGATGCTGCTGGCGTGGGTTTTCGTGCCGTTTTATTACCGCTCGGGCGTCTACACCATGCCGGAGTTCCTCGAGCGCCGCTTCTCCAGCAAGGCACGATGGATACTCTCGGTGGTCTCGCTGGTGGCGTACATTTTCACGAAGGTATCGGTGACGGTGTATGCCGGGGCGATCGTCTTCAAGGCGCTCCTGCCGCACACGTTCGGCAGCCCGGAAAACGCCTTTTGGGTAGGTGCGCTGGCCACGGTAACTCTCACCGGACTCTACACCGTCTTCGGCGGCCTGCGGGCCGTGCTGTATACCGATACCGCCCAGGCGGTCGTGCTGCTGGTCGGCGCGTTCTTCATCACGTTCTACGGCCTGCGGGCCCTGGGCGGCTCCGGCGGGGCTGAGACCGCTACCGCCGTCAGTGGCAGTTTCGGACAGGTCGCTCACGGCTGGGATGAGCTTATCAGGATCGCCGGCGCAAAGGCCCAGCAATTCGCCCTGTGGCGGCCTATGAGCGATCCAGACTTTCCGTGGCTTGGCATACTGATCGCCTCGCCGATCGTGGGGATATGGTACTGGTGTACAGACCAGTACATCGTTCAGCGCACGCTGGCTGGCAGGACGCTCAAGGATGCCCGGCGCGGCGCGATCTGGGGCGGGTTGCTGAAGGTCTGGCCGGTGCTGATCTTCCTCGTGCCGGGCATGATCGGGTACGCCCTGAATTCCAAGGAGATTATCGAAATCCCCATGAAGATGAAGGACGGCCTGCCTGTGGTCGTCAACGGAATTGCGCAGCTCGATGGCGACCAGGTCTTCCCGACCATGGTCACCAAGCTCTTGCCGGACGGCCTGCGGGGCCTGGTTGTCGCGGCCATGCTGGCGGCACTGATGAGTTCGCTGTCGTCGCTGTTCAACTCGTCGGCAGCGCTTTTCACAATCGACATTTACGAGAAGATTCGCCCCGGCAAGAGCGAGCGGCACCTGGTGACGGTAGGCCGACTCGCAACGGGTGTGGTCGTCGTACTGGGCATATTGTGGATCCCCGTCATGCCGCTGATTTCCAAGGGCGGGCTATACGAGTACCTCCAGAGTGTTCAGCAATACCTCGCTCCACCGATCACGGCGGTGTTTTTGCTCGGGCTGTTCTGGAAGCGAACCAACGCCCATGGGGCGGTCTGGGGCCTGGCGGCGGGGTTCGTTCTGGGCATGGCCAAGCTGACGATCCAGGCGTTCTTCGGCGCGGGCAAATTCGAGAACCCAGCGTTTCTGGCGCAGATCGGCGACTTCAACTTCCTGTACTTCTCCGGCGTGCTGTTCGCCGCGAGCATTGTCATCGTCGTTGTCGCATCGTTGCTCAGTGCCCCGCCATCGCCCGAGCAGATCATTTCGCTGAGTTACGCGACCGCCACGGATGAGGATAAACGCACAAGCCGCGCCAACTGGAATTTCGTGGACGTCCTGCTCACGGTGACGGTGCTGGTGCTGGTGGTCGGAATCTATCTGTACTTCAGCTTCTGGCTGGGGTGAAGAGAAGGTAGTCGATAGATAGATGATAGGTAGTAGGGCAAGAAGAAGTAGAAGAAGAAGTGGAAGAAGTGGAAGAAGTAGCTCAGGGATCGCAACCTGCTTCCGGCAGGGGTTTTGTACAATGAAAGACACTATGAACGCTTACATGCATATGAGTTTGTTGGGTTGTGGTCTTACGCTGGCGATTCTCGCATCCGCGGCCGTGGCGGGCGAGTCGAAGGCGGAGTTGCTCTGGCCGGGCGGCGCGCCAATGCTGAACGTCAAGAAGCCAGCCACCGCGCCAACGATTACCGTACACATGCCCGAGGCGGGCAAAGCCAACGGCGCCGCCGTGGTGATCTGCCCAGGTGGCGGCTACGGGAGCTTGATGATGTCCTACGAGGGACACGATGTCGCCCGGTGGCTGAACCAGTACGGCTTTGTTGGCATCGTGCTGAAGTACCGGGTGAGCCCGTATCACCATCCCGTGGAAATGCGCGACGGCCAGAGGGCGATGCGGCTGGTCCGATCGAAGGCTCGGCAGTTGAAGATCGATCCCAATTGCATCGGCATCATGGGTTTCTCGGCCGGGGGACACCTCGCCTCGACAGTCGGCACGCACTTCGACGCCGGCGACCCCAATGCCGCCGACCCCATCGATCGCATAAGCTGCCGGCCTGACTTCATGGTGCTGATTTATCCCGTCATCACGATGGGTCCCAAGAGTCACGCCGGCTCGCGGAGAAACCTGCTGGGCAGGTCTCCGTCGGCGGAACTTATAGACCTGCTGTCAAACGAGAAGCAAGTCACGAAACAGACCCCGCCGACATTCCTGGCCCACGCCAAAACAGACCAGGCCGTCCCCGTCGCCAACAGCGCGATGTTCTACAAGGCCCTCCAGGCCTGCGGCGTTCCGGCGGAGTTTTTCGAATTGTCGACCGGCGCTCATGGTCTGGGCTGCGGCAAGGGCAAAGAGTGGGTGGCATGGCAGGCGAAATGCCTGGCATGGTTCAAGGCTCGCGGGCTGGTCAAAGGCTGAGTGGAATGGCTCCTGATGGACAGTCCTATCTTTTTCTCCCTTCGGATGCGAATTCGCCATGATGATTGAGAAAGGACAAAGATATCAGAACACATCCCCGCTTAGCGTGGAGTGCATTTGGTATTTGGATACAGTTGCGATTCTGGATGATTATACAGAGTCATGCGATGCAACACTGCCCGCAGCATCAGAACTAGTCGTTCACCACGTTCCAGATGATGAATCACAACCTATTCAGTGCCTGGTTCCAAATCACAAAGCGCTACTCAAAAAGATGATTCCGAAGAAGAGGCGGAACCAAGTATTGTGTTTTGAATTACCCACGCCATTCGATGTTTTGGTTAGTCGCAAGGATCTTCAGGACAACTGTAAGCTACTAGAAACCGAACACAACGTTGGAGGCTAATGCCGCATACGCGCCACAGCGTCAACGTAGGCGTTGGCAGGATCAGAACAAAGGCTGAGCGGGCGAGCCACGAGCGGCCCTGCATCGCCCCGGCTGGACATAATAGTTGCAACCCGGCCCCGTGCGGTGGGTTGAAGATACATGGAACAAGGTTCGCCCGGCGGTGCCTCCGGCGGTAACCCGGACGCATTGGCCAGTTCGCGAGGCGCATGAAGTGTGCCCGCAAGAGTTCACAAGTTACCAGGCTCACTGAAAGGGCTCTATCGTGAGAAACATCTTGAAGGATCGCATCGTGATCGTGCTGGTCGTGGTGGCCATGATTGCCGCGCCGGCCGCTTACGCCGCCAAGGCGAAAACCAATACGCCCATGATGGACTTTACTCAGGGCGGCAAACCCGACAAGAGCCACGATTGGAACCTCGGCGCCACCGGCGCCCGCGGGTGGGTATGGGGATGGGGAGGCCGAACCGCTGAGGCCCGGCAGATCCTCATCACGGCCGTGGCTGCCGGCTCGCCCGCCGATGGCGTGCTCGCCAAGGGCGACGTGATCCTCGGCCTGGCCGGCAAGCCCTTCGACGACGACGCGAGGATCCAATTCGCCCGCGCGCTGACCGAGGCAGAGAAGGAAGAAAACCACGGCCTGCTCAAGCTCCTCCGATGGCGCGAAGGCAAGACGGATAGCGTCGAGATCAAGCTGCCCGTGATGGGCACCTACAGCGCCACGACTCCGTACGACTGCCCCAAGTCGAAGAAGATCTTCGAAATCGGCTGCCGGGTCATCGCCAAGAAGGGCCTGGGCAGGGTTTCGATCCCCAACTCCCTCAACGCCTTGGCCCTGCTGGCGTCCGGCAAGGAGGAATACAAGCCGCTGCTGGCCGAGTATGCCAAGACAGTGGCCGCCTTCAGTGCCGAGAGCATGGCCACGTGGAGCTACGGGTACGCCAACACCTTCCTGGCTGAGTATTACATGGCCACGGGCGACAAGTCGATCCTGCCCGGCCTGAAGCGTCTCACCATGGAGGCCGCCAAGGGCCAGAGCAACGTCGGCACGTGGGGCCATAAGTTTGCCCGCCCGGACGGCGTGCTCAACGGCTACGGCGCGATGAACTCGCCGGGCCTGCCCCTTGCGGTATCGCTGGTGCTGGCCCGCCAGGCTGGCGTGAAAGACCCGATCCTGGACCGCGCTATTGTCAAGGCGTCGAGCTTCCTGCGCTGGTATGTCAACAAGGGCGCGGTCCCCTACGGCGATCACCAGCCCTGGCCCGGGCATGAGGACAACGGCAAGTGCTCCAACGCCGCCGTGCTGTTCGACCTGCTGGGAGACTCCGAGGCGACGGCGTTTTTCGCCAGGATGTCCACCGCCGCCTACGACGAGCGGGAACGCGGTCACACGGGCAATTTCTTCAATATGCTATGGGCGATGCCCGGAGTTTCCCGCTGCGGCCCGCTTGCCACCGGCACCTATATGAAGGAACAGGCGTGGTACTACGACATGGCCCGGGGTTGGGATGGTGCCTTCGGGTATCAGGGCTCGCCAATTGGCGAGGAGGAGCATCGCAAGTATACGAGGTGGGACTGCACAGGCGCATATATGCTGGCCTATGCACTGCCGCTGAAAAGCCTCTACCTGACGGGCAAGAAACCGTGCTCGATTCCCGCCTTGAACGCCAGGGAGGTGGATGAGGTCATTGCCGCCGGACGCGACTACGGCTTCCGGACCGGCAAAAACCCTTACGAGAAACGCACGACCGACCAGTTGCTGGCGGGCTTGTCGAACTGGTCGCCCGCTGTTCGCAAGCGTTCAGCCCAGGCGTTGGGCTCGCGCAAGGGCGATTTTGTGCCAACGATGCTGACAATGCTGGCCAGCTCCAATCGCTACGCCCGTTACGGTGCTTGCGAAGCACTGGGCTGCCTGGGGGCGCAGGCCGACGCGGCTGGGCCTCAGTTGCGGGCGCTGCTCAAGGATTCGGACCCGTGGCTGCAGACTCTGGCGAGCAAGGCCCTGCCGGCGCTGAGCCCCGAGGTCCGCAAAGCCAGCGTGGACGACCTGCTGGCCATGACGACTCGCGCCAACCGGGCCGACCCGCGGCGAATGGCCCAACGTGGTGCCTGCCAGGCGCTATTCGCGCTCTTCCCCGGGGCGCGCGGACCCAGAAGCATCCTGGCTGATTCCCTGGAGGGCGTCGACCGCCAGTTGCTATATCCAGCCATCCTGTCGATATTGGAGAACGAAGACGGCGTCGCCCGCGGATCGCTGGGGCGCATTTATGGCAAGTTGACCGACCGCGACCTGGCGGTGCTGATGCCAGCCATCGTCAAGGCAATTCGGGAAATGTCTCCCAGCAACATAATGTTCGCCGATGGGATCCGCCTGGCGGGGCTGGACCTGCTTTCCAAACGCCATATCCGTGAAGGCATGCAGTTGTGCCTGGACGTCATAGAGCCAGGCCGGTGGGGAATGGGACATCGCTTCGACCAGTGCCTGGACTGCCTGAGTCGATACGGCGGAAACGCGCGTGAACTCCTGCCCGAGCTGCAGAAGCTCAAAAAGCGCGTCGGCAGAGACAAAGCCAAGTCTGCGAAACTCGACAAGCTGATCGCCGATATCCAGGCCGACACAAACCCGCCGAAACTTCAGACCGTCGCTGAGTTCATCAAGAAGGCGGCAAAGTAGAAACTTATTGGCGAAATCCGCTTCTGACCGCAAGTTGCCGGACCGCGCGAAAGGACTGTATAGTGAGAATTATTTTGAATGGCCGCATCGTTATCCTGCTGGTTGCCGTTGTGCTCATGACAGTGTCACCACTAGTTTTGAATGCCGCCGCAAGAGGTGGCAGGCCAGCGGTTATGGATTTCACCAAGGGTGCCAAACCGGACAAGACCCACGACTGGACGCTGGGCGCCACCGGCGCTCGTGGTTGGGTGTGGGGCTGGAGGGGCCATACCTTCGACGCCAGGCAGATTTACATCACGACGGTCGCCGCCGGCAGCCCCGCCGCCGGCGTGCTGGCCAAGGGCGACGTGATCCTCGGCCTGGCGGGCAAACCGTTTGACGACGATGCGAGGGTTCTGTTCGCCCGGGCACTGACCGAGGCTGAGAAGGAAAAAAACCACGGCTTGATGAAGCTCATCCGCTGGCGTGCGGGCAAGACCGAAAACGTCGAGATCAAGCTCGCGGTCTTGGGCGCCTACAGCGACACGGCCCCGTACAACTGTTCGAAGTCCAAGAAGATCTTCGAGCAAGGCTGCCGGGCCATCGCGAAAAAGGGTCTGGGCAAAGTCTCCATCCCCAACAGCCTCAACGCCCTGGCGCTGCTTGCCAGCGGCAAGGAGGAATACAAGCCTCTGCTGGCCGAGTACGCCAAGCTGGCGGCAGAACTCCGACTCGAAAGCATGGCGACGTGGCACTACGGGTACGCGAACATGTTCCTGGCCGAGTATTACATGGCCACGGGTGACAAGTCGATCCTGCCCGGCCTGAAACGCCTGACGATGGAGGCTGCACGGGGCCAGAGCAACGTCGGCACGTGGGGGCACAAGTTCGCCCGCCCGAACGGCATCCTCAACGGCTACGGCGCGATGAATCAGCCGGGTCTGTCCCTGACGATTTCGATGGTGCTGGCTCGCCAGGCCGGCGTGAAGGACCCGGTGCTGGACCGCGCGATCGCAAAGGCGTCGAGCTTCCTGCGCTGGTATGCCAACAAGGGCGCGATCCCCTACGGCGACCACGACCCATGGCCCGACCACGAAGATAACGGCAAGTGCTCCAGTGCGGCTGTGTTGTTTGACCTGCTGGGAGACGCCGAGGCGGCGGGCTTCTTCGCCCGCATGGGCACGGCCGCCTGGGCCGAACGAGAGAGCGGGCACACGGGCAACTTCTTCAACGTGCTCTGGGCCATGCCCGGCGTGTCGCGCAGTGGCGAGCTGGCCACCGCGGCGTATCTGAAACAGGACGCATGGTACTACGACTTGGCCCGCGCGTGGGATGGCACTTTCGTCTACCAGGGCAACCCGGCCAACTGGAACCATCACTGCTACCCCGGCTGGGACTCGACCGGCGCGTATCTGCTTGCCTATGCCCTTCCGCTCAAAAGCCTCTGTTTGACCGGCAAGAAACTCACCTGCGTCAAGCCCCTCACCAGGGAGCAGGTCACCGCTACGATCGACGCGGGCAAGGGGTTTGACTTCTGGAGGAATAAGACCAGCTACGACTCCAAGCCCACGTCCGAGCTGCTGCAAGGCCTGAAAAGCTGGTCGCCGGCAGTGCGAACCAGGGCGGCAAGCTCGCTCAGCCGGCGGGATGACAATGTCGTGGCCCAACTGACGGCGATGCTGGGCTCCCAGGATCAAAACACCCGTTACGGCGCGTGCGAAGCGCTGCTGATGCTGGGCGCCAAGGCTTCCCCCGCCGCAGCCAAGCTGCGAGAACTGCTGAGCGACAAGGACCAGTGGCTGCGCGGCTTGGCTGCCCGAGCCCTCAGCGCCGGCGACGAGAAAGCCCGCGAGGCGGCGGCGGGGGACCTTCTCAAAATGGCGGCTGCCAATGCGCCCGACGACCCCCGCGGAATCGTGAATCGTTCCGTCGCCAAGGCTCTGTTCCTCAAGGCCGGCGGGCAGGCCTCCCTGGCCGAGTCGCTCGAGGGCGAGAACCGCAAGCTGCTGTACCCCGCCATCAGGGGCCTGCTGAAAAACGAAGACTCCGCCGCAAGGGGCAAGGTCGGCGCGATTTACCCCAAACTGACCGACGAGGATCTCCAAGTCCTTCTGCCGGACATCATGGTCGCCACGGCCAAGATGGCACCGAGCAACACAATGTTCGCCGATGGCATCCGCCTGGCGGGACTGGACCTGATCTCCAGGCGCCACATCCACGAGGGCATGCAGATGTGCGTGGACGTCATCGAAGTAGGCCGCTGGGGACTTGGCCGCCGCTTCGACAAGTGCCTCGTCTACCTCAGCCGATACGGCGGAAACGCGCGGGAACTGGTGCCAGCCTTGCGAAAGCTTCGCGAGGGCGTCGGCGGAGGGAAACCCAATGCCAAGGCAAACCCGCGCGTGGCGACAATCGACAAGTTGATCGCCGATATCCAGGCGGACACCAACCCGCCGAAGTTGCAGACCGCTGCGGAGTTCATGCGAAAACCAGCGAAGCCTTAGGAATTGGGTGTATTGTCGCCCGTAAGACAAGCGGCAGGCGATGAGTGTTCGTCATGCCTCCAGGCCCACGGCGCTGCTGTGGCGAACTGAGGAGACGTGAGATGACAACTTTGGCCAATGGCTGCGTCACAATACGTCGCAACTCAAGGTCTACCCGCAGAGGGTTTCTCAAGGGGCTGTTCCTTGCCGGCGGCGCTGCCGTTGCGGCGCCGTACGTGATTACATCGACGGCACTTGGCAAGGGTGACCGGGCGCCGGCTAGCGATCGGGTCGTACTTGGCTACATCGGCATGGGGCCGCGCGGAATGATGGACCTCCGGGAGCAGTTGGGCAGCCCGAAGGCCCAACTCGTCGCCGTCTGCGACGTTTGGAAGAACCGCCGCGACGCAGCCAAAAAGACCGTTGATGAGCGATACGGCAACTCCGACTGCAAAACCTACCGCGACTTCCGCGAGGTATTGGCCCGGCCTGATATAGACGCGGTGGGAATAGCCACACCGGACCATTGGCACGTTCCCATGACCATCGCCGCTGTCAGCGCCGGCAAGGACGTGTCCGTCGAGAAACCACTGGGCATTTCCATTGCCGAGGATATCGCCTGCCGCGAGGCCGTGAAACGCCACGGCGCCGTGGTCCAATATGGGGCCGAGTCGCGGTCATGGGGCTTGTGCGCGTTCGGAGCTGAACTCGTTCGCAGCGGTCGAATCGGAAAGGTGCTGGAGATCCGCGTCAAGTCTCCCAACAGCCCCGCCGGCGGTTCGACGGCGGCCCGACCCGTGCCGCCAGGCTTGGACTACGACATGTGGCTGGGGCCGGCACCGTGGAGGCCTTACACGGGCTGCCCGGATCGCGGAGGGAACTGGTGGCATGTGCGGGACTACGCCCTGGGCTTCCTGGCTGGCTGGGGCGCTCACCCGCTGGACCTGCTGGTTTCGGCGTTCGACACGCACTTGCAGGGCAACCTGGAAATCGAGGGCACCGGTGTTATCCCGGCTGAGGGACAAAACGACGTCGTCACGGACTGGGACGCGAGCATCCAGTTCGCCAGCGGCGTTAAGATGACGTTTCGGGCGGCGGGCATTGCCCAGGAGGAACATCCAAGACTTGCGCCGCTGAGCAACTACGCCCATATCATCGGCACGGACGGATGGGTGGCGATTTCCTATCTGGGCCTGATTACCGAACCCGACTCGCTGCGCACCTCGATTATCGGACCAAGCGACGTACACATGCCCCGAAGCCCCGGCCACGAGGCCAACTTCATCGATTGCGTACTGTCGCGAAAGACCCCCGTCTGCCCCATCGCCGACGCCGTGCGATCAGATACCTTCAGCCACCTGACGGACATCGCCGTCCGCACCAGGCGGAAGATCCGGTGGGATGCGATCACCGAGTGGATCATCGGGGATGCGGACGCGTCACGAATGATGAAGCGCACCATGCGAGAGCCGTGGCATCTTTGATGGCCTCGTGCCTGCTTCCGAGGACCTTGGGTTCGAGAACTGAAACCTATTTCTTTTCGCCGAACAGGTGACAGCGCACGGTTCTGCCATCGGGCATGGTTGTCAAGGGCGGATAGACTTCCTTGCAGATGGGCATGGCGTGCTTGCACCGCGGGTGGAAGTGGCAGCCCGGAGGAGGATCGCTCGGCGAGGGCACGTCTCCTTCCAGGAGGATGCGTTTCCTGCCGGTGGACTTGTCCACTTGCGGTACGGCCGAGAGTAAGGCGTTACTATAGGGGTGCAGCGGCTTGTCGAAGAGGGCTTCCGTCGAGGCCTGTTCGACGATTCGCCCGAGGTACATTACGGCGACCTCATCGGCAATGTACTCGACAACGCCGAGGTCGTGGGTGATGAACATGTATGTAAGCCAGTCCGTCTCGTTGCGTCTTTGGAGCCTTCGCAGGAGGTTGAGTATCTGAGCCTGGATGGACGCGTCGAGCGCGCTGGTCGGCTCGTCGAGGACGACGAATTTCGGTTCGACCGCCAGTGCCCGGGCGATACCGATTCGCTGTCGCTGCCCGCCGGAGAACTCGTGGGGGTAGCAGGTCATGGCGCCTTTTTCGAGGCCAACTTCGGACAGCAGCGCCTCTATTCGTTTCAGTCTGTCGGCTCGGCCTGCACCTATGCGGTGTACCCTCATGCCTTCATCGACGATGTCCTGCACGAGCATTCGCGGGTTCAGCGACGAGTAGGGGTCCTGGAAGACGATCTGGGCGTTCTGGCGGAATTGCAGCAGGGAACGCTCGTTCAACTTCGTCGTATCCTGCCCGGCGAAGAAGACGCTTCCCGCCGTTGCGGGCAGGAGGCGAACGAGCGTCTTGCCGAACGTTGTCTTGCCGCAGCCACTCTCGCCGACCAGCGCGACGGTTTGCCCGCGACGAATGACCATGTCCACCTCATCGACAGCCCGAACGTGCCCGACAACTCGCTGAAGGACGCCCTTGCGGATGGGGAAGTGCATCGACAGGCCTTGAATGTCCAGCAGCACGCCGTCTTCGGGCCTCTGGCTCTGGGCGGTATCGACAGCCTGGACAGGCGGGGTCCACACTTCCGGCGTGGTTTCCTTGGCGTACAGGTGACAGGCCACGAAGTGACCGGGGCTTATCTCCGTCAGTGGTGGCTCGTTCATCTCGCACGGCCCGAAGACTCGCGGGCAACGGCCACAGAAACGACATCCCTTGGGGTACTGTTCTGGATTCGGGACGATACCGCGGATAGTTTCCAATTCCTGCCCGCGGCGGGTTCGAGTGGGTCTGCATCGAAGAAGCCGCTCGGTATATGGATGCAGCGGCTGGGCGAAGAGTTCATCCACCGGCGCCTTTTCGACGATCTTGCCGGCGTACATGACGACGACATGGCTGGCCATAGTGGCGATTACCGCGAGGTCGTGGGTGATAAACAGGATCGACGTGCCAAGCTTGGCCTGCAGGTCGCGCAGGAGGTCGAGGATCTTTGCCTCGACGGTGACGTCAAGGGCGGTCGTCGGCTCGTCGGCGATCAGCAGTTCCGGACGGCTCGCAATTGCCATAGCGATCATCACGCGTTGGCGCATGCCTCCGGATAGCTGGTGGGGGTACTCTCGCAGTCGGCGCTCGGGCTCTGGCATCTCGACCAGTCGCAGGGCCTCGACAGCCTGTGCAATCCGTTGGGCGCGAGACACGCGGCGAACGGGGCCTTCAGGCCCGCCCTCGCGGACGCTCCTGGGGATTGCTTCGAGAAGCTGTGTCTGGACCGATAGCACCGGATTGAGGCTGGTCATCGGCTCCTGGAAAATCATCGAGATGTGCCGGCCTCGAATCTCCCGCCGCTCATCGGGGCTCATCTGCAGGATGTCCTGACCCTTGAAAAGGACCTGCCCGCCGCCGACGCGGGCGACGGTCGGCAGAAGCTGCATCACTGACAGGGCCGTCAGGCTCTTGCCGCAACCGCTCTCTCCGACCAGGCCAAGAGTCTGGCCGGCCTCGATGTCGAGCGACACGTTATCCACAACTTTGCGCGGCGCGTCCAGCGTGCCGAAATAGGTTTTAAGGTTTTTGACCTGCATCAACGTCATCAGCTATCTCCCGCTCCGCGAACCCGCAACGATGGGTCGAGCGCGTCGCGCAGGGCGTCTGCAAAAAGGTTGGCCGGCAGGACCAGGCCGAGCATGGCCAGGAACGCCGCCACCAGGGTCCACCACACGATCGGTTCTCGTCCCAACTCGGACCGTGCGGCGTTAATCATCGTGCCCCAACTCAGCGTGTCTGGCCCGACGCCGATGCCGATGTAGCTGAGCATGACTTCGGAAAGAACCCGCCCGCTGAAACTAAGCACCACCGTGATCAGAACCAGGTGCATGAGGTTGGGAACGATGTGCTTGGTGAGGATTCGGAACTTCGAGACCCCCAAGGCCGTCGAGGCCTGAACGTACTCGCGCTCGCGCAGCTTGAGCGTCTCGGCGCGAAGCAGCCTGCACAGGCCCACCCAGCCGGTGATACCCATCACCACGACGAGTTGGGGAACGCCCCTGCCGAACAGGATCATAAAGCACGCCATCAGCAGAATGCCCGGGATCGACGCCATTGTACTGTAAAGGTACTGGATGGTGTCATCGACCCAGCCGCCAAAGAACCCCGCTGAGACGCCGAAGAAAATCGCCAGCGGCACGGTGATGAGAATGGGCAGGGCGCCAATGATCAGGCCGGTCCGCACTGCCTTGAACGTCACGTAGAGCACGTCCTTGCCCGTCTGGTCGGTGCCCAGAAGGTGACGGTACGGTCGCTTGAGCGGCTTGTACTTCCGCTGCTTGACCATCTTGCCGTCGATCTCCTTCTCGGTGGTCTCCTTGGTCAACAGGTGGCTTGCCAGCGGGGCCGAGTAGGTCTTCTCCTCATACTCGCCCGCGGCCAGCTTGGGAATATCGAAGCCCCGATCCAGCACGGACCGCGGTTCGGTCAGGACCGGCCTGGTGCCTTCGGGTGCCCCCTCGGGGATCTTCAGATCCCGCCAGGATATGCCGTCGGCGAGGCCCACGGCCCCGTAGAAAATCAGGAATACCATCGACACCATCGCCACGCGGTTGCGACGGACCTGTCGCCAGGCGCTGCACCACAGCTCGCTGCCGCGGGCGAAGATCAAGAAGCCGGTAAAGGCCACAATCGCCACGACCGCAAGGACGTTGGACACGATGGGAACGCGAGTCTGGAGGTTCAGGCCGTTGAGGTACTTGACCACGCGGTAGATGCTGAACGCCATGGCAACCAGGACGGCCAGGCTGCTGACGACGACGGCCACTTCCTTCAACGAAGGCTGGCCGTGAAGACTACGCGAGCCGCCGGAACCCAGTGAGACGCGCGGGTCGACCAGCGTATAGGCAATATCCGTCAGCAGCAGGCCCGTAACGAACAGCAGCGAGCCGATGTACGTCATCGAGCGGATCACAGAATAATCCTGGGCGTTGATGGCGGTCATGGTCATGGCGCCCATGCCCGGGATGCCAAAGAACGATTCAGTGACCAAGCTGCCCATGAACAGGAACATGATGGTCAGAACCATGCCGGTGAGGATTGGGATCATGGCGTTCTTGAGCACGTGGCGGAACATGACGGCCTTTTCGCCGAGGCCCTTGGCGCGGGCGGTGCGGACATAGTCCTTGCCGACTTCCTCGACCATGACCGTTCGCAGGAATCGCACCCCACCTGCGATGCCGGTGAACACGCCGATAAGAACCGGCAGGAACACGAACCGGATCGTGTTGCCCCCCCAGTCGAAGCCCGAAATCGGGAATATCTTCAGCCACTGGGCGAAAATGAACTGGCCCGCGATAATGTAGAACAGGCCCGAAACCGACATCATCACCACGCAAATCACCGTTGCACTGCGGTCGAGGTACGTCCCGCGGCAGAATGCGACAATCAGCGATAAGCTGATGTTCACCAACAGGCCCAATATGAAGTTGGGCACCGCGATACACAAGCTGGGCCACATCCGCCGGCGGATTTCTGGACCGATGAGACGATGGCCCGCCGCGTCGGAACGGCCCAGGTCGAACGCCAGTAGCCGGGCGGTCTTCTGGTAGAACATCGTCTTGGTGACCTTGCCGAAGTTCTTGGCGTCGGGGTTGAAGAACATCGGCACGTCGTAGCCGCGTGAAGCCACCCACTTCTGGACGGCAGCCTCATCGGCGTGCGTGCCCAGTGCCTGACGCGCCATATCCTCCGGCGAGTTGGCGATGAAGAACAGCAGGAACGTCAGTAACACGCCGCCGATTACGATCGGAATCGCGTACAGAATACGTCGGATGATGTATGCAATCATGGCTTACTTTTCTCGCAGGTGTCGCCGAGTCATGATCACGGCGGGGGTTGCGATGGCCACCAGGCCCATCAGCAGAATCGCCACCGGCCAGTAGTTTGGAACGTTGTTCTTCTTTCGATACGCGAAACGAGTGGGGGCATCGATTCGCAGGTATTTATCCGTGCCCTTGGTCAGAGGGTAGGGGAAATAGTTGTGCAGCCAGTCGTGCGACAGGCCGGTGGCCATCGAGTGGCTCTTGAAGACGACCGGGGCGTCGGCCCGCAAGATCGCGACCATCTTCTGAATGATCTCCATCCGCTCGGGGCAGTTATCCATGCTGGCCATCTTCGTATAAAGCTTCTCGTACTCGGGGTTGCTGTACCTGGGCTGCTTCTTGGCTTCCTCGGAGAGTTTCTCGGCCTTGTGGAACAGAATGAGGAAGGTCTCTGGATCCGGGTAGTCGGCTGCCCAGCCCTGGGGCGCCATCTGGTAGCCACCGTTCATGATCTTCTTGCGGAACTCGTTATAGCTCAGTTGGGTAGTATCGAGCCGCACGTTGATCCGCTGGAGCTGCTTTCGGAGCAGCATCAGACCGCTGCGCGCCTGCGGCGAGACCTGGTAGGTAACGTAATCGATGGCCAGGGGCATTCCGTTGGCGTCGAAGCCGCCCGGATAGCCCGCCTCGGCGAGCAGCTTCTTGGCTTCTTCGATGCTCTTGCGAACGGGCTTCTTGGCTAAAGGGTTCCAGTCAAAGACGTACGGATTGATGCCCGCCTTGCCCGACACATTTCCGAAAACGCCAGGCGGAATCGGGCCTTGGGCCTCCAGAGCCATGCCGTTACTGAAAATGTCGATCGCCTCGCCGGTGTCAATGGCGATGCTGATGGCCTGGCGAATCTTCTGGGCCTTCTCGCCATAACCACCGAATACAGGATCGTTAATGTTGAACATCTCGTAGCCCAGCGAGGCAGTCGTCGTCTGGAGCAGCCGGATGCCGTGACTGCTCATCGAATCCGTGAGATTGAATTCGCCCTGCGAGCTGAGCGAGACCGTCTGGTCGAACTGCTCAACCTGAACACCCGAGGTGTCGTAGTAGCCCTGCATGAACTTATTCCACCGAGGGATCGCCTCCCTCTCGATGCGGAATACGATTGTGTCGATGAACGGCAGCCGCTTGCCGGAGTCTTCCAGCAAGCCGTTGTCCTTCATCAAGTTGTAGTTCCAGACGGCTTCCTCGTCGTTGGGGTCCGGCCTGGCCAGTGACGGGTACTTCACGACGCGGAAGTTGGGGTTCCGCCGCAACACCACCTGGCTGGTCGGATCGTAGTCATCCAGCACGTATGGACCCGTGCCAACCGGGTTCTTATCGAGCGTGATGCCCCGTGCGAGCATGCCCGGCTGGGTGAAGAACTCCACTGCCTCGTGGGGCACCGGGGCGAAAAAGCTGAAGGTCATCCAGTAGAGGATCTGGGGGTATCCGCCGATGTCCTCGTCTTTGATCGCGGGGCCATTCTTCTCGATCTTCTTGCCGACCTGGACCAGTTCGAAGGTGTAGCGGCCGACCTTTCGGATGAACGGGTACTTCTCGGCGCCTTCGCCGTAGTCCAGGGAGACGGGGTTGAACTGCTCGTCCATCTCCTTGTTGTACAGCGGTCCTGCCGCCTTCTGCCGTTTCTCGCGAGCGGTGTCAAGCCGGGCAGCCAGGGCCTTGCTGAAGCCGTCGAAGCCCAGGAGGTTGTCCGAGAAGACACTGTAGACCGGGAAGTCGATCCGCTGGTCGCCAAGCCGACGAATGCCATATATGATGTCGTCAGCCGTCAACTCCCGAGTGGCGGTCTTCTCGAAATCCTTGATGCTCGAAATCGGCCGCAGTTGTTCATCAGTCAGGTGGCGGTATTCCTCCATGAAGCACGGGTGGTTTTGGTACATCACATGCTTCTTGAGGTGGACCGTATAGACGGGACAACGATACGTATTGCCGTCGTATTCGACGTTCTCGTACCGGCGTGTCGGCATTTCGCTGGCCAGCAGCAGTTCGAGCTTGTAGGGCCTGTCAATGTAGCTGTACTGGAGCGGCGTCTCGACGATGTCCATAAGGATGCTCGAGCCCCCCCCGTAGACCACGCCTGGGTCAAGGGTTAGAGGCTCCTCCATCATCGAGTTGTACAGCGTTCTGGTGTTGGCGTCCTTCTCGGGGTACGGCGAGTTGCTGCACCCAATCGGCAGAATCGCAGCGGTCATAATGGCGATGTGTAGCAAGGATTTAGCGAGTCGCCAAGCCGCGCCGCCCGCCGTGCGGCGAACGTTGGGTTCCTGGCGATCTGATGTCTTCAAATTCACGCTCGTCTCCTGCCTCTGCGGAGGTTCCCATCAGCAACGGTGCCCGGCAGATGTTCTGCCATGCAGCACAAACTCCCTATGTTCTTATTACCTCATCGCCACGCCCGGCAAACCTGCCAGTGACCTTCGGCCGGGGGGCCGCATGTTACCATTTTGACCGCTGCCTTGCCAAGGGACTTTTCGATTCGCAATACGGCGTGTGCATCCCGGCCGCGATGGCGGCCGAAATGCCTCACGGCTTGCTCACCAGCGAATCCTCGAACGTTATCTTGTAGTCCAGCCGGTCCACCTTGCTGATGATCTTGCCGGTCTTCTGGTCGAAATCAACCAGGCGCACTCGCCATCGATAAGTGCTTGTTCCGTCAACGTTTTTGTCGACAATAAACTTGCCCGTCCAGCCCAGGGGCTTCTTGGGCGACTGGACCTGCTTGATGCTCGCGACCTTTCGATCCGTTCGCAGAACCGCGCCGACGTAGGTTTCCTCGGCGTCGTAGCCGCCATCCACCCAGTGGCGGTTGGGGAACGTCCCCGCCCCGCGGATTACGTACAGGTCCTTGTCCGTCCAGAGCTTCCAATCTTCCGGCACGCGGATGCGGCAGGGCCACCACTGGGCCGGAGCGTAAACGCTTACCACGTCGCCTTTTGATTCCACGCGTGCCGGGGCCGATTGCGGCTCGGTCGGGATGTGCATCGTGAACCCCGGATCGCCGAACAACCCGCAGAGGTACAGCATGTAGTGGTTCGGCCCGCCGTTTTGCTGGCCTGTCTCCTGCACAACCTCTACCGCCCAGTTGGATGCCTCGAGCTGGGCCTGGCCAGAAGTTCGCCCAGCGAGGACCTCGTTCCAGAACACCATCCGCTGCTGCTCCTGGAAAGCCGTAGCGGGCAAGCAGTTACCGACAAAGCCTACCGCACCGTTTCGCAGCATCCGGGTAACCACCGAGTGGAAGTCCGGCTGGCGGTCCAAGGCGGTCGTCAAGCACCCGCCGGACTCCACCAACACCGGCGCCAGCAGAACGTCGGAATCCCAGTTGTATGTCTTGCCGATCTCCCGCCACCATGAATGGTCCGTGTGAACGATGGCTGCCACGCTCGTCAGCGGCGAGTTGTGGGCAATGTTCCGAGTCCGCTTGCCGCGGGACTTCCCAGCGGGTTTTACAATCCATTTGAGCTTGTCCACGTCGTGGTGCGGCGCGACCGTGAACCCGACGTTTTCGAAGAGCTCTCCATAGGCATTCTCCCATCGGGCCTGCCCGACCTTGGTGGCCCAGGAAGCATCCAGCAGCTTGGGATAAGTAATTACCCGACTGGCATATAGCGTCGAGAAGGTGACGCTCTCAGCCGTCACACGCCCCAAGGCCACCTCGCCGAACATGTCATCATCGGTATTGGTGAAGGGGAAGTCCGAGCATATGTCGCGGCAGGCGCCTTCCCCCGCACGCTCCGGGACGATCGCCTGGGGTATGCCATCCGGCATGCCGACAATGCAAAGGTGCTTTGGCGCGCCGCCCATGGCCCCATAGAGGCCCTTCAGGTCGGCCAGGATATCATCGGCGCACGGGGATGTGATGCCGATTTCCGCCTTGCCCATGCCGTTTCTTACACCCATCGAGATCGAACAATTTCGCCCATTGAGCTTTACGACCGAGCCGGGACGGAAAGGCCCCTCGCCCGCGTCGTCGAACTTCCCGTTGCCGTTGAAATCGATATTGGCCTGCGTGTAATCCTTTACGCTGTTCTGGCTTGTAGCGACGTAAGCGATCTTCTTGCCATCTACGATAAGCTTGCCCTTTCGCGGGGTCTTCTTGCTGGCCGGGGTGCCCTTGGGGGCGTCGTCCTTGCAGTCGGTCCCCTTAAAGGCAACCTTCCAGATGGTCTTGTACGCCAGCCCCACCGCCACGCCGTTACGGGCCGCCGCCAAAAGCGGAGCCGTCAGCGAAAGCTTGCGGATGACCAGCTTGTCGCGATCGTCGGGATTGGTGACCGCCAGATACGTCATTGGCAGCTTTTTCTGGTGCATCCATTTAAGCACGGCCGGGATGTTACGCAACTCGGTAACCTTCAATCCAGCCTGTTTTATGTCGGCCACAGCCTTGTTCGCCGGGCCTATCACGACAACCCTTCGAACCCCCAGGTAACGCAGACAACTCATGTTAGCCCGCGTCATGCCGGTGGCCTTGGAATACAACATGGGCACCCGAAGCCGTCCCGCTACCGATGACGCCGTCAGCGCCATCGCGTAATTGTCATCGCTGCAAACCACCGCCGTTCGGGCGGTTTTCCAGAACGTCGTCGCCAGCGACCAGGCAGCCGAGTCGGCGGACTCGCCCGCCACGGACATCCACGCACCGGCCGGGCCTGCCGGCTGGGTTGTCGCAGGGGTCGTTGGCGCGCCGAGGCAGTAAACTGAAGCCGGTTTGTAGCGACGAAGGAAGTCATCAACCTCGGGACCCACCTTGCATGATTCATCCAGCGCGATCAGCGCGGGGGTGCCATTGTTGCACTTCATAGCTGCCGGCACAGCCGCAAGATAGGCGAAATCCTGCCAGCACGCTCCATCTGGAATGCTGACGAAGATAACGTTCCGGGCATCGCCGCGCCGCGCCTTTGCGAGCCCTTCCGAAACCGCCAGGCTCCCGAGAATCGCAATGATAATAACCGCCGACGTCCATAATGACCGCCCGCGAACGTGCCGCAAGGGATTTAGATTACTAATGTTACGCATTGGTGAATAGTCTCCTGGGTAAGAGGAACAGTTATTGGACGACCACCAGCAGAATCACTTCTTCGCCGGCCGTCAGCTTCAAGGGCAGGCCCTCGTGGAGCTGCTTTCCAGTGTACATTTTTTGTGAACCATCCGAAACGTTTTTGACGGTGTACTGCTTATCCGGCTCGGCGGTGAACCACTCGGGCAAGGTGTTCATTCGCGGCCAATCACGCTTGAAGCCCATGTACATGCGGTGTCGAGGCTTGTCGAAAACCACCTTGCCGGACCAGTCCTTGTCCGCCTTCATGACGATGGCCAGCCCATCATTAGTCTCACATGCGCCAAGCTTTAGACCCTGCCGCCACGGCCTCGCAACCAACCCGCGAGTGTGCATCAGGGCGTGCATTATCGTCGTGCGGACGCCGTTGGCCTGGAGCTTCATCGTACCCCAAAGCTTCGCCGTCGCCAAAGGCTGATCCGCGTATGCTACATTCGCAGCCACCTCCCGATCCACCCACACGAAGCCCTCGGCCACGGGCAGGCGATTGAGGATGTAAATGCCGCCTTCGATGGAATCCGCGAACCCATCAATCGACTTGCCTTCCCAGGGGAAATTCTTGTACCGGGGCTTGCGAAGGTTGCCCAGCGTCTTTTCCATGTGCTTGCGATAGATAGGTTTATCGGCCGCCATGTCGTAACACAGATGCCCCACGTAGTTGTAACCCCACCCATCACTCAGGCCGCTCTTGGGACTGCCAAGCCGGTTGTACATGATCCCATCTTCGTTGGTCCCATCGGCGATGACCTTGTCGAGCATCTTCTTCATCAAAGGAAGGTAAACCTTGGCTTTGGCAGGATTTCGCTCGGACTCCACCCCCAGCAGCAACCCCAGGCCACCGATGATCTCGCAACCGTGATCCCGCAGCCGTGATGGCACGAAGTCGCCCGGCAGGAGATAATGATCCGCCAATCGCTCGGCCCACTCGAGGTATTTCTTCTCGCCGGTCATCGTGTACAACCGCGTCAGAGCCTGGAGCTGCTCGCCGTTTACCTCGACGTTCGTCGATGGAATCTTACCGTAAGGCGTGTCGATGGAAGGATTTGACCATATTGCATCCTCGACGGCCCGCATGCGATCGAACCACTCATCCTTGCCCGTCACCTCGACGATCGCCACCAGCCCATCCTTGACGTACTCGCTGCCGCCGAAGGCGTTCTTGGGGTCCGTGAAATACCCCTTTCCGCAATGCTTGATCTCCGCATGTAACGCCCTGCGGACAGGACCGTTAAGTGCGTCCAGGTCCGTCGCCCAGGCCGCCCAGCACAGGAACGGATAGCAATCCGCCCAGGCATCCTCGTAATTGAACCTGCCATCGGGATGGTACAGGCCGGTGTCCGGCTCGATCTTCTTCAGCGCCGTTTCGTGCAGCCAGCGCTGGACTTTGCTAAGCGAATAGCCCGCAATCTTCCCCGACGATCGCGCCTTCGATACCGCCATATCATCGGCGCAAAGTGTGCTGAAAGAACCACATATAAACAGGCAAGCCACCAGGGCAGGTCTCAGGTATTTCATGATGTTCTCTCTTGTGCGGCTATTTCCTAACAGGAACTGCCGGCCGGGAAAACTCATCCGGCCCGCCACGGCGGACCGCAGGCCATTACTCCTTGTTTAACGCCGCATGGGGGCGATGGTTTCCCACGAGGATCGGTTCTTCTCCGCCCGGCCCGGCCGGGGGCGACCGCTATCGCGAATTGCCCGCGAGACAACGCGATCTCCCGGACCCCCAAAATGCCGCAAAACGGGCATTTCGCCGGAACCGCATCCGCGACGGGTTTCGCGTTCGGCAACACCCCATCCCGCGCCCGGCACGGCCAGCCAACGACCCCCCAAACACCCACCAAATACCCACCAGTACCACCCCGCAGCCACACTTCCAGCCAACCCAATACCACATTCCAGACCGTTAAAACCACGTTTCACCCCCGCAAGAATGCATGTTTCGACCACATCCGCACCGTCAAAACGCGTGAAAACCACACTTCCGACCCATATCAGGCACAAAAAGCCACATTTGCACCCCGTTCCAGGCACAAAACACCACACTTCCGAGCCCCCTAAATCCACCTGCCAAATCCCACTCCCACCAAGACAAAAACCCATACTTCGTCATCTGACGAAGTATCGCCAGAACCCGTTTCCGCGCCCCCAAGCCGCAACCATATTCCCCACACACCTCATACGCCACAGATGACTCAACTACCCCACGCAGCCCAACCATCCCAGGAACGCCAGAGATGCCAAAAACCCCCTCTGGCCACCAATCGCCAAACCACCGCGAACACGCAAACCCCCGCCGCGAGCCGTGCGCCATTTCTTCTTCACCCTTGCCAAAAATCTGCCCGCCCGCCTTTCGAAGGCAGACGCCAAATCTCAGCCGCCTTCTTCGATGCCCGACCAAAAGGCACTTGGGCAGCAACCGTGTCTGCGATATCGAGAGCGGAATATTGACGCGCCCGGCCGGGCGCGATATCATCACACCATGGTAACGGGCGGGAACAAAATCCTGCGGCACGGGCATAATCGCAGCCACACCATTTCTGCCGGGCCACTCGACACGGTCGCCACCATCAGCCGCATCCAGGAATGGACGCTGGATGCCGTCGGCAACTGGAGCGCCTTCAAGTCCAGCGGCGCGACGACCCAGCCGTGGGACCTCGACCAGGCCCGCGCCCACAACAAGGCCAACGAGATCGAGGACACCGTCAACCAGCCCCCCGACGACATCTCCGGCACTCCCAACTGGATCGACCCGGCCTACGACGCCGCCGGCAACATGACCGCCGGCCCCAAGCCCGGCGCCGAGACCGCGACCACGAGCAACTACACCTACGATGCCTGGAACCGCCTCGTGAAGGTCGCCGACGGCGAGACCACGACGGCCGAGTATCGCTACGATGGCCGGCACCGGCGGATTCGCAAGTACACCGCCCCCAGCGGCGACAACTGGACGGTCCGCGAGTATTACTACAACGAGTCCTGGCAGGTCCTGGAGGTCCGCAAGGCCACGAA
>CAZMBZ010000036.1:14956-23713 GCA_964564285.1 uncultured Planctomycetaceae bacterium | reverse complement strand
GTGTAAGCTTCGACTTCGCGAAGTTCCGCATAGCCTGGTTCAGCGAGTCCAGCCAGTGGTGGGCGTCGATGGCCATCGCGGTCATCTTCGGCCTGGCCTTCGCGACCGTTCTTACGCTCGTGGTCGTGCCCACGCTCTACGTGTCGCTCTACCGACTCACCACCGCCATGGGTCTGAGCGGCATACAAGACATCGAGGAAGAACGCCCCACCCCTCCGCCACTTCCAAAGGGCGCCTAATGATTCTTCCAGCAGACTCGGGTAAAAGGACGAACAGAAGCAGGTAGCCCGTGTCCCGTCCCAAGACCTGTTCGCTTCAGCGAGCAGCAGTGAAGAGGTGATATTCCGCAAACATGATTTGTTATACTTGGCGGTAGTCCCACTAAAAGGGAGAACAACACTTGTTGGAATGGATCCTCATCGCCGCTGCCGTCGTCGCTGTGGTCAAGACTGCAAAAATAGAGAAGAAGTCCCGCTGGCTCTGGGGCAGTCTGGCCTTTGGCCTGTGCTTGGGGAGCACATCCATCAATTACCCGTACCTACCCTACCTGAGGGTGCTGATCGCCGCAATCCTGACATTCGTGCTGATGATGGCCTGCAACATATCCCGCAAGACATGACGCCCCGAACCGGCGGTTTGCTTGACACCGAGCGTCCATCCATCGCACAATCGCCGCATGCAAAGGCTATATTTCATTATTGGCTGCACCGGCAGCGGCAAGGGCTCGCTGGGGCGCGAGCTGGCACGCCGGCTTGGCGGGCAAATCGTCAGCGTCGACTCGATGAAGATCTACCGCCGCATGGACATCGGCACGGCCAAGCCGTCCAAGGCTGCCCAGGCGGACATCCCCCACCACTGCATCGACGTGGTCGAGCCGTCGGCAAGTTTCTCGGTGGCCCAGTTCGTCAAACATGCCGACCGCGCCGTCGGCAAAATTGCATCCGCCGGGGCGACGCCCCTGGCCCTCGGCGGAACCAGCCTGTACATCAAGGCACTTTTCGAGGGCCTGTTCGAAGGGCCATCCGCCGACGAGGAAACCCGGCGACAACTAAAGGCCCGGGCAGCGGAGGAAGGCTTGGGAACCCTGCACGCCGATCTGGCGGCCGTCGACGCCGAGGCTGCTGCACGGATACACCCCAATGACGAAAGGCGGATCATCCGCGCTCTCGAGGTCTACCAGGTGTCAGGCCAGACCATCACCGAGCTTCAGCGCCAGTGGGATACGGGCCACCGCCGATACGACGCCGTGTTCATCGGCCTGCGCCGCGACAAGGCCGACCAGAGCGGCCGCATCAACCTGCGAGCGAAGAAGATGATGGAATCGGGCCTTCGTGACGAGGTCGCGTCACTGCTGGCCGAGCCGGCCGGCCTGAGCGACCAAGCCGCCCAGGCCGTCGGCTATGCCGAAATGATCGACCACCTCCACGGAAACTGCTCGCTGGATGAGGCATTCGAGCGAATCAAGATCAACACGCGACGCCTCGCCAAAAAGCAGCGAACCTGGCACCGCCGATTCCGCAATGTAACGTGGTTCGACGCCGCCCCCGACGAAACGCCCGAAGCCATCGCCACGCGGGTGATGGAGAAGATCACGATATGACGCGGGATGACTCCGCACAGTTCGATGAATGGATGGGCCTGGCGCTTGAGCAGGCCGCGGCCGCAGAAGCCATGGGCGAGGTGCCCATAGGAGCGGTTATCGTGCGGACGGATGACGGCGACCCCGACGCCGGACGCATCGTCGCTGCCAAGCACAACCGCCGGATCATCGACGCCGACCCCACTGCCCACGCCGAGATGCTCGCCATTCGCGCCGCAGCCGCGGCACTCGGCGATTGGCGACTCACCGGCTGCACCATGGTCGTCACGCTCGAACCTTGCTGCATGTGCGCCGGGGCGATAGTCCTTGCCCGGCTGGACCGCGTGATATACGGCGCCGCCGACCTCAAGGCCGGGGCCGTGGACACGCTCTACCACATTTGCGAAGACCCGCGGCTCAACCATCAGGTCCAAACCACCGGCGGCATCCGCGCCGACGAGTGCGGGCGAGTGCTGACAAATTTCTTCCGCAAGCAGCGAGCGATGGGGAAGAAGTAGCTCTTAAGTCTTAGGGTGGCAAAGCTCGAATGAGTACCGCCGGCATGTGCCTCGGCCTCAACGCACGACCCGCAAATTACCTCCCGCGATAACCCATCACGTTCGCCAGCAGCCTGTTCCCTGAAACCCAGGACCGTCGTCTCCTGCCGTCCCCCTAAGAGCTAAGAGCTTGGACCTTCTTTCCCCACCTCTACTCCTGGAATTTCTCGCTCGTAAACAGGTACACCTTCGCCTCCGGCGTTCGCCAGGCGTGGGGGGGCAGGTTGGCCTTGTGCGAGCAGCAGTAGTCGAGAAACTCAGTTGCGTCCCAGCCCTGGTCGGTGGCGACCTCGGGCAGGAAACAACCGCTGTGGTATCCGCTGACTATGTAGATGCCGTGCGTGCCAATTTCGAGTTTCTCCGGCGCGGTTGTCTGTTCGAGAGGCGATAGGACCGAAACCTCAATGGTCAGATCAGGCAATTCCTCGGGCGTGATGGGATCGGTCACGAAACGCGGATCGCCCGCGGCGGCCCGGCCCATCTCGACGATCATTTCCCCCAGCGGCCTGTCCGGCTGAAACGTGCCGATACAGCCGCGAAGGGCCTCTCGATTGGTCAGTGTCACGAAGCAGCCACGTTTTTCGGCGAGCAGGCCGGCACTTGGCGGCGGCTCGGGCGGGCTGGCGCCGGTCACGGCCGCCTGGACAGCACCCCGGGCAAGCGCGATCAATCCCTTGCGATCTTCCGCGTCGATGGCCATCAGCAGTCTCCTATTCAATAGGCAGGTTGAATTGTACCACCAGGGGCGGCACGATTCCATCCAGCCTCGGCGGGGCATGTCCAACTGAAGTTGGCAGTCGCCACTGGCGAGCATAGAATTGATGTCAGGGAATCGATGTTCTGAGCATTACCAGCCACCCGGGCCGGCAATCAGCCGTTCGCCTCGGGAAGAAAGGAGTACGCAATGAATCTGGGCGAATATCTGAAGGAAAAGGGGATTCCGTTCAAATCGTACGAACACCCGCCGGCCTACACGGCCCAGGAGGTAGCAGCCGAGGAGCACATAAGCGGCAACCTTATCGCCAAGGCCGTCGTGGTCCATGCCGACGGGCAGTACGCCCTTTGCGCCCTGCCGGCCTGCTACAAGCTCGACATGGGCAAGGTTGCAAAGGCGCTCAAGGTAAAAGCCCTCCGCCTGGCCGACGAGGGTGAGATGGCAGAGATGTTCCCCGATGTCGAGGTCGGTGCCGAGCCGCCCATGGGACAGTTGTGGAATCTGCCGACACTGGTCGACCGGCATCTGGCCAGCTACGACGATATCGTCTTCCAGGCCGGCACGCACCGCCAGGCCGTCCGGATTCGATACGCCGACTACGAATCGCTGACCAAGCCGCAAGTCGCCGACCTGGCAATCCACCTCTGAAAAACAGCTCCACCAGGATCGCCGACAACGAACGGAAACCGCCGGATGCGAAACCTTTTTGCGCGCCGGCCTTGACTGAACCGGCCGGTCAGACTAAGTACGGGGAATGTATCTCTTTATCCTAATTGTGCTTGTCAAGAACCAGCGCCGTCCATGATCAGCGATAAAATACTGATCCTTCAAGACTAAAGGTAACTTTACATTGATCGAAAGAGACAGTCGTTTCTCCAAATGGCTACCAATCAGCCTCGTCCTTTTCGTTCTGGCGATCCTCGTGATCGTCCTAAACGCCATAGACCAAAACATCGCCGATAAGCTACTGGGCGACAATGGCCTGATACAGGACCTCACCGCCGGGTTCCTCCTGGCCGGGGCACTGATCTGCCTGCAACGCACGACGCGGAAGATATCACCCATCCTGAAATGGGCGGAAGCAAGCTTCCTGCTGGTCATCTACGCCCTGCGGGAAATGGATTTCCACCGCCGTTTCACCATCGAACACATCAGCAACAAGAAATTCTATATCGGCCCGGACCCGATGCTCGCAAAGATCATCGCCGGCGCGATCGTCTTGCTCACGGTGCTGGCGCTGCTTCATTTTACCTTGAGCAACCTGCCGCACTTCTTCGAACAGATCAAACGGAAGAGACTGTGGGCCATACAGATGATTGTCTGGGCGATCCTGCTGTTCGGTTCGCAGATCATGGACAAGGCATGACGGGGAGATGACTTCCTCGAGCACATTATTGAAGAGAATATGGAATTCGCGGCCGCGATAATCGTCTTTCTGATCCCGCTGGAAGTATCCCATCAACAAGACGTCACCGGGCGCGAGAAGTTGCCCTCCGGCGGCTGACGAGGGCAAGTAACCGGCAGCGTCGGTCACTTCTCCATCTCATGGCCTGGATGCGTTCCCGCGTATCTGGATTCGATCCAGGACTTCGTTGGCGCGGCGGGTGAGGTTTGCGCCGGGTGATCCAGCTGCGAGTTTTTTCAGCAGTGCCATGGCCTCGGGTGTGGCTATGTTTTCCAGGACCAGCGCCGCCCGCAACTGCCGCAACATTTTTCCGGAGCGGTCTCGCGGGCTATCCAGCGCCGTTAGCAGTTGCCTCGCCCGCAGGCGGACCTCCTCGACGTCGGTGGATGACTCCGCCAGGCGCAGGGCAGGCTCGGCGAGGGGGCCCAGTTGCGCCAGGGCATCGGTGGCCTGTTTTCTGACGCCGTATTGCTCGTGCCCCAACTCGGCCAGGAGCTTGCGTATCGTGGCTGGGGCCGGGCCAGCAACCGGGGACATTCTCTCTGCCAGCAGGCCAACGGCAGCGGTCCCGCCCTCGGCAAGCCTGTAGAAGGCCTCGTCTGCAGCGGCGGCATCTGCCTCGGCCAGGGCTTCCCAGGCCTTGGCCAGATCGTCCTTCCTGGCCGGGGCGGTTGTCGGCTTGATGCCAGCCAGCGCCTCCCTAATGTCCCACATCATGGCCGTGCCGTCCACGCTTGCGGTAAGGAGCCTCTTACCGTCGGGCATGAACTTCATGGAGGTTACCTGCCCGCGATGGCCCGCTAATTGGCCAAGCCGTCGTCCTGTGCGAACCAACCACAGGTTGATCGTCCAATCCGCGTCAGTCAGGGCCAGGACCCGCCCATCTGGGGAAAACGCAACCACGCTGCTGCTGGGGCGCCTGCCGGCAATGGTGATGCGCCGGACCAGTCGCCCGGAGTCGAGTTCCACGATCGCCACTTGTTGTCCGGCGTCGCCGGCCAGAAGCCTCGCCGACGGGCTCACTGCCAGTCCGTAGAGGTTCGACACACCTGGCATCGGGCAGACGCCCAGCTTTCTGCCATCTCGGAGGCTCCAGGTGGTGACCATGTTTCGATAATAGCTGGCGACCAGGCTGGCCTTGCCCGCCAGGGACATGCGACTCGACTGCAAAGCCCCGCCGGAACCCATCGCTTCGGCCTGGCCGGTATCGGTATCAATGCGACACATCTTGGCATCCGGGCCTATCGCGACAAGTTCCCGGCCTCCGGGCAGGAACGTCACCCACTTGGCAACGCCCTCGGGCACGCCGACGCGGCGAAGCTGCCTGCCCGTATCCGTCTGCCATATCCGCACGTTGGCGCTACTGTCGCAAGCGGCAGCCAGCGCACCATCCCGCGAGACTGTCACGGACGATGGCTGATGGTTCTCTGTTTGCATCCGATGCAGTTTACGGCCCGTCCGACCATCCCACAGAAACACTGCCCCATCGTGTCCGCTCGTGGCAACGACTCGGCCATTATCGCCGGCGCCCACACTGACCACCGGCCCAGTGTGGCCAGCCTTGCTCATGGGCTCGGTGAACTTGTCCGTCTCCCAGATGTGTATCTTCCCATCGCTGCCGCCACCGGCGAGGCGCCTGCCATCGGGGCTGAAGGCGACGGAGTAGATTCGATTCGGGCTGGCGACAATGCCCGGCAGAGCCTTGCCGGACTCGACGTCCAATACCCGCATGCCAGAGAGCCTGTCAGCCACGGCGATTCGCTTGCCATCAGGGCTGAACGCGACCCCCGCCACGTACCTGCTGGCAACGGGCAACTTCTTGACGACTTTGCCGGTCAGGGTGTTCCAGACGGACATGGAACTGGTGGATCCGTAGGTGCTCCCGGCGACGAGAAGTTTCCCGTTGGGAGAAAACGCCGGCACGCAAAACCGTTGCCTGGCCGTGCCATCGAACCGCCGAACCCGGACGCCAAGCGACACATCCCACAACTCGACGCCGAAATTCAAATCGCGAGTGCTGACAACCGCAAGGTATCGCCCGTCGCGACTGAACGCCGCTCCAGTGGCCTTTAGCACAGTCATCACCGTCTTGCCGGTCGCCAGATCGATGACCGTCAACTTCATGCCATCCGAAACCGCTAATTGCAAATCGTTGGGAGACATCCCCACCCAGTTACCCTTGAGCACCGGGGATTTGGAATCCCGGACAGGCTTGCCCCCCGGAAACCACACGAACTGAACAGAACGGTCCGTTCCAGCCAGGATGATCGACTTGCCGTCACCCGACAGGGCCATCGACGCGACACCCCTGGTGGGTCCGGCCATCGTGCTAACCAGTTTACCCGTGGCCGCGGACCATATGGAAACATTCCCGCCCTGTGAGCGTCTCCCCCCGGCAGCAACGATCTTTCGTCCATCCGGCGAGAAGGCCAGGCACATCACGGGCGCTCCGTGAAACAATCTCGCCTCTCCAAAACGGACAAGGGCCTTATCCGGCAAGTCAGGCCGCGCCGCTTGGACATCGTCACATCCGGCATTGGACGTCATGCAGACCACTGGCACCGCCAATGCGGCAAGGATAATCCAATAATTCTTCATAATGCTCTACTTCATCATATCGACACCGGCCCCGCCCGCGGGCGACAAATGCACGACGTTCCGGGAAAGAGGGTCACAAGGATTCAACGCCCATCACAAAAGGGCAGGTCGTCGGTCGCCATCGATCACTTGGCTCGCCTCAGCGCCTTTTCGACAGCCTGGAGGACCTCCTGCGGATTGGCCAGGCACACCCAGTCGGCATCGGGCACGGGTTTTTCGTCAACGCGACCGAACATCAGGCTCGCAACCGAAACGATCCGCTCCGGCAGTGTAGACGAAAGATGAACCTGGCGAATCTTCTTAAGCGGGCACTGGTAGCAGTCCTCGTTGAACACCCCCCGAATCCTCATAACGCGACGGTCGGTGAGAATGTACATACGCCCCTGCCACTGACAGCACGCTATGGTCACGCGCATCGCGCCGACGGCCAGGCAAATCAGCACGACCATGCTGTTATCGACGTCGTAGGCGCAATACCAACTCGCCGCCAGGCTGACCGCCGCGATGGCGGCAACGCCCACCAGCAGGGGCCAGGACATCAGCAGGATCAACCATCCGCTCGGACGCACCGCCAAGATAATCGACTCGCCGTCGGTCAGGCGATCCTGGGCCGTCACCGAGGCAATGGTTACCGACAGCGATCCGGGGTCTGCCGCGGGAGTCATCGCCCATCCCTCCCCGCCATACAGCGCAAAAGGCAAATGTCCGGCAGATTGCGGTAGAGGTCGCCATAATCCAGGCCGTAGCCGACGACAAACTGATCCTCGATGCCAAAACCCGCGAAATCCGCCGCGACTCGCCCGGGCAGGTCGTCGCGCCTCTTGGATAGCAGCACGCAAGTTCGCACGCTGGCCGGCGAGGCCGAAAGAACCCGCTCGCGCAGCAGTTCGATGGTCTGACCACTATCGAGTATGTCATCGACTATCAGCACGTGCCGGCCTTGGAAGTCCCCCGCCGGATCAACGACAATTTCGGGACCCTGGGAACTGGTCGCCTGGCCAGGATATGAGTTGACCCGAGCCGCATCCAGACGTAACCGCATGGGCAAGCAACGGATAAGGTCCGCCAAAAAGACAACCGACCCCGTCAGAACCCCAAGAATCGTCAGATCACCGTTAGGATACGACGCCGCGATCGAACTGGCCAACTCCTCAACCCGCGCGGCGATCCGCGCACGAGGAATCAACACGCCGGCGATCTCCGGACCGAAAACATCGTTCGAAATGAATGCGGAATCTTCCATGCAGGCCACCTCGACAGCCCCGGCCAGTGCCGCCGCCTGCCGGTCGTCACCTGTATGTTACAGACTGGAGGTGGCTATTTCAATTGAGTTGGCCGGGCCGAAACGGGTTTGACTGGAGGACATTTCCCAGAAATGCCGAAACAATTCTGCTACGTAAGCGACTAGAATACTCGACGGTCGGCTTGGACCGGCCGCGCTGGCTGCGCCCAAGCCGTTCGGGAATGCTGTTGTAACAGGCTGCGCCGATGCGTAACATCGTGCGTGGGTAGCCTCTAAAAGAACATTCATAAGGAGATTGGTTCATGACTTGCATGCGAAAGATTCTCTCACTGTCGTGCGTTTTGCTGCTCTCTGCCGCCGCATGGGGTCAGACCGTCAAGCCCGAGCCGGTGATAGGTCACATCCCGGCAGGGGCAATGGGCTTCGTCGTCGTGAACAACCTCGAGTCCATGACGGGCAAGGTCGACAAGTTCATCGACGACCTCGGCTTTGGCGCAATGCTTCCCCAGCAGCCGGACCCATCTGACCCGGACAAGACGATCAAGATGTCCGTTCTGGACCTGATGCGCGGCGCGTCCGCGATGGGCGACAGCTTCAACCCCAAGGGTGGCCTGGCGGCGGTGTTGCTGGACCCGAAAGCCTTCGATATCGACGTGATGG
>CAZMBZ010000036.1:0-14856 GCA_964564285.1 uncultured Planctomycetaceae bacterium | reverse complement strand
CCAAAGCCAAGCCGCAGATTCCAGTGGTTATCTTCGTGCCGGGCAAGGACGTCAAGAGCCTCTTGGGCGCCTACAACCCCGAGCAGGCGGGCAAGTATATGAAGGTCACGCTGCCCGTCGGGCAGATGTTCGCCGGCCAGATCGGCAGCTACGTGATGATCAGCCCCAACGCCAAGGCCCTCGACGCCGTCGCCTCAGCCACGAAGAAGGCCCCCACCGAACTGCCCGCCGAGCAGCTCAAAGCCATCGGCCAGTCGGACATCGCATACGTCATGAACGGCAAGGTGGCCGGACCGATACTGGCGGAACTGATGCAGGTCGGAGAAGCGCAGATGGCCGCCAATGCCGGCGAAATGGCACCGCTGGTCGGCACGTACTTCAGAATCTACCGCGAACTGCTCTCCCAAATGGGGGCGATCACGGTGGCAGGACGGTTCGTCGAGGACGGTCTGGTCTTCGACGAGTTGGTCGCATTCCAGCCTGACACGCCGTACGCCAAGGCCATGGAATCGGCGAAGCTGACGGGCAAGACTAGCCTCAACGCCCTGCCGAACCTGCCCTACGTCCTGGCCATCGGCGCCTCGGCCAGCACTTCCAAGCAGAACGTCCAGATCGGTCTGGACATGATTAACTCGCTGATGCTCAGCCAGCCTCTGGCGAACATGCCCAACGACCTTAAGACCTCGATCACCAAGCTCTACACCGATGTCAACGAGCAGGTAACGAGCATGCAGATGGTCGGCGGCGGCGCGCCGGAAGGCTCCGGGCTCTTCGGGCTCGCCTTCGTCATCAAGTGCAAAGACTCGACCAAGATGAAAGCCCTGCTGGCCGAGAAGGCCCGCATAGCCGAGGCCCTCGTCAAGCACTTCGGCGCCGATGAGCCGGACATCCAGAAACTCTCCATCAAGTACGTCAAGGGCATCGCGACCGTTGGAACGCTCTCCGCCGACGCGGTCGTCATCAATCACCCCGAGATGGAGGATATGGAAGAGCGGGAACGAGGCGAGATGAAGAAGGTCCTCGGCGAGGACAAGTTCAACTTCAGAATCGTCTCGACCGACAAGAACACCGTGGTAGTCACCATCGGCGGTTCAAACGCATTCCTCGCCGAAACCGTCAAGGTCGCCACCACCAGCACAGGCAAGATCGGCACCGATTCCGATTCAGCCAAGGCAATGAAGTACATGCCCGCCGAGCGGCAGATGGTCGGGCTGTTCAGCGCATCGAACCTCTACGACGTTATCGTCGCGGGCATGAAGGTGATGGCGCCTGAGGAGGAACTGCCCCCCTTCAAGATCACCTCCAAAACACCCATCGCCATGGGCGCGGGCACGACGGGCAAAAGCACCCACGTCGTGTTGTTCGTCCCGACCGACCTGATAAAGGATGTCGCGGGAATGATTATGATGTTCCAGGGCATGGGCCCCGGAGCCGGAGTTGCCCCGATGGGTGACAGCGACTTCTAAGCCGCTGAGCACACTCGGAAACGATCAAGGCCACGGGATTCCCAAACCGGGATCCCGTGGCCTTTGTTTTGTGCCGCTATTGTCGCCCCGCAAAGCAGGGCGACACGCCGCCAATGCTACTTGACCCGCTCCCGCAACTCGCGCAGAAAGCCCTTGCGGATTGGCTCGGGTATCGGCTTCAGAGCCGGCTCATCGACTCCGCCTTCGAGGAAGTCATCCACCGCCCCGGTACCCGCAGAACCGAAGCTCTTCAACTTGTCGGCTTGCATCCCGGCCCGCTGAAGATTGCCCTCGAACATATCCAGCAAATAATTGACCACGAAGTGGTGAAGGTCCTCCGCGCTGAGATCCTCGCGCTGTTCCAGCGGCGGGCCGTCATCCGACGGGGACGTGGCGTCCAGCAGAGCCTGCTCCTGTGCGTACAGCGCCTTTCGCTCCTCGGCGAGACGACGCTCCTCATCCTCGTCGATCGGAGCAAAGGGAATCAGGTCCGGGTCCTCTTCCTCTGGCGGCGGCGGAGGAGGCAGCGGGATATCAACCTTCATGCCGCAATGCGGGCATTTGCCCTTCTTGCCAGCCGCGGCGTCCGGGGCTGTGACGGTCTTGTGACACTCGGTGCATTCAAATTTGATTGGCATGGCTGTAGCCCTTCATAGCTTGCCGGGCCGCGCCGAAAACGCGTCCCTTACTCACCGATGATCTTTACCAGAAGCCGCTTCGGGCGACGTCCGTCGAACTCGCCGTAGAATATCTGCTCCCATGGGCCGAAGTCCAGCCTGCCCTTGGTGACCGCGACCACGACCTCCCGCCCCATGACCTGCCGCTTGTGGTGAGCGTCGCCATTGTCCTCGCCGGTGCGGTTGTGGCAATAACGATTCGGCGATGGATCAAACGGCGCAAGCTCCTCCAGCCAGCGCTTGTAATCCTCGTGCAGACCCGGCTCATCGTCGTTAATGAAAACGCTGGCCGTGATGTGCATGGCGTTGACCAGGCACAGCCCCTCGGCAATGCCGCTGGCCGTCACGATCTCCGAAACGCGGGAAGTGATGTTCACAAAATCCATCCGCGCCGAAACATTCATCGTCAGGTATTCAGTGTGGGATTTCATCGAGGTAATTCTATCACCCACCAACGCCCGCTCGCAACGACTCATCGCCGACAAATGCGCCCAGGAACTGCTGTCGCGCCTTCCTGCCCAGGGATTGCTATCTCTGGGCTTCGGAAATCTATGAAATCCCAAGCCCGCAAACCTGAAGCTCATAAATGTCAATCCCAGTATCACCACCCACCGAAAAATCCAATGAAACCAAGGAGCAGGCTATTCCTCTTACCCGGCTCGCCGTCGCCGCAACAACGCCAACCCGCCCAACGTCAGCCCCGAGACTAACTCGGGATTTCAGCTCCGGCGTCGCCTGCGCTTCAACAAAACAGGAAGGCCTGCGGCCATCATGACAAAGAGCGTGGCGGGTTCGGGGGTGACGGTCAGAAAGGCGTCGTCGGCGTAATGGCCGTCGAACTCATCGGTCAAACCGTCGTTGTAGATGTTCTCCAAGGCGACGACCTCCACCGCGAGGTAGTCCGTTCCGGCCGGCAGGGTCATCGGAGCGGTCGTGCCCCATTCCCACGTACTTACGTCGCCATCGGTGAGAGTATCGCCCACAACCCGGTCCAGCCACTCCCCAGCCTCACGCTTGCTGGTGTGCTGGCTGGTCGGACCAGAATACGCCTTGATGCGAACCTCAAATGCGGTATCGGTCTGAGCGTCGCCAGCGACACGATTGAAGTAGGCCGAAAACGTCGCGACAGCTTCGCCGGCCGCGATGTAGTCGGCATAGGCGCGAACGTCAACCAAGTGGACGACCTGGCTGGCAACGGCATTAGGCAGGTTCCGGGTATCCCAGCCGCTTAGGCCGAACTTGAGCATCTTCGTCCCGCCGCGCGGCGTGATGCCGCTTTCGGCAGGGATGATCGAAGCCACGTCGCCGCCCCATCGGTAATATGTGTGAGGCCAACTGATCTGAATACTTTCGTTCTCGAACCCACCGTCTAAAATGATCGGCTGGGCCACCACCGCATTGGCCGCCAAGAACATCACCGCCATCACCGTCCCAATAGCTTTCGCCTTCATCGTACGTCCCTTTCAAAAGTGCCAATAGACCATCACCATGAGCACGATTGAGCAGATCGAACCTCCGAAGACGGGAACTTAGAGCGGTGTCTTCTCCCTACAAAGCTAATCCTAACACGGATGTACGATGCGTCAAGTAGGAAATCCGGGAATGGGAATCTCCCTGTAAAGCGGCTATGATGTGAGTTTCGCCCGCTCAGGACGGACCTTGAAGGACATAGAAAGCAATATGCGAGACTTGGCCGAGAGAATAAGCATCGAACTGCTGCCGCGCGTGCAGCAGCCCGCCCAGTATGTGGGCAGGGAGATCAACGCGCGAAACGCCGACGTCCGCGCCGCCGACGTGTCCGTCGTGATGGCGTTCCCGGATGCGTACACCATCGGCATAAGCCATCTCGGCTCGCAGGTGCTCTACCAAATGCTCAACGACATTCCCGGCGTAGCCTGCGACCGGGCCTACTGCCCGCTTCATGACGCCGAGGCGGTGATGCGCCAGTTCGACCTGCCCCTGTTTGGCTGGGAAAGTCGCGCCGCGCTCGCAGACTTCGACATCGTCGGGTTCTCGCTCGGCTACGAGTTGTGCGTGACCAATGTCCTGACCATGCTCGATCTGGCGGGCATACCCATCCACGCCGCCGACCGCACGGATGACCACCCGCTGATTATCGCCGGCGACGCCCTGGCCGACACGCCGGGGGCGATGAGCGAGTTCATCGACCTGTTCCTCGTCGGCGACGGCGAGCAGCCGCTGACTGAACTCATCGAACTAGTCCGCAAAACCAAGGCCGACGGCGCGACGCGCGAGGAAATCCTCCTGACCGCAGCGAAAACCATCCGCGGCGCCTACGCTCCGCGCTTCTACCGCGAGGTGATCGACCCCGCGAGCGAGACCGGCCTGGCCTTCGTCGAGCCGATCCGCCCGGATGTCCCCGCCGTCATCGAGCACGCCCGTCTGGGCAGGCTGTCGGACTCACCCGCGTTGCGAACCCCGCTCGTGCCGCTAGCCGAGGGCGTACACGACCGCGTGGTCATCGAGGTAATGCGAGGCTGCCCCAACGGCTGTCGGTTCTGCCAAGCCGGCTGCCTCCGCCTGCCGGTTCGCTACCGAAGCGTCGATGAGATCTTCGACGCCGTCCGGGCCGCGATCGACGCGACCGGCTACCGGGAGATATCCCTGCTGAGCCTCTCGACGAGCGACTACCCGCACCTCGAAGAACTCCTGTCGCGACTGACCGAGGAGTTCACCCCGCGAAAAGTTTCGATATCCCTGCCATCACTACGCGTGGACAGCCAGCTTCAGCATCTGCCCAAGCTCACCAGCCAGGTGCGCAAGAGCGGCCTGACCATCGCAGCCGAGGGTGGCAGCGAGCGTATCCGCACCGCCATCAACAAAGGCATTACCGAGGCCGACATGATAACCGGCGTCGGCGCCGCCTTCGCCGCCGGTTGGAAGAGCGTGAAGGTCTACTTTATGGCGGGATTTCCGACCGAGACCGACTCGGATATCGAGGAAATCTTTCACCTCTGCCGCCGGCTCAGCGACACGCGGAGGCAAGTTGACGGCCAGCGTGGCGCGATTTCCGCCAGCGTATCCTGGCTCGTGCCCAAGCCGCACACCCCGATGCAGTGGTGCGCGATGGGCAGGCTGGAACGATTCTTCGAGATACGCAACATGCTTCGCGACATGACTCGACGATCGTGCGTGTCGTTCCGGTTCCACCGCATCGAGCGGAGCATCCTGGAGACGGTGATCGTCCGAGGCGACAGCCGGGTCGGAAAAGCCATCGAGCACGCCTGGCGAAACGGCGCCCGCCTGGACGCTTGGAACGAATACTGGGACTGGGACAAGTGGCAGGCAGCACTGGAAGAAACCGGCGTGAGCTGCGAAGAATACGCTCATAAACCCCTGCCCCTGGACGCCCGCCTGCCCTGGTCCCACATAGCCTCGCCCAGAAGCCAGTCATACCTGCGAAGCCAGTACAAAAAGATGATGGCCGTGCTGGAAGAAGAAGAAGGGGATTAACCGCAGAGGCACAGAGACGCGGAGATCAGAAGAAAGAATAGATTGGGGCAATCTGCGCCCCGCCGAGGCCGCAAACGCAGGGATGCGCGGTCATCACTTATAAGTGAACGGTCTCGTTTCAGACCAGTCCGTACTGAGCCGGGGGCTGTCGTAGCGGACGCGTGCCCGATAACTGCCGGGCTTGAGTTGGCCCTGCAGAATGCTTTGGACCCCGTCACCATAGCGTGAATCGAAGATGATCTTCTCGAAGACTCCGTCGGCCGCAATCTGAAAATGGTATGGCTTTCTGGACGTATCATCAGCGCCGTAGGCGATCATTGGCGGGATGCCGCGCCACCGGAAACCGACAAGGAGCGGGCCGTCGGCAGCGTGCCCACCGAACGGCGAACTAACATGCGGAGGCGGCACCGCATTGCACGCGCCGGGCGTCGCGTACCTGGGCGGGCAGACGACCCACATCTCGTTGCCGATCCGCTTGCTGGCGAACAGGTAGCGGCAAATCGAAGAGCCCTGGGGCGGCGGGAAGAACCCTCCAGGCGCACAATGCAGTCCGATAGGGACCGCATCGCCCTGGCACCACAGTTTCCGTTTGGCGGCCCACTGGCCGTGAGGGCCTTCGCTGCGCCGCGTGTTGCCATCTACACGTCCCCACTGCACATAATCTACCAGAGCTTCCTGGACGAGCTTGGGGGAGCTGAATATCGCACAATAGCCCGGGGTACGTTTCGGAGGAGGCAACAGCTTCGGGCCCGGAGGCACGATGGTAACTCTTGGGATCCAACTCGATTTGGGGCGTCTCGTCACGGTATAGGGAGCGCTGCTCATATCCACCAAGTCAACCTGAATCAGCAGCAACCCTCGTGCCGGAACTTTCGCCGGCGCCCCGGGATTCTCTCCGGCAACAGGGGAACCGATCTTCGCGACGACCTTGTTATTGACCACGATCGTGACGCCCACAGCGTCGTACTCCTGGTCGGATGCGTTGTACAGCTCAACCCACCAGTCATCCGATCCGTCGGCGCCATCCAATTTCACCTCCGACAGTCTCAATGAACACACATTCCTCGGCTGGGAGGACGGGCCTGTCGTCGGCTCCGGGACAACGGTTACCCGGCTGCCGGAAGTTTCTCCTCCGAGTAACACCATGCCCAAGACAACCGCCACACCCAGGCAAAGAAAGGATGCCCACATTCCAACCCCAGCCTTGCTCATTGGTTTCTCCTTGCTCTTCGGCTTGCCGCAAGGTTTGACGCACAACGCAGCTTTCCGTTCCAGAAATCTTCGCCGACTGCCCTGCCGGGATTCGTCCGTGCATCCGAAGCCCGTAATTCTGATCTTCTCGGCTCTGCGGTTAATTCCCAATCCGAATTCCGCAATCCATTCTCCGCTCACCACTCTTCGAGTTCGCCGACGATTTCTTCCACGAGGTCCTTGATGGTGACTATGCCGACCGGCCTGCCGTCTCGCTGGACTACGGCCATCATTGACCGGGTTCGCTGGAGACGATACAGAGCTTCGGTCACGCTCATCCCGGCGGGGAGCTTCAGCGGTTCGGTCATCTTCTCTGCCGGAACGGCCACGGACTCGTCTATGAGCACGTCGTAGACATCGAGTATGCCAACCACGTCACCGGACTCGTCTCGAACGGGCACGCGGGAGTAATTGTGTTTGCGGAGCATTCGCATGAGCACCGCTCGGGCCGTGTCGCGGCGGATGCAGATCGCCTTGCCTATGGTAACCATAACGTCGGCGAGTTTGACGTCGGCAATGTTCATAACGCGATCGACCATGACGGCCTGGGTATGCGTCAACACGCCTGATGCCTGACCTTCGGCGAATATTTCGCCAAGCCGCCCCTCAGTCTTCGCCCCTTGGCGAGCCCGCACGGGCAGCATCACCAGCCAGGCCGCCGCTCGCATCAGGTACGACAGGCCGGTAAGCTTGAACAGCACGTCCGCAATCGAGAGCGCCCATCCGAGGCGATAAGTGAGCGTCTCCGCCAGGCGATGAAAAACGTTCTTCGGCACACTGTCCCCCAGCACGAACAGCAGCAGCGTCCCGGAAGCCAGCGAGTACCACTCGGCGGCGGCGCCCGAGCCTGCCATGTCGAACATTGCCGTCAGCGCGAACGCGACGGAATAGCTGGCGATGTTCGTGCCGATCAGCAGCACGGCCATGAGGTTGTTGGGCTTTTTCAGCAGTCGCCGCAGACGTCTGGCGTCTCGACCGCCTGCCTCGGCGCGAAGGTCAAGGCGAACCTTGTTGAGCACGTAGATGCCGGTCTCCAGCCCGCTGAACAGCGCAGACAGGGCCGTGGCGACCACCAGCACGGTCGGCCAAGCGATCCAGCCGGGATTGATGGCGGCAATCATTGGCCGTCCTCCCGCAGGTGGACTTCGATCTTGCCGATCCGCCTCCGCAGCATCGTGACGACGGTGAAGTGCAGGTTGCGATAAGTCGCCACGTCCCCGGCTGACGGAATCCGCCCGAGCAAAGACGTCACGAACCCGCCGACGGAACTGATGCGCCGGCCGTGGAGGTCGATGTCGAACGCATCCGCCCATTCGTGAATCGCCAGATCGCCGTGGACGACGTATCGTCCTTGGGAGACCTTCTCCACCAGCGGCCCGGCCTGATCGTAGCGATCCGGGATGTCGCCAACGATCTCCTCCAGGATATCCTCCAGCGTAACAAGCCCCGCCGTGCCGCCGTACTCATCAACCACGATGGCCATCTGCGCCCGCCGGACCCGGAGTTGCAGCAGCGTCTGCTCGAGGTCCGCCGCCTCTGGCACGAAGGGGATCTTGACGACCTCGTCGCACAGCGGCGTGTCCGGGTAAAACAGCACGCGCTTGGCCGGGATAACGCCAAGTATGTTGTCGATCATCCGCTCGTACACCGGGATTCGCCGCAGCCTGGTCCGCGTGAAGAGCTTGACCAGTCCGGCTCGCGGGCCGTCGACGTCGTACGAAATCATATCCACGCGAGGCACCATAATGTCGCGAACGCGAAGGTCGGTCAGCCCGACAATCTCCTGCAGCAAGACGTTGGCCTGCGGACCGAGAATGCCCCGCCTGGCCGAGAGGTCCAGCACGGCCGCCAACTCGTCGCTGCTGATATCCGCCGTGCCGACGCGGACGGGCGCGATAATCTTGACCAAAGGACCCACCATCGCCGCATGTAGCAGCGCGATGACCATCGAAAGAGCCCGCCGCAGCAAACTGAGCGGCGGCGCCGCCGTCACAGCCCACCGCTCCGCCACCAGTATCGCAAGCATTTTCGGCACGATCTCGCCGGTGAAAATGAGCATTAGCAAAGGCACCAGCGAAATGATTCCCAACATCCATGCCGGCAAACCGAGCGTTCGTTGCAGGTCCAGCACGATCATGGCCGTGATACTGGAATAGGCCACGTTGACCAGCAGATTGCCCAGCAGCAGCGTGTGGAGAATCCCCGCCGGCCTGCTCATCAGCGAACCGACCATCTGCCCGCGGCGACCGCGGCGACGAATGCGAAACAACTGCCCCGGCGAAAGACTGAACAGGGCCGTCTCCGATCCACTGAAAAAAGCCGAAAACACCAGCAGAACCCCCAGAAAGATGAGCTGCCCAACGCGATCGGCGAGAAACTCCCACATCACCAAGCCCTCCGCGACACTGGCGGTTGCTCACTCGCGCTGCGGGAAATGTCGTTCGAATGAATCACTAAGCCGCCTGCAACAATGTTGCAGTCCTTGTTGCACAGTGCTTAGACATACCGGCCGGGCGAAATACAGACGTTGTCGTGGCCCGGAATTATCACATCGGCGAATTCCAAAGCGTCCTGAAGGCTCGCCAATGCCTTCTCGAGATCGTCGCAGCCTTGCCACACCTGACCCCGAGCCACGTGCTCGCCCGTCAGCACCGCGTCGCCGGCGATTATGATACTCATCGTCGGCGGCGTCAGCAGCAGACCCGCCGAACCGGGCGTCGGGCCGGCCATGGGATAGACCGTCACCTGGCGGGTGAAAGTCTCCGGCGCCGGGCGAAAACTCTCCAGCAGCTTCAGGTCAGCCTCGATGTTGACCGTCTCACGCGGGTCCAGGCGCCCGGCGGAATCCAGCAGGTCGGCAAGCTTGCCGCGATAGCTCTCTATCTCGTCCTGGCTTGCCCACCAGTTGGCGTCCGGCAAGGCCATGATGGACCGCCGATGCACCGGCCTGAGCGTGGTGCAGAACACGTCCGTAACGTCGCCGAGTTGCTTGCCCGTTCGTTCGTTGAACACCGGACCCAGCGCCTGTGGCGGCAGGGATGGATCGACGAGGATTATCTTGTCCTCATCGAAAACGGCAGTGGTCGTGGCGTGCGAAGTGCGCAGCGAGGCCGACTCGCCCCACAGACGATTCTTCGACAACGCGCCAATGCTGATAACCGAATACTCGACGGACATATACACCTTCTTTCTCTGGGCAACTGGGCCAACAACTTTATCCCAACGCAGCACCGGACACAATCACGCATAAAAGAAGGTCTTGGGCCTTGGCGGCCCGTTCAGGAGCCCTCTTGACAGGCATTGTATGATAACAAGTGTTCCGAAGGACAAGTCGTGGCAATGGGAGGACGCAAAAAACGGCAAGGGGCATTCTGCATCCAAGCCCGCTTGGCGTCGCCACGAGAAGCGGCCTTACGGGCTGGGAGCGGTGTTCAAGATTGAGACCGATTTCTTCGCCGACCCTTCTGGAGAATCAAGGATGAGAACCAAGTGTAACGCATCACCGACTGGCCGCAGGGTAGTGGTTTTCGCGGTTATGCTGGCTTTGGGTGTGGGCGCCGCTGCCCCGGCCGACACGGTCGATGCGGAACTGGTCGCGCGGTGGCAGTTCACGGTGGACAAGCTAAGCGGGCAGTCATTCGCGCCGCTGGCGGGCAAACTGCCCGCGACTGCTGACCACGCGGCGAAGTTCGCCTCCGACTCGCCACGTGCCCTGCGGCTTGATGTGGTTACGAGGAACAAGGTCAAGACGGGGCAGTTTCTCACGGTCGTCGGCGGCCTGCCCACGGCATGCCTCCGTGCCAAGGCGATTACCGTCGAGGCGTGGGTTCAGGTGGACAGGCCCGGGCGGCTGGGTGGCGTTGCCTGCGCGATTCAGGAGAGCAAGACCATCCAACGCGGCTGGCTACTGGGCAACTCCGGCAACCGGTTCGCATTTGCTGTCGCCGGTGCCCAGGCCCGTGGCCTGACATACATCAAGGCGCGGGATTCGATGCAGCCGGGCTACTGGTATCACGTCGTCGGAACGTATGACGGCACATCGCAGAAGCTCTACGTCGATGGTCGCCAAGTCGCCACAGCCACCGAGCAGCGCGGACCCATCGCCTACGGCCCCAAGGCCTCGCTCACACTCGGCGCCTATCGCAGCGCCGGCCGGTGCCATCCTCTTTCCGGGCAGTTGGAGCGTGTGAGCATCTGGTCACGGGCCCTCTCGCCGACGGAGGTCCGGGGCCTGTTCGACTCCCGCAAAAAGGCCTTCCCCTACGCCCAGCCCGAGCCGCCCGAGGCCGTCGCCGACTGGCCCACGTATCGGCGAGACAATCGCCGCAGCGGAACCGCGCCCGAACCCCTGCGACTGCCGCTTGCTCTCCAGTGGGTTCACAAGCCCAGACGAGCGCCAGACCCGGCCTGGCCTGCCCCAGCGACGGCGGACCCCTTCCACCGAAAACCCAAGCTCGAACCACGAGTCATCTACGACCGCGCCTTCCACGCCGTCACCGTCGGCGACCGCGTGCTGTTCGGATCGTCCTCCGAAGACAAAGTAGTCTGCCTCGACGCCCGCACAGGCCAGACGTTATGGCAGTTCTTCACCGAGGGCCCCGTGCGAGTCGCCCCCGCCATCGCCGACGGGCGGGCAGTCGTCGGCTGTGACGACGGCAGACTCTACTGCCTGTCGCTCGACGAGGGCAAGCTGCTCTGGTCGCACCGCCCCGCCGCCGCCGAGCGGCGCATCCCAGGCAACGAACGGATCATCAGCGTCGTGCCCTTCCGCACCGGCCCGATCATCGAAGGCCCGACGATTCACGTCCTGGCCGGGATATTCCCGCTTCAGGGAGTCTTCCAGGAGCAACTCGACCTCGCCACGGGCAAGACCATCGGAGTCGCCTCCATCAGCATTTCGCCGCAGGGCTACCCGAGTCTGGTCCTGGGCAAGCTGGCATCCCCCACAGGGCGGGCCCGCAAAGGGGCGGTGCTGACCAAGGCACATCGTCGCGGCAAAATCCCCGATGCACCGAAGCTCAGCCCCGCCACCCCCTACGCCCGAATCGCCACTGGCGGCATCGAGTTCGGCGGCGGCGACGGCACGGTCGCGGCCTTCGAGCCCAACGCACCGAACGACAAACCGCTGTGGTCGGCGGACGTACAAGGCCGAGCCTACGGCCTGGCCGCGGCACGCGGACGACTGCTTGTTTCCACCGACACCGGATATATCTACTGCTTCGCCGAAACGCCTGCCGCAGGAACACCGGGCAAACACCCCAACGCAATCGAGGCCCCGCAACCGATCGCCGTTCCCTGCACTAATGCCGACCTGCGAAAACGCCTCGCCGCCGCGGCCGAGAGAATCGCGCGCCTTGCCGAAGGCCCACGAGGCTACTGCCTGCTGCTGGGCGACAAGTCGCCAATCCTCGCGGCCGAGCTCGTCAAACACACCGAGTGGCAGATCGTCTGCCGCATCGCCGACAGTGCCCGCGCCGCCGAAGCGCACCGCAAGCTGGATGCATCGGGCCTTCGCGGCGTTCGCGTAGCGGTGCATGAAGGTCCGCTCGATCGCATGGCCTATACGGACGGGCTGTTCAACGTCGTCGTGGATGTCGCCGCCGCGATCGGCGACAAGCCCGCAGCCGCCCGGGCCGAAGCCCTGCGAGTGACCCGACCGGGCAGCCTGGCCGTTCTCGGACCCGACCAGGCCGACGTCGTTCGCACACCGCGCCCAACCGGCATCGGCGAATGGACGCACACCTACGCCGACGTGGGCAACACGGCCTCGACGGGCGAAACACATGTAGCGGGCAAGCTGACGCTGCAATGGTTCGGCCTGCCCGGACCGAAGGAAATTCTCGACCGCCACCACCGCAACACCCCGCCTCTGGCCAAGGCGGGCAGGCTGTTCGTTCCGGGCGACGGCGTGGTCTTCGGTGTGGATTCCCACAACGGCGCGATCCTCTGGCGCAGCAAGGTGGCCGGGGCGCGAAGACTCGGCGTGTTCCTGGACTGCGGCGCGATGTGCGTGGACGACAAATACCTCTACGTGGCGGACCCGGAGCGCTGCGTGGCGATGAATGTCCGCACGGGCAAGGTCGCGCGGACCCTGCCCATGCCGGCCGCCCGGACTGCGGGAACACCCATGAGCTGGGGCTACATCGCCCGCACCGGCGACCTGCTCGTCGGTAGCGCGACCCTGCCGACGGCGGCCTATCGCGCCGTCAGCCGCGAAGCCGACTTGGAACTGTGGTACGACCACATGAAGCTCGTCACCAGTCGGGGCATGTTCGCACTAAACGCCGCCTCGGGCAAGCCGCGATGGACATACGCCTGCGGCCAGGCCGTTATCCTCAACACCACCATCACCATCGGCGATGGACGCATCTACTTCATCGAGAGCCATTCCCCCGCCGCCGTCGCCGACAAACTGGGCAGGATGGAGATGGAGACCTTCCAGGCGGGGCCTAACTTCCTCGTGGCGGTCAATCTCGCCGATGGCAGCCAGGCGTGGCGCCTGCCTCTGGACCTGGCTGACAACCGACTGATCGCGTACATCAACTACGCCGACGATACGCTGATACTCAGCGGCAACCGGTACATCGACAAGAAACTCTGGTACTTCGTCCGCGCACTCGACGCCGACAATGGGCGCGAGAAGTGGAAAGCATCCCACAACAGCGGCTACGGACCCAAGGGTGGCCACGGCGAGCAGAACCGCCATCCCGTAATCGTCGGGCAAACCGTGTTTTCCTGGCCGGTGCGATACGACCTAAAGACCGGCAACCCCGTCAAGGGCTGGCAGTTCTCCCGTCACGGCCACGGGTGTGGCAACGTGTCAGCCAGCACCGACAGCCTCTTCTGGCGCGGAGGGAACCCATGGAAACATGACCTCCGACCCGGCGGCAGGCCGTCGGCGATCACAGCCGTCAGCAGACCGGGATGCTTCATCAACATCCTGCCCGCCGATGGCATGTTGCTGATACCGGAGGCCTCCAGCGGATGCACTTGCGACTTCCCCATTCAGGCGTCCATGGGATTTGTGCCCGCGAAGGCCTCGCGATAGCGAGAAGAAGCGGAATCTCTCGCAGAGGTCGCGGAGTGCGCGGAGAAGAAAAGAGCAAAGAAACAGGTTTTGAAAAAGCCTTGGAAGGGAATTACACGGATAAAAGAATGTCTGAATTGGAAATCGGTGTAATCCCCCCTCAGACGTTTCTTATGCTATGGATGTAATTTACGAGACAGCCAAAAGGACTGAAACATGAACCTTGCAGGCAATGACGCAACAAGCACGCAGCGGACCCGACGCGATTTCCTTAAGACTCTTGGCCTTGGCGCTGCCGTCGCGGCCGCAGGAGTCTCCACGAGACAACTCCTCGCCACCGACGCGGCGAAGACATCTGACAAGCGTCCCAACATCCTCTTCGCCCTGGCGGACGACTGGTCCTGGCCTTTCGGGTCCATCAGCGGCGACAAAGTTCTCAAAACACCCACGTTCGACCGCGTCGCCCGCGAGGGAGTGATGTTCAAGAATGCGTTCGTGGCTGCGCCATCCTGCTCGCCAAGCCGTGCGGCGATCCTGACGGGCCAATGGCACTGGCGGCTGGAAGAGGCAGTCAACCTCTGGTCCACCGTGCCGGCGAAGTTCCCGGTCTACCCGGACCTGCTGGAAGAGGCCGGCTATCAGGTGGGCTACACCCGCAAGGGCTGGGGCCCCGGCAGCGTAACCGCTGGCGGGCGAAAGCGAAACGCCGCGGGCAACTCGTTCAAGAGCTTCGAGGCATTCATGGCTGCCAGGCCCGCAGGCAAACCGTTCTGCTTCTGGTTCGGCAGCCATCAGCCGCACCGCGGCTACAGGAAGGGCACTGGCGTGGCCAGTGGGATGAAGCTCGAAAACGTCCGCGTACCCGCCTGCCTGCCAGACTGCGAGGAAACCCGCTCGGACCTGTGTGACTACTTCCTCCAAGTCCAACGCTTCGACTCCCAGGTCGGCGAGCTGGTCAAGG
>CAZMBZ010000035.1:0-23798 GCA_964564285.1 uncultured Planctomycetaceae bacterium | reverse complement strand
CTATCAGAAACGGTTGAGGGAAAAGTTCCTTGAAGCAATCGGGTCTTTCCCAAAGCCATCGCCACTCAATGCCAAGGTCACCGGAGTTGTCAGCCGCAAGGGCTATCGCGTCGAGAAGGTGATCTTCGAGAGCATGCCCGGTTTCCACGTCACTGCCGCTCTGTTTCTGCCGGATCGCGAGCGTCACAAACCGCCGTACCCGGGCGTGCTCGTGCCGTGTGGCCACGCGCACAACGCCAAGGCCCATGACACGTATCAGACAATGGGCGCGCTGCTTGCGATCAATGGCATGGCGGCGCTGGTGTTCGACCCGATCGATCAGGGCGAGCGAATCCAGCTTATCGACAAGGCGGGCAAGGAGATGATGTGGGGCACCCGCGGACACACGATGTCTGGAATCGGCGCGATGCTCGTCGGTCGCAACACCGCCTGGTACGAGATATGGGACGGCATGCGGGCGTTGGACTATCTTCAGTCCCGGGTGGAGGTCGACGGCGACCGCATCGGTTGCACTGGCAACAGTGGCGGCGGGACGCAGACTTCTTACCTGATGGCCCTGGACAGGCGAATAAAGGCGGCAGCGCCGAGTTGCTTCCTGAACCGTCAGGGCAGGCAAATCGACAACTCCCCCGGCGATGCCGAGCAGAACATCTTTGGACAGTTGGCGTTCGGCATGGACCACGCCGACTACATCATGATGCGCGCGCCCAGGCCGGTGCTGATTCTGGCTGCGACGCACGACTTCTTCGATATCCGGGCCACGTGGATAAGCTTCCGCTACGCCAAACGCCTGTATTCGCGAATGGGATACGCCGGAAACGTGGACCTTTTAGAGAGCGACGCGAAGCACAATTTCGACAGGCTCCCTCGGGAGTCAGCCGCTCGGTGGATGTCGCGCTGGCTGCTGAAGCAGGACCGCGACATACGCGAGCCGAAGATCGAGATGATCAGCGAGAGCGAACTCCGCTGCACGCCTCGGGGCCAGGTAATGCTGATTGACGGCGCCAAATCGGTTTACGACCTCAACGCCGAACGGGAGACAAAGCTCGCCGAGAATCGCCGGAAGCTCTGGGCTCGCACCCCGGTGCCCGAGTTGCGCGAGCGAATCCGTCGTATCGCCGGCATCCGCAAACTCGCGGAGTTGCCCCAGCCGAAGGTCAGGCCGGTCTCCACCGTGAAACATAACGGATGGGCTGTCGAGAAACTCATCATCACGCCCGAGCCGGGCATCTTCCTTCCTGCGCTTCGGTTCGTCCCGGCCAAGCCATCCACCGGGCCGGTGGTTCTGTACCTCCATGAATCCGATCTCGCCGCCGATGCCCTGGCCGACGGACCTATCGAGCGACTGCTCAAGACAGGCAAAAGTGTGCTGGCGGTGAGCCTGCGTGGAACGGGTCAGACGCAGCAGACCACCCAAGGCAAGTTCGGCAGCGGCCTCGGCAGGGATTGGGCGGACGTCTACAAGGCCTATCTGCTGGGTAGATCATACGTCGGAATGCGTGCGGAGGATGTACTGGTCTGCGGGCGCTATGCCACCGGAGAATCCGGCAAGACCAAGGTGGAGTTAATAGCGGTCGGCAACGTAGGCGTGCCGGCCTTGCATGCGGCGGCGTTGGAGCCGGAGTTGTTCGCCTCGGTGAAACTGTCGCGGACATTGGCGTCATGGTCGAGCGTAGCCCGCGCCCGACAGACGCACAACCAACTTGTCAATGCCGTCCACAGCGCCCTGGAAACTTACGACCTGCCGAATTTGGCAGGCATGCTGAGCGGGAAGCTCACATTGGATCAGCAGGCCAACCCCCTTGGCCACCCGATCCAAGCGGATCGGTAGGCCACAGGACATCACATCGGCAAGCTGCGGACTGCTTCAGGGCCCGGCACCGCCGGGAATAGGCAAGACCCCGCGAACTTGAGGGCCTGAGATAGCCGTCAATCCCGGTTGGACGCACCACGGCAGTACCTGCCGTATCCGCGAAGGAACAGCCAAAGCCCGCCCATAAAAATCAGGCCCATCGCGCCGGGCTCTGCGACCATACCCACACCAAGCCATGACAACCCGCCTGGTTGCGAGGCAGCGACCGTGTGCATGTCAGCCTGGGCATAGTGTGAGAGACCGCCGATGGGCAAAAGCACCAGCGCCATTGCAGCCAGGTAACTCAATCGGTGTAACATTTCACCCTCTCCCAAAAAAAGAGATTCCCCGCCACCCGTCCGGCACGAACGTCATGCCACCCACGAATGACCGAATCGTCTCTACAAAGGGCTTTCCTATCGGAAAGGGGCTCATGGCCCTACGAATGAACAATACGATTCGCCAGGTAAACAGGCGCAGAAAGTCGCAGGTATTGAGGCAGAGGAAACGGGCTGCTAACTCAGCAGTAAACGAAGTGGATCAACGTTGCCGATAGGCGCGAAAATCAGCCAGGCTATGTTCAAGCCGGTGACAATGTCGTAAGGCACGGTCATTCTCGGCCATCGCCACAAGCGAATGCGAAGGTGAAGCGGGGCCGAGCGTATGTCTTCAACGGGAGGTTTGCCCTCGACGACCAGCCAGGTGTATCGCAAGCGCCGCCAGACGGTCAGCATGGGCAAAAGTGCCTGCTGGACCAGCAGGGCCGGCATGTTGTAGGAGAACGTTGCAATGAGTATGGCGGCCGAACGCTCGCCGCGCTGCCAGTACCCGACCCGGCAGGAGTCGATGAGGTCCTCTGCGCGGGCTCTGGTGTAGGAGATCATGAAGGCGTTGAAAAACGCCAGCATGCCCGCAAAGACAAACGTGAGATTGGCTGGGCTCTGGCGGGCGTAGTAGATGACGATTCCGGCGAAGACAGCGAAGTCGCTCATGCGGTCCAGCGTGCTGTCGAGAAAGCCGCCAAAGCGTGTGGTCTTCCTGGCAATTCGCGCCACGGCCCCGTCAAGCATGTCGCAGGCGGATGCCAGTATCAACAGCCACGCCGCGAGGAATGGATACGCCCCCGGCCTGCCTAGCCGGATATCGAGGCTCCAGGCGAGACTATCCGTGCCGCCGCCAAATGCATAGCACACCCCCGCGCCAAGCGTGAACAGGACGCCAAGCAGCGAAAGTGCGTTGGGTGTGACGCCGACGCGAATAAGTCCGCGGGCTACGAAATCCCGCGCGGTTGAGAACCCAAAGCCAATTGCTCTTCCAATCATGGTCGCAGACGTCCGCAGCGCGGCCACTGGCCGCAGCCAAATGAATCTCTCGCAGAGCTCGCAAAGGACGCTGAGGAGAAATGTGATCTTATCTCTTTCACTATGTGGCCCTTGCGACCTATGCGAGCGAACATTCTTGCCGAGAAAGCAAGAAAACAGCCGTTGACAGTGCCAGCTGTATTCCTGATCTGCTCACCTGCTCAAACCCGGCAGAGGTTAGCTTGCCAATCCGCCGCGCGACATTACTGGGGAGGGTCTTTCCTGGGCACCTCAGCGGTCACCGAATCCGCCGGGCAGTACGTCCCCGCCGCGGGGCGCGGCTTGGGGGCAGCATTGGGCGACATGGGTTCACCGGTGATGAATTCATCGAGCATCGCACGAGCCTGGTAGTCGGTATACTGAACCGGGGGGTGCTTCATCGTGAAGGCGCATACTGCCTCGAGCGGTCCAGCCAAGCCTCGCTCGCGTGCGAGCTTGCAGCAACGGATGGCGTCGATGGTCTCGCCGGCGGAGTTTGGGGAGTCCTCCACGCTCAGTCTGAGTTCGAGGTTAAGATCCACGCCACCGAAGCCCCGACCCTCGAGGCGAAGGAAACACACCTTATTGTCTTTTTGCCACGTAACGTAGTCGCTCGGACCGATATGAACCTGGTCTTTGGGCAGGGGCACGTCGAACTGGCTCTGGACGGCCTCGGTCTTACTGATTCGCTTCGAGCCGAGGCGGGCACGGTTGAGCATGTTCAGGAAGTCGGTATTGCCGCCGGTGTTAAGCTGATAGGTCGCATCGACCTTAACGCCCCTCTCGTGCATCAGCCGAGCCAGAACTCGGTGTACTACCGTCGCGCCAAACTGGGCTTTGATATCGTCGCCGATGCACGGGATGCCGGCCTGGCGGAACCGCTCACCCCAATCGCTGTCGGAAACGATGAACACCGGCAGGCAGTTTATCAGACTCACGCCAGTATTAAGGCAGCACTCAGCATAAAACTCGACTGCCTTCTGCGACCCCACGGGCAGGTAGCACATGAGTATCTCGGTACCGCTATCGCGAAGGAGTTTCTCGATCTCGGCCCCAGTGGCCGATGGTCGATCGGCGACCACGAAGCGCTGGTGCTCCGGGTAATCGGCCATGTGCTCGGCAACGCCGTCGAGCACGTTGCCCATGGCGACGTTCGGCCCGGCGCCGGGGGGCAGTTCCGCGAAGATCTTGGTGTTGTTCGGCGGCGCCAGCAGCGCATCGTTGAGAGGCCTGTCCACCTTGCGCGCGTCTACGTCGATGCCGGCCACCACGCGGATATCACCCGGAACATAGCCTCCCACTTGGGAATGCGCCAGACCGACGACCTCTTCGTCCCGGCCGGGACTCATTACCTCTTCGTAGTACTGAATTCCCTGCACGAGGGAAGAGGCGCAATTGCCTATTCCCACAATGGCTATTCTGATTTCACCCATGACAGCCGCTTTCAATCCTCAGGACGGGAGAATCTCACGCCGGGTACTTCCTGGCGAGTCGATGCTGCTCAATCTCCTGCCTGATGATTCGGATTAAATGAATGTTACCGTTGGATTTTACGTCACCGACAAGGACTGGTCAACCGCCGACCAGCGCCGCCGGAAAACTTGCCGTGCATTCGGAGCGCCTGTCACGTCAGAATCGCTCCATCCAGTGTCAAATCAACAGCAGAAACTCCACATTGCCTCCTTTGCCCCGCAGGACAGAGCACATCGTGGCCCGGACAGGCGTATTGGCCTCCGCCAACCTACGACACGTGTCCAGGCACGCCTGCTGGGCGGTGTCGTCCGCAAGTGGACCATGGGGCCGACGACCAGCGGTCTTGGCGATTTCATAGTGGGGCTTGAGAAGTGAAATAATCCTCCCGCCGGGCCTCAGCCAACTTGCCGCAGCCGGGATTATCAACGACTGCGGTGTCCAAGCCACATCGACTGCCACGAGGTCCACTAGTTCGGGGGGGGGGCATCGCAGAGCGTTTGTGCGCTCCATGACCTCGACTCTTGCATCCTGCCTCAGGGTCCAGGCCAGCGCCCCGTAGCCAGTATCGACAGCGACAACCCTGGCAGCGCCACGTTGGAGAAGGCAGTCGGTGAAACCCCCGACGTTGCAGCCAAAGTCGGCACAGACAAGCTCCGCCACGTCGAGCCCGAAGGCATCCAGCGCCGCGTCGAGCTTATCGCCGGCCCTGCTGACGAACCGTCCGCTCTTGCCGCTGGCGGCCACGAGCGCCTCGCTCCTTTCGCTGCGCCGGGCCTCTGGATCAAGGCCAAGGCGTCTGTTGCGTAATAGAACAGCCCACAGCTCCCGCGCCGTAAAGCGGCGGTCGATTCTGTGGGCTGGCAATCCATCGCCCCAAGGGGCGGTGATTCCACGCTACTGGGAAAGCTTGTTGAGTATCCGCGCCAGGCGGCTCTTGCGGCGACCAGCGGTATTCTTGTGGATGGTGCCCTTGGCAGCGACCTTATCCAACCGCTCGTAGACAACCTTGAGTTGCTCGGTAGCCTTGGCCTTATCGCCAGCCTTTATCGCCTCGTCAAACTCGCGAAGGGCTTCCTTCATCTGCTGTTTTCGCCACCGGTTACGGCTGCGACGCTTGACGTCCTGACGAATACGTTTTTTCGCGGAAAGCGAATGTGCCACGAATGCATCTCCTGATCTATTTCTGAACTTCCCTGATTCCGGGCTACTGGGAAATGCAGTATTATACGGATAGTCCGACAGAACACAAGTGTTAATCGGCCAAAACTACCCAAGTCACAAGGGTTACTCGGCGGCCTTGCGTTCCTGCTCGCTGGCCTTCTTGCGTATATTATCGATGCGCTCGCGAACGTCACGGTAGTTGTAGTCGAGTTGGGCAACGGTGGAAAACTGCTCCTGGGCCTTGTCCAGTTCGCCCATCAGCACCAACACGTCGCCGAGGTAGTACCGCAACTCCTTGGTGAACTCCTCGGTCGACTCAGTCTGAAGGGCCTTCGTGAAAGTCTCGGCGGCCTCGCGGAGCCAGCCTTTCTTAACAAAGGACTGCCCGATCAGGCTGCGGGCACGCAGAGCACGACGCGGGTCGCGCTGGGCAGACTGGAGCGACGAAATCGCGTCGTCGTACTGGGCCGAAAGAAACTGCCGCCGACCCAGTTCGTATTTCAGGCCGAGATCCGTCGGGTAGTTCGCACACCTTTCCTGGTACTCGTCGAGTTCAAATGCCAATTGCCGCTGGGCCTGCTCGGTGGCCCCGGCCTTATCGCCAGCGTCCCGCAATTTACGGAATCGGCGAGCCATCTGCCGAATGCGAATGTCGCCGATGCGCAGCTTGAACTGATAGGCCCCGCTGTCCTTGTGGGACTTCGAGAGGATATCGATCGCCTCGTTTTCGTACGACTCGTTTTCCACCTTTAGCAGGGCGTCGACGATAGCGTTGATCTTGCCCGCCACTTGCGGGCTCTCGAGGTACTCCTGCCGGGCTTCGCGAATCTGCTCGAGAAGGTATTCCTCGTCTTTGACCATCGAATCCTTCTTCTGCAACTCCGACTGCTTTTCCAGGTTGTCGACTCCCTTGGTGAAGTCGCCCTCTTCCTCGAACTTGCCCTTGTCGATCGCGTACAGGGCCGTCAGACGGCGAAGACGCTCGCGAAGCTCGCCATCGTTCGGGTCAACCTGCATCGCCATGTCGCAAGCCTGAACCGACAGCGAAAAATCCTTGGCCACTTCGAAGGCCTTCACCAATTCCACCAAGATGCGCTTGCTGGGCTTCTTGGTCTGACGCTGGCTTTCGAGAATCATAACGCTGATCCAGTGGATGAGCGCGACAATATCGCACTTCTCGGCCGCGTGAAGCACCTGTAGCATGTACGGCACGGAGCCGGGATCCTTCGCTAGCAAATACTCCGCATTCACCAGGTTCTGGATGGGATCCTTGCCGGGTCGATGCTTGAGTTGATCGATCATCCCCGCGGCCTTGCCGCCCTGGGCCTTGCGGTTGATGGATACCTTTCGCAGCAACTTGTGCCCGCGATCCATATTGTCCGGCTCACGGGATATACCTTCGAGGTACATCTCGATCGCAAAGTCCCAGTTGCCCGTTCCGGCCACTTGATCGGCTCGGTCGAAAAAGGCTTTACCTTTACTCGCACTGGAGCTTTTCTTCGATTCTGCACTAGCCATTAATGCATCCTTTAACCGGGTCCACGGCGACAGGTCAATAATGTACCCAAGAAAGCCCTGCCTGGCAAGCACACTTGCCATCGCGCCACGGCAGTTCTGGCCGTACCGACGAACAAGACCGATCTAGCTCTTCATTGTACGCTACTGGCCAGGGCGTTGGCAAATGCCAAGAATTCCGCCGGCTCGACCCGCTCGGGCCTCCGCGACGGGTCAATCCCCGCCGAAACCATCGACTCGGCCAAGGTCTCCGGCGAATAGGCAATTCCCTTGCGACGGCAGATGGACCTTATTTGCTTGCGGCGCTGGCCAAAAGCGTGCTGAAGTAACTGCTGGAGCACCGCAACATTCTCCAATTGACCCGCCCGGGCGGGGTCGAAGTCTATGCGGCACATGCGGCTTTCGATGTTCGGCCGAGGCCAAAACGACCCAGGCGAGACAACCGGCCCCTGCCGAACGACGCCCATCACGGATGCCATCACGCTGACCGAACCGTAGGCACCCGAGCCGCACGGCGCGCTGAGCCTATCGGCGACTTCCCGCTGGACGGTAAAGGTCATTCGCTCGAAGCATCGCCAATCGCCGGCAGGGCGCTTCAGGTGCCGCCACGACTCGGCCAGGCACTCAGCCAATATGGGCGTGGCGATATTGTAAGGCAAATTGGACACGAGTTGCACCCGCTCCGGCACGGCTTGGAGCACTTCTGGAGCCAGGCAGTGCTTGCCGGCAAGCACATCACCCTCGATTAGCGAGAAGCCCGCGCGGTCGCCGAGTCGCTCGCGAAGAAGGCGACACAGGCCACGATCAATCTCCGCTGCCACAACGTTCGCACCGCCGGCCAGGAGCTCTTCGGTGAGAGTTCCCGTTCCTGGTCCGACTTCCAGAACGGCCTGCCCGATGGGCAGTTCAGCCAACTCTATGAGCTTGCCCAGCATGTTGTGGTCGATCAGGAAGCACTGCCCGAAGACCTTTCTCGGGCTCAGGCCAGCGGCTTCGAGCATGCGGCGAATTTCGGTAAGAGTCTGCATGGTCGCCGTAAGCCTACAGATGTTGGGGTTCATCGGAAATGCAAAATCTTCGGCAAATTCCGATCGCCAGGTTCGAATGTTACAGCCGGCCCCGCTAACCACAGAACTCGAAGGGTTTTGGATTTGCCCTTTGGAGCTTGCGGCTCGCGGCCGGTATATTGGTTGGTCATGGACAAATCGCAAAACAATCCCGACCGTGAGCCAAACGTCAACATCTGGGCGCCATGGCGAATTGAGTACATCGAGTCGCTGTCATCGGACCACGGCTGCTTCCTGTGCGACATCCGCGACAATCCCGACGACGACGAAAAGAACCTCGTGATATGGCGAGGCCGGCGTGCGATTACGGTAATGAACCGCTTCCCGTACACTGGCGGGCATTGCCTGATCGCCCCTTGCGACCACCTGCCGAGCCTCGATGGCATAGGCCCAGAGACGGTCCTGGAGATGATGGCGATGGTCCGCGACATCCAAAAGGTGCTCGGCCAGGCAATCGGCGCCCAGGGTTTCAACGTGGGCATGAACGTCGGCCGATGCGCCGGGGCCGGGCTTCCCGGGCACCTGCATATTCACGTCGTGCCGCGATGGTCAGGCGATACGAACTTCATGAGCGTCTTCGGCGACGTCCGCGTTATACCCGACGCGCTGTCGAACCTGCGGGGCAAGATTTTGGCAGCCGCCGACAAACTCTCCCTACCCAAGCCGCCACAAGAGCAGTAAACCACCGGAGCAAGCCGTGCCTCAGACCACCGCAAGAGTTTGGATCGCAAACCCGCGCCCGGCTCCGCTCGCACCGTGGGCCATCAGCGAGAATCGCTCCGGCGGGCGAGCCTTCGACGAACCGCAGCACCCCTACCGCTCGTGCTTCCAGCGCGACCGCGACAGGATCGTACACTGCTCAGCCTTTCGCCGGATGGACTTCAAAACCCAGGTCTACGTGCCGCATGAGCACGACCACTTCCGCACCCGTCTGACGCACACGCTCGAGGTGGCGCAAATCGCCCGGACGCTCGGCAGGGCGCTCGGGTTGTGCGAGGACCTCGCCGAGGCCATCGCACTGGCGCACGACCTTGGCCATCCGCCATTTGGCCATGGCGGCGAGAAGGCGCTGGACGAACTGATGGCCGACCACGGACGCTTCGAGCACAACCGCCAGAGTCTTCGTGTGGTGGACTACCTGGAACACCCCTACCCGGACTTCCGCGGACTGAACCTGACCTTCGTCGTCCGCGTGTGCCTGGCCAAGCACGAAACCCGCTACGACACGCCCCTGCCCGGCGGGCTGGAAAGCCCCGGCATGGCGCCGCTGGCTGGGCAGCTCATCGACCGCGCCGACGAGATAGCCTACACCGCCGCCGACCTCGATGACGCCCTCGCAGCCGGGAGCATAACCGTCGAGCAGATTGAGCACCTGGCCCTCTGGCGCCAGGCATGGCAGGCCGCAGAGCAGGCCACGCCAAAAGCCAGCAATATCCATAAGCGCATCCGAGCCTGCAAAAACGTCTTGGCCGCCATGGCCGACGACGTGCTGAAGACCACAGCCTGCACGCTGGACGCTCTCGGAATCGCCTCGCCCGAAGACGTCCGCAGTGCGAACCGGCGGTGCGTCTGCTTCTCAGACAGAATGGCCGCGGACGTCGAGCAGATGCAAAGCTTCCTGCTGAATAACGTTTACCTGTCAGCCAAGCACGCGGAACTCGACCAGGCCGGGCGAAAGATCATCCGCGAGTTGTTCGAAACCTTTATCGCCGACCCTTCACAACTGCCCCCCCGCTACCAAAGGCGAATAGATTCCGACGGCCTGCACCGCGTGGCATGCGACTACATCGCGGGCATGACCGACCGCTTCTGCAAGCAGCATCACGCCCGGCTGTTCGGTTAGAAGGGCAAAGCAAGCGGTTCGCGCCAAGGTCGCCGATGCAAAAAAGAAGAAGGGACGTGGAAAACACATCCCTTCTTCTTTTTCTTCTTACCTGAGCGATCTCAGGGGCGGCTGCGTGAATCGCTTATTTTTTCAGTTCCCGGCGGGCGGTTCACCCTCTGGCTTTGCTTCGGGTTCTTCCTCACCGGCCGGCTCTGGTGCGGGCTCGGTAGCAAGTTCATCCATCGGCTCATCGACGTAGACATCGTCCAAATCGGTCGCGTCTATGCGTCTGCGAAGAAGGAAGTAGATGCTCGTGGTCGCGCTGGCGAAGAACGAAAGCAGGAACGCCAGCACCGTCGCGGCGACGAACATGGTCCAGAACCATATCAGCCAGGCGCCGACGGGTTCGATTCCGCCCATGGCCGCGCTGGGAGCATTGGCCATGAGATTGTCGAACGTGGGCGCCGGCCAGAGGACGTCCAGCTTGTCCGCCGTCGGAGATAGGGTCTGCCCGCCTCCCCACACGCCGGCACCGACGAACCAATGTGTCGCCGCCAAGGTCAGATACGCGCAGAACCGCACGAACAGGTAGCAGATCACGCCGTAGACGGTGGCGATGAGGCTGTAAAATGCCGCCCGCCAGGGCCGACCGTAAACGTATGAATAGCTGCGCCCGATCGCATCGAAGCTATCGGAACTCTCGACGGCGATGGTCGGGTACATCAGCGCCCCGCCTCCGCCAAGGCCCACGAGCAGGAACGCGATGAGCAGCCCACCAATGAGAGCCAGAGGCAGGAGCAGGCCCATAACGACTCCGCCGCCCCAACTGCCGAACAGGAGCCCGCCGGCAGCGATGAACGCGCCGATTACGAAGATTATGCCCAGCGGAATCAGCGGAGCGAAGTAGAAGCTCGGGAACTTGCCGGCACTGAACCGCAGCGCCTGGCCGATGGAAATCTTCTGGTCCCGCCCGAAGTGCAATGCGGCGATGCGGTGAATGGCCCCGCCAAACAGCGCCCATATCGCCAGCGACACAGCCAGCAGCAAAATCGCCATCAGCCAGTGACACGCGATCAGCCAGCACAAGCCGTTGAACATCATCAGAACCCAGAAAAGCAACCCGGGCGCAGCGTTGGCAGGTATGGGATTTACCGCTGCAATACCGCTGATCTCCGGCGGGTCAACAGGAAGCATCCGGGCTCGACGGTCCATCATCTGCTCGTAACGAGTCAGGCCACCGGTAATGTTTCCAAACCTCACGGCCAGCAGAGCATTGCTCAGACACCGGCCCTCGTAGGCCTTGAGGGACTCGAAGACGCCAAAGCCCTCTATCTCCTCGATTCGATAGCGGAACTTGAGCTTGCGAAGAGTCAGGGCGCGCCCCGCTGCCAGGACGTCCTTGGCAAGCTTGGCCTCGGCCACTTCCTTGGCGTCGCTGTTTAGGGAAGCATCCTTATCAATCGTGTTTTCGGCCAGGGTCTCGGTAGCGCCGATGAGGGTCTCAATGCGCTCCACCTGCTTTTCAAACAATTCCTCGACTTCACCGAAAGCCTCGGACCAATCCTTCTTGATCTGCTTACCTCGCTCGTCGCGGACTGGCAATGTCGGCCATGTCGGCTGGTTCGGCTCGATAAGCTTGGCCTGGAAGGCGTTCTCGAAGTAACGCCCGCCGTCTCCCTCGCCGGTCTCCTTGCGCAGGTCCACCATGAAGCCCTGCATGCCGATCAACTCGGAGTGAGCATCGTCCCACTCTTTCGCCAAGTCTTTGATGCGATCTTTCTCGGCACCACCCCGCCACTTCTCGAAGCCCCGCGTCGAAGACTGGACATACTGGGCGATTTCGCCGTCCATCACCCGCGTGCCTGTCCAGCCGCCGGCGGTGTCCAGAATCGAACCCCAAAGCCAGATCAGCAGCACGGCCGCCAGCGCCAGCGCCATCTTGCTGACATGCCTCGCCATCATGAAAGACTTGAATACGTGGGTGAAGGCTAGAACTTCATTCCAGTTTACGCGGGGCAACTCCCGATTTTCATCTGCCATGGGTGCTCGTCCTTTCTGTTGGCCCGGCGATGATTGCCCCCGCGGGGTTCCGCGATAGGGCATCGGTCCCGGCCGACATTCTCCGTCGAACTGTCCCTGCTGTACTTGCTAGAGAAACCGCGAGGGATTATACCCCCCCATGTGCAATACCTGCAAATGTCTTTCGCAAGCGAACATGAGCGAAAAATATTGCAGACCAAGAACCAGGCTGGCCCGGCCGGGAGATTATTCCGACTTGCCTGGCGACTTGGGCTTTGCAGCCTTGGCGCCACTGCTCGCCGCATCGCCTGATTTGCTCGACGATGTATCCGTCGAGGACTTGGCCGCGGACTCGGAAGCGCCGTCGGAATCACCGGAGGATTTCTTGCCGGCCGATGGCTTATCCTTCGCAGCCTCCTTGTTGTAGGAATCGCTGCGGTAGTCGGTCTGGTAGAACCCGCTGCCCTTGAAGATGATACCCGCACCAGTGCCAATCAGCCTGCGAACCGCCAGCTTTCCACATACCGGACACTTTCGGATGGATGGGGCCTTGATGGACTGAAACTTCTCGAAGGTGTGCCCGCAATTATCGCACTCATAGTCATACGTCGGCATTTTCAACCACTCCCGCCAAACCGGAATATCCGGCCTTGGCAAACAAACATATCTCACATATCCAATACAACATCCAAAGCCTGGTCACTCGTCGCCGTTATCTTCGGACTGTTCCTGCGGCGCCACAGCGACGACGACCCCGGCCGGGCGAATGGTCCGGCCTCGAAGGATGTAACCCCGCGCCGCCTCGGACAGGACTGTCTGCGGGGGTTGTTCGTCAGTCGGCTGCATCATCAGGGCCTGGTGAAACTCCGGGTTGAACGGCTCACCCTTGGCCTCGATAACTTCGAGTCCGAACTTACCCAGTGTTTCCAAGGCCTTGTCGTGGACAAGTTGCATGCCCTTGAGAAACTGGTCGTCGGCGGCGTGGCTAGCCCCGCCGGCCTCGAGGGCACGCTCCATGTCGTCCAGTACCGGCAGCATGTCCTTGATGAGTTGCTCGTTGGCGAACTCCCTCGCCGAGTCGATATCGCGTTGGACCCGCTTCTGGTAGTTGAGGTAGTCAGCCGAGAGGCGTTGCAACCGCGCGAGCAGGTCGTTGCGGTCCCGCTCGATGTCCTCTGGGGAGCCCTCGACCAGTTCGCCTTCGTCGCCCTCGACAGGCGGCGGAGCCTGGCTTTCTTTCTGCGAGTCTTTGTTCTTCTTGCTCATGGCAGCCTTTCCCTCGCCGCCCAGCCGGGCCGGCAGGCCCGCACCTAAGCGGCGTTGGATCACTTGCTGGTGAAGTATTCTTTAAGCTTGTCGACGAAGGTCTTGCGCTCTTGCGAAACATGATTGCCTTCGGTCTTGGCGTACTCTTTCAGAAGCTCGCGCTGTTTCTTGTTGAGCTTGCGAGGCACTTCTACGAAGACCTGCACATGCTGGTCGCCGGTCCGGCCTGATCTGGCACTGGGCAGGCCTCGACGCTTCAGGCGTACGACATCGCCAGTCTGCGAACCGGCGGGCACTTCCACCTGCTCAGGTCCGGCCAGCGTCGGCACCTCGACCATCCCGCCAAGGGCCGCCTGTGTGAAGAGGATCGGCACCTGGCAGTAGAGGTCGTCCTGACGACGGATGAGCAACGGGTGCGGCTTGACCTGCACATAGCAGTGCAGGTCGCCCCGACCGCCAGTTGTGCCCGGCTCGCCCTCGTTGCGAATGCGGATAACCTGCCCGTCGCTGATTCCCGGTGGGATGCGCACCGTCAGCACGCGTTTCTTTCGCCGCCTGCCGGAGCCTCCACAATCGGGGCACGGATCCTTGACGATCACGCCCTTACCCTTGCACTGCGGGCAAACCGTCACGCGGATGCTCACGCCGAAAAAGCCCGAGACCTGCTGCTGAACCTTGCCATATCCACCACAACCGCTGCACTTATCGGCAGTTGTGCCAGGCTTTGCGCCCGAGCCACCGCAGGTGTCGCAAAAGTCCATCCGCTCGAACTCGAGGGTCTCTTCGAGCCCGGTGGCGACCTGTTCGAGCGTCAGCGAAACCTGCGTCTCCAGGTCATAGCCGCGATCGGTGTGGGCAACCCGGCCACCCATGCCGCCAGCGCCGCCGAAGATGTCCTCGAACATGGAGAAGATGTCTCCGAAGCCCATGTTCGAGAAGTCGTGCATACCCGCGCCGCGCAACCCCTCGTGCCCGTGGCGGTCGTAGAGCTGCCTGCGATCAGGCGCGGAGAGCACCTCGTACGCCTCAGCCAGTTCCTTAAACTTTGTCTCGCCCTCGGCCTTGTCGCCCCTGAAATTGTCCGGGTGGTACTTCAGCGCCCCTTTGCGATAGGCGCGCTTGATGTCATCCGGACCGGCCGAACGGTCAACGCCTAGCACCTCGTAATAGTCACGCTTGGTCGGCATGTCTGCGTCTTAATTCCCGCAAGCGGCAACGCTGGCAAAATTTGAAACCTAATGGCACAGGGGCGTCAGGCCCGTTCGGCCGAACGCCCCTGTGCCTGAATACTCGACGGATGCGCCCTTGGTCGGGCACAGCTTAGGACTCTGTCAAACCGGCGTTACAGAATCGCGCCGACGACCTCTTCCTCGGCTTCCTCGTCGTAGTCGGTGACCATCAGGTCGGTCGTCAGCATCAGACCGGCCACGGAGGCGGCATTCTGAAGAGCCGAACGGCTGACCTTGGCCGGGTCGATAATGCCGGACTTGATCATGTCTACGTACTCGCCCTTGGACGCGTCGTAGCCGATGTTCTTGCCCTTTTCCAGGATGTCCGCCACGACCACGGAGCCATCTTCGCCGGTGTTGCTGACGATCTGGGCGGTCGGAGCACGAAGGGCCCTGGCCACGATCCCGACGCCGATCTTCTCGTCGCCGCGGGCCTTGGAGCGGATGGCTTCCACGGCCGATATCGCATGGAGGAACACAACGCCGCCGCCTGGGACAACGCCTTCCTCGGCTGCGGATCGCGTGGCGTGTACGGCGTCGTCGATGAGGTCCTTGCGTTCCTTCATCTCCGTCTCCGTCGCGGCCCCGGCCTTGACGACGGCCACGCCGCCGGTCAACTTTGCCAGACGCTCGGAGAGCTTCTCGCGGTCGTAATCGCTGGTGGTCTTGATGATCTGCGCTCGCAACGACTCGGCACGGGCGTCGATGTCCTTCTTCTTGCCGGCGCCTTCGATGATGGTGGTGTTGTCCTTGGTGACGATCACCCGCTTGGCCCGGCCTAGCATGTTCATCTCGACGGCTTCGAGCTTGAGCCCGAGGTCCTCGGTGATGACCGTTCCGCCGGTCAGCACGGCGATGTCCTGCATGATGGACTTGCGGCGGTCGCCGAAGGCGGGGCTCTTGACGGCGCAGATATTCAGCACGCCGCGGAGCTTGTTGACCACCAGTGCCGCCAAGGCCTCGCCGTCAACGTCCTCGGCGAGAATCAGCAGGGGCTTGGAGCTGGTGGCAGCTTTTTCCAGCACGGGCACCAGGTCGCGAAGATTGGAGATCTTCTTCTCGTGCAGGAGGATGTAGCAGTCCTCGAGCTCGGCTTCCATGGTGTTGGGGTTGGTCAGGAAATACGCCGAGATGAAGCCCTTGTCGAACTGCATGCCCTCGACCAGCTCCAGCTCGTTGACGATTCCCTGGCCTTCTTCGACCGTGATGACGCCATCGGTGCCGACCTTGGCAAAGGCCTCGGCGATCAACTCGCCGATGTCCTTGTTCCAGTTGGCGGAAACCGTCGCCACCTTGCGGAGGTCGTCGTTGTTGCGAACCTTCTTGGCCTGTTCGGCGACGGACTTCACCGCCGCCTCAACGGCCAGGTCCACGCCACGCTTGATCGCCATGGGATTGGCGCCGGCGGTAACGACCTTAAGGCCCTCGTTCATGATCGCCTCGGCCAGGACCACCGCAGTGGTTGTGCCATCGCCGGCGACATCGGAAGTCTTGTTGGCGACTTGGTTGGCCATCTTGGCGCCCATGTTCTCGAAGGGATTGGCCAGTTCGATCTCCTTGGAGACCGACACGCCGTCCTTGGTGACCTTCGGCGAGCCGAAGGACTTCTGCAACAGGACGTTCCGACCGGTCGGACCGAGCGTCACCTTGACGGCCGCCGCCAGTTTGCTGACACCGGCAAGCATCGCGGCGCGGGCGGTGGTATCGTATAACATCTGCTTCGCAGCCATAGATTGCTTCCTTTCCTTGCCGGGCCTCTCTTAGTGGGCAGGCCCGGTGGATTACTACTTTTCGATGATCGCCAGAACGTCCGTCTCGCGGAGGATCACGAACTCCTGCCCGTCGATCTTGATCTCCGTGCCGGCGTACTTGCCGTAGAAGACCTCGTCGCCCTTCTTGAGGCTCATCTCGCCGCGGGCGCCGCTATCGAGCAGCTTGCCCGGGCCGGTGGCCTGGACGACGCCACGCTGGGGTTTTTCCTTGGCTGTGTCCGGAAGCACGATCCCGCCGGCGGTCTTCTGCTCGGCCTCGCACTGCTTTACCAATACCCGATCATCCAATGGTTTCACTGCCATGTCTGTATCTCCTTGCAAGCTTTTTCGGTTATTGCCTTATTGACTGTTTGTTTGCGTTTACTGCCGGGGCTTTGCTCAGCCTGCGGCTTACATCATGCCGCCCATGCCACCCATGCCGCCGCCCATGCCGCCCATGCCACCCATGCCGCCCATGCCGCCGGGCATGCCACCAGGCATGCCGCCTGGTGCGCCAGCGGGCTCCTTGGACGGAATCTCACTGATGGCTGCATTGCACGTCAGAAGCATCGTCGCGACAGATGCGGCGTTCTGAAGGGCTGCCCGAGTGACCTTGGCCGGGTCGATCACGCCCGCGGCCAGGAGGTCTTCGTACTGCATGCTGTCGGCGTTATAGCCGAAACCGCCCTTGCCCTCGGCAACCTTCCTGAGCACCATGGCGGGAATGTCGCCGGCGTTCACCACGATCTGCTTGAGTGGTTCGCAGACCGCCTTGGCGACAATCGCCACGCCCGTGGCCTCGTCGCCGGAAGCCTTGATTCCTTCGAGCACCTTTCGGGCCCGAACAAACGCGACTCCGCCGCCGGGGAGAATGCCTTCTTCGATGGCTGCGCGAGTCGCATGCAGGGCGTCCTCGATGCGGGCCTTCTTTTCCTTCATCTCGCTCTCAGTGGCTGCGCCTACGAGAATCTGGGCAACGCCGCCGGCCAGCTTGGCCAGGCGCTCCTGGAGCTTCTCGCGATCGTAATCACTGGTGGTCGTATCGATCTCGTTGCGGATCTGCGCGATTCGGCCCTGGATGTCAACCGTGGCGCCGGCGCCCTCGATGATCGTCGTGTTGTCATTGTCCACCGAGATCGTCTTGGCTGTGCCGAGATCGGCCAGTGAGACGCTCTCGAGGTCGATGCCGAGGTCCTTGCTGAAGACCTTCGCGCCGGTGAGGATGCCGATGTCGGCCAGCATAGCCTTGCGACGGTCACCGTAGCCTGGGGCCTTGATGGCGCAGACGCTGACGATGCCGCGGAGCTTGTTGACCACGAGCGTCGCCAGGGCCTCGCCCTCGACGTCCTCGGCGATGATCAGCAGCGGGCGTTTGGATTTCGAAACCTTCTCCAGCAGTGGCACGAGCTTGGCGACGTTGGAGATTTTTTCCTCGTTGATCAACACCAGTGGCTTATCCAGATGGCAGACCATGGCGTCCTGATCGGTCACGAAGTGCGGCGAAAGGAAGCCGCGATCGAACTGCATGCCCTCGACAACGTCGATGGCAGTCTCCATGCCCTTGCCTTCCTCGACGGTGATGACGCCGTCCCGCCCGACCTTGCTCATGGCCTCGGCGAGCATCTTGCCGACCTGCCGGTCGTTGTTGGCGCTGATGGCGGCGATATTGCGGATGTCGGCGTCGGACTTGACCGGCGTGGACATCTTCGCCAACTCAGCCACGATCGCTTCGACGGCCTTGCGAATGCCGCGAGCCAGTGCCATCGCATCGGCCCCGGCGGCGAGGTTTCGGTAACCTTCCTTGAAGATCGCCTCCGCCAGAACGGTCGCGGTGGTCGTGCCGTCGCCAGCAGCGTCGGAAGTCTTGCTGGCAGCTTCTTTTACCAGCTTGGCTCCCATGTTTTCGGTCTTGTCCTTGAGCTCGATCTCCTCAGCGACGGTCACGCCGTCCTTGGTGACCGTCGGTGCGCCCCAGCCCTTGTCGAGGATCGCGTTGCGACCCCGAGGACCCAGCGTGCTCTTGACCGCCCGCGCCAATTTCTCAACGCCGATCAACAGAGCCTTGCGAGCATCACCTTCAAACGCTAACTTCTTAGCCGCCATTTGGAGCTTCTCCTTTCACTTTCTGGCTTTGACCCGCCGGCAAATCCGCGCCGAGGGGCATCAGCAAAAAAGTCTCGCCGCCTGCGACAGGGCCCAAAATCCAGGAACCTTAAAACCGCCAACAGGCCGGCGTGGCCTACGAACTATAATTACCTTTAATTACACACTCTGCACTGACAAGGCCTCTGCCCGGCAATCCCGACAAACGAAACAGGCCGCGCAAAGACCACCGCTGTCAAGTAAGCAACACCCGTGCCTGAAATCGCAGAACCTTATAAAACAAGCCTTTAAGTATATTCACCGGCGAGTGACCCGCCCCGTCATCTGCCAAACCCGTCACCGTCAGCGACCGCCAACGCACATTTTGACAGAGCCCAGCCGGCCTGGGGATTCGGAGGATGGGAGAAAACCACAGGCGAAATGTGATGGGTCGCTCGTATTGCCTGCCTTTCCACCACCCGTATTCAGGCAGCGCCGGTCTCTTGCCGATACCTAGTCTGGCTGCGTATATGCGCAGACTCAGCGCGTACAATAATAGCGAGGCAGTGCATGAAATCCGGAACCTGGAAGTTCAAGGCAGTCCTGGTAACCATTGGACTCGTTCTCATAGCCGCCGCGACCTTGGTGTGGCCTCGCGTCTCCTTCTGGCACAGGAAACAGCAGGCCTTTGAAAAGTTAGGTGGCCTGGATGCCTCCAAGCGAATCGGAATGCTCGCAAAGCTCTCGGCCGAGACTCGTTACATCCCCACCGTCGAAAATCAGGGCGAGGCGGTGACTGTCCGCTTGGGCGGCTGGGTCTTCTCCCTGCCGGCAGCCCGCTATCGCTTTGACGGTGACCCCAACGACAACCTGCGACTCAAGGCCGACTACCTGGACGTGGTTGTCGATGGTGTACGGTCCAAGAAGCCCGACTTCCGCGCTCATATGGCCCCATCTAACCCACAGGTTGTAAAGTACTTCCGCGAGGTGGACCCCTACCGGATGCTCCTGGACGCCTATAACTCGACACCGCAGAACATCCAAGCCGCCACCACGCCGGCAGAGCTTCAGAAGTCACTGTACCTGCTGCTGCTACGCACGGCCCTCCAGCCAAATGGCGCCGAGAAGCTCTGGCAGCGACTCGAAGTCCGCAGCCGACGCGGCTTCCTGTCCGGCGACGCCAACTCCGCAAGCGTCATCGCCGCGATTTACCTGCCGCAGACCAAGCAGTTCGCCGAAATCGCACTCGAGCCCCACGACGTCGCCACAATGGATGACATCTACAACTGCCTGGGAGAACTGGACATCCATCGCGACCCCAACGCCCATCTCAACCCGTCCCCTCGCGAGCTGCCCTGGCCCAGCTTCCCCCAGACCGAAGCCCAGCCCAACTGAGGGTAGCATCCGGAAAAAAGTCCGATGTTGAGTCCTGGCGCTATCGCGACGAAAAGTCGGGAATCAACCGCTTTCCCCAAACATACACCCGTTTTCATTCAGAAGACGGCACTCTCGAGCAAGGGCAAAGAGCAAGAGACCGGATACGGTTCTTCCTTAGGCCGAAGGGCTGGTTTATCATATCGTAGGGCGACGCCGCGCGCACGGCTCTGCTGCAACACGAAACCAACGCAGGCGTAGGCTCAGCAATCGTAACGGGTTATCGCGAGGCGATCCGGCGGCAGATGGCCATCACGGCCGTGATGGCTGGCGACGGGCAGATGGACCCCGACGAGCTCGAATCGATCATCGCGCCCGTGGCGAGGGGCCAGGCCGACTACACCAAGGGCAACCGCCTGTTCTACCGCAACGCGTGGGATATCATCCCCCACCACCGTTTTCTGGGCAACGCTTTCCTGAGCATGCTGACCAAAATCGCGAGCGGTTATTGGCACGTGGCGGACTCTCAAACCGGCTACACGGCGATCAGCCTCGAGGCCCCCGAGACGATCGACCTGGAGGGCGTTTACCCGCGGTACGGCTACCCCAATGACATGCTTGTTCGGCTTAACATCTACGAGTTCCGCGTCGCGGATGTGCCCATTCGCCCGGTTTATAACGTCGGCGAGCAGTCGAAAATGAAGCTTTGGAAGGTCATTCCGACCATGAGTTGGATGATCTTCCGCCGCTTCTGCTGGCGGCTGGTGCGCAAATACGTCATACACGACTTCCACCCGCTGGTGCTTTTCTACGGGTTCGGCTTCGCATCGTCGTCGCTGGGACTGCTTTTCGGGCTTTATCTGATGTACTTTCGCATACGGTTCGGCCCCGTGGCCGACACAAGCGCCCTGTTCGCGGCCTTTCTGTTCCTCACAGGTGTGCAATTGCAGCTATTCGCGATGTGGTTTGACATGGAAGTCAACCGCGACCTGAAGGTCCGGATCCCCCCAAAGCCCAGGCAAACGCAGCAGTAGCCAGCAAACAGCCAGCAAAAACGCACAAGCCACCCACCAATTCACTACGGCCCGCCTGCTTTTGCTGCCCCTTGCGGACACAACGCTTTCGGACACAACGGACTGCCACACCTGGGCTTCTGACGGTTTTGGCGAAGACGGCCTGCGACTCCCTTACGCACAAACACCTCACAATTCCCAAGCTTACCGCCCCTTATCTTCCTCCAAATGCAGCTTTCTAACCACTTTCCGCCGTCTTTGTGGCACCTTTGACCGTCTTTTTCGCACTATTTCGCACAATATAGATGTCCCGCAGCGACTTTTGCCAGCTTTTCGCGCGGAACGTCGGCATCAGACTCGCCGTGTCGAAAAACGTACCCAGCCGAGGTCAGCAGCTCTACCATTCCCGGACAAACGGGACCATGAATCTCGGTGAAAAGTTCCGGGCCCCGGTCGGCGAGCGTTCGCGCGAAACCGCTCAGCACATCAGCTTCGAGACCCTCGCCATCGAGCTTGACGAAGTCGGGCCGTGGCACCCGCCCAGCCGAGATGAGATCGTCCAGACGATGGACCTCGACGGTGATCGCCCGCGAGCCTGGTTTCTCCAGCAGCGCCTCGCGCGTCGCCGCTCGTAGTGGGCCCGTGAGGGCCTATCTTGGTTTGTAATGGCGTCGTGAGCGCTATCCGAAACCTGCCCTCACGGGCACCTGCCTGGCGGCAGGCAGGCACTACCAGCGAACCAGACTGCGCCCTGAGAACAAGTATGGGAAGCCATTGACAAATGGGGGGGGGGCTCATGCGCAAGCTCAAATCAAGCGGAGTTTACGGGAAGTCGTTGCAGCAGTTGGCGAGGTCGTCTGAGGATCGAAGGCCTCGCCCGATCATTTTCGTGCAAATAAATACTAAGGGTTGTCCGTCGTTTGAGGAGCCGGCAATTCTGCGGCAAGCGAGGGACCAGGACTAGAGGGTGTTTGAGAGCCATTTCAAAGGAGGTAGCACGTGATGAAGATTAACCGAACAAGAACTGTGTTGGCCCTCGCCGTGGTGGTGATTGCGGCGGCCGGAACGGCCAACGCGGCCGTGATCTACTCGGACGACTTCAGCGGCAGCGGCACCGACAATCTACACGGCACCACGCCGGATGTCAGCACCACCGGCGAAACCTGGGTCGCCCGCTCAAATTACAAGGCGGATGGCTCGTTCACCTGGGAAGCGAATGCCGCCATGAGCCTGGCCTTCACGCCGGTTGATGGCCTTGTTTACACGCTGGATGCCAAATTCGAAAACCTGACCGGATCCAATTGGGTGCAATTTGGTTTCGGTAACGGCGAAGACCCCGCGTGGTCGCCACGTGCTTGGCATCTTCTGAGAGTGGCTGAAGATGCTGGTAACGCTCACAATACAGCGCTCAAGGATTTTGCCGCGCTGACGCCTTGGAGCGACTTGGCTCTGTTGAGATATGACGAGCCGCTGGGTGCGAGGGTTGTGCTCGACACGACCGGCGGGACCGGCAATTGGCTGGCCACGTGGTACGCCAAAGCGGATAGCGATGCGGCCTACACCGAAGTACGAGGCGCAACGCTGTTGACGGCCGAAGACATCGACTCGGTCGGTTTTGACCTCTACAACACGACCAAGTCAGGGAAATTTCTCAGCTTTTCGCTGACCGCGGTGCCCGAGCCTGCAACGCTGGCGCTGCTGGGATTGGGTGGCTTGATGATCGCTCGGCGTCGCAGATCCTGAGCCTGTCGAAGGGTCGTAGATCCTGAGCAGGCTGAAGATTGGATCTGCTTAAACAATCGATTGAAGGGAACTTCTCACTTGCCCGAACGTCGGATAAGTAGCATTCAAAGCACGTGACTCAATCAAAAGCCCTTTTTCAGAGGAGACCGCGCAATGTTTCACACGACAAATGCCCTGTGTCTGACGGCGATCGCCGTCCTGGTTTTGATCGGATCGGCCAGCGCGGGCCAGATCTATTTGGACGACTTCAGCGGCAGCGATGCCGACGATCTGAACGGCACCACGCCGGATGTCACCACCGGCGGCGCGACCTGGGTCGCGCGCTCAAGTTACAAGGCGGATGGCTCGTTCACCTGGGAAAGTATGGCCGCCATGAGCCTGGCCTTCACGCCGGTTGATGGCCTTGTTTACACGCTGGATGCCAAATTCGAAAACGTGACAGGAGCCCATTGGGTGCAATTTGGTTTCGGCAACGGCGAAGACCCCGCGTGGTCGGCACGTGTTTGGCATCTTTTGAGAACGGCTGAAGGTGGTGCTGCCGCTCATAGTGCATATGTCGACGGTTGGGGCTCGGGCGTGGCTTGGAGCGACTTGGCTACGTTGAAATATGATGAGCCGCTGGATGCGAGAATTGTGCTCGACACGACCGGCGGGACCGGCGATTGGCTGGCCACGTGGTACGCCAAAGCGGACAGCGACTCGGACTACACCGAAGTACGAGAAGAAACGCCGTTGACGGCCGAAGACATCGACTCGGTTGGTTTTGGCGTCTTCAACACGGAGAAGACAGGGAAATTTCTCAGCTTCTCGCTGAGTGATAATACCGCCGACGACCTTCAGGGCGACGCCGACGAGAACGGTGTGGTGGACGCAGCCGACTACATCGCACTGAAGAGGAACATCGGCACGACCAACGGCGCCGCGCTGGCCCAAGGCGACTTCGATGATAACGGCACCGTGGATTGGGAAGACCTGCAGATCCTTATCGGGGCCTTCGACGCGAGCGACGCCGCTCAAGGCGTTCCCGAGCCTGCCACCCTCGGCCTGCTCGCCTTCGGCGCGCTGGCGGTCATCCGCCGCCGCAGGGC
>CAZMBZ010000034.1:0-24957 GCA_964564285.1 uncultured Planctomycetaceae bacterium | reverse complement strand
GCCCAAAGATCGGGGAGAATCAACTGTCAATGGTTGGTGAATAATCCGAGATAAGGGAATAGTTTCTGAAAGGGTGGATCAATGAATACGGGCTATGCGATCGTCATGGCGGGTTTTTTCGTGGGCGCGGCAATCATGCTTGCAGGCGCTGATATCGCTCACGCGACCAACCTATTTTTTGGGGGGTGGAGCGTCTTTCCAGGAATTGCGTTTCTGTTTTTCGGCGTTATTGGGGGTCTGTTGGGCCTTGTGAAAGCCAGGAAAAACAAGCAGAGCTAGCGTTTTTCGCCTCGCATGGGGTGCCAGTATTCAGGCGGTGGGGATGCACTCCGCCCTTGGATCTCAGCGGGGCCTTCATGATGAGAAGTTGAGGGCGATCTCCCAAACAATGCGCTTGAACAATTGCCAGTCATGCGTTATGTTTTCCTGTGCATAACGCATTGTTCGGAGAATGTGTTCGTGGCTGGGCTATTGGAGCTCAGGCTTGTGGCGCATTGTAAGGCTTTTACCGCGGGACTGTCCAAGCAAGAGGGAAACATGAGGCGGATCGGATTGAGTATTGCGGCAGCCTTGGCGGGGACGCTCGCTGTGGCAGTTTGTCCGGCGAGGGCGGACTTGGTCAAGCCTTGGGACGATCTTATCGCAAATCCCGACCCAAGCTGGATCGACCCGCATTCGGTGAACATGTACGCTGCCAACGTGGCTGAATCTTTCCCGGTGATGTTTGGCGAGGCCAGGAGCGACGGTGGGGCTCGGGGCATGAACTCTATTCGGTTCGTTGATACATCCGACGCTCATCACGTCTCCAGGGCAGCGACGGGCAGTGTGGATGTGCTGGCCACCGGGGGTGTGCCGTTCAGCGACGTGCTGGTGCTTGTCGCCATCGATTCGGCGACCCTGCCGGACAACTTCGCCCTGACGATGAATGGCTACGCGTGCGATCGCCAGGCGGACTTCGTCTACTACGACGGAACCGCCTACGCGGCGGGCAGGCCCAGCGGGTATTACTCGCCGGTGACCAACCCCGCACGCGAGCCTATCGCCTACAATTTTCAGGCCGGGATGGTCACCGTGCTGGCATTCACGGACGTGATGCTGGACCCGGAGCATCCCGTTGTGCTGGATTACGCTTTTGAAAACCTGCCCGCCCGGGCGGTGTTCAGCGCATACGCCTTCCCGACCGGCGGGATGGAGATATACCACACCAACCGGGGTCTAGAAGACCTGAGTTCCTCATCCCGCACGGTTTCGACGTTCGAGATCGCGGGCCTGCCTGGCGATGTCGACGGCGACGGCGTGGTGGGAGCGGCGGACTATGTTACGCTCAAGCGTAACATCGGCGAAGGCACGGGGGCGGGTCAGTCCGAGGGCGATTTCGACAACGACGGCGATGTGGACTCAGACGACCTGGGGACACTGATCGGCGGTTTCCAGGCCGGCAGCGGCGAGACGACGACAATTCCCGAGCCCGCCGCGGCGGCGTTTTTGTTTTTCGGAGCGGCCTGGCTGAGGCGGAGGCGGAGAATCATCGGTGGCCCGTCAGGGCTTACCCGGAGTAGCTCATGCGGAACAAAAAGGAGAGGATCATGATGCGCAACAGTATTGGAATTGCACTGGTTCCGGCGGTGGCGATGGTGTTGGCGATGGCCCTGCCAGCCCAGGCAGTATTCACCAAGCCTTGGGACGATCTCGTAGCGGACCCCAACTCGCGGTGGATAGAATCGAGCTCGGTGAATATGTACCCAGCCAACAGCGCCACGACGTATACGGTGAAGTTCAGCAAGGCCAAGAGCAACGGCGGGGCGCGGGGCATGAACTCGCTGAAATTCGTGGATGCCACCGACGCTCACCACGTTTCCAATGATCTTGTCGGCAGCGTCGATGTGCTGGCCTCTGGCAATGTGTCCTTTGGCGACGTGCTGGTGCTGGTCGCCATCGAGTCGGCCTCGCTGCCGGGCGACTTTGCCCTCAGCATGAACGGCTACGCGTGTGACGCGCAGGCGGACTTCGTACACTATGACGGCACAGAATACGCCGCGGGTCGGCCCAGCGGATATTATCCGGGCAAGACCAACCCGACCGGCGAGTCGATCGCCTACGATTTCGAAAGCGCAATGGTGACCGTGCTGGCCTTTGAGGGTGTGACGCTGAACTCCAGCAACAACTACGAGCTGAATTACGCATTTGAGAACCTGCCAGGCCGGGCCGTGATGAGCGTCTATGCCTTGCCCGAAGGCGGCACTGAGATTCAGCACACCAACAGAAGTCTGTATGATCTCAACGACGCCACCAGCACGGTATCGACATTTGAGGTCCTGCCGGAGCCCGCATCACTGGCGATGCTGGCCTGCGGGGCTCTCGCACTGCTGGGTCGAAAGCGACGCCGAGACTAGCGGGCAAGGATTTCGAGTATGACCATCAGGCGGCATCGCCATATCGACGAGGGATTCACGCTTGTGGAGATCCTCATCGTTGTGGCGATCATCGCTTTGCTGCTGGGCTTGACCGTGCCGTATTACGGCGGGGTCCACGCGCGGGCGCAATTCGTCGAATGCCAAGCCAACCTCCGCGCTGTTGGCGTGGGTGTCCAGGCCTATCTGAACACCCACGATACGCTTCCTGTCAGCGAGCACTTGGCCAATCCGCACCCGGAACTGTTTGCGGAGATGCTCGGCAGTTACGTGCCCGCCAAGGCGTTTTACTGCCCCGCGGAAACGCGAAACGACCTCCGCTACTCGGATAAGAACATCGAGGCTGGGAATATTACGTACTTCTACTACTGCTGCCGCAAGGCCACGCCGAATCACGAGGCATCGCAGTTCCTGTGGCGAGCGGGGATAACGAACCCGAAATGGCCACGGATCATCACCGACTCGGGGCTCCAGAGCGCCACCGGCTGGGTTACGGACCCGTGGGTGATGAGTGATCGATGGGTCTCCGGCGAGATGCCGCACCCCTTCGGGCAGAAGGGGCTGAATTTCCTTTTGCTGGATGGACAGGTTAAGATGGTCGAAGCCAGCCCGAGGGATGAGTTCCGATAGTCGAAAGCCTGCGGCTCCAGCCGGAAGAAGCAGAAACATCAGATGGAGATTACATAGACCTGCCTACCGGCAGGCAGTTTAAAGGATTACGTGGATTAACAGGTCAGGTATGACTTCATCTGTGTAGTCCTGTCATCTTTGTAATCCCCATCCAGAGCTGTTTTTGTTTTCCGCGTTTCGGGTTGTACAGGTTTTTCATAAGGCACATAGACTGACTGTTTGGCGGTGCAGACACAATGAACACAATCTTGATCGGCATAGACGATACGGACAACGACACCAGCCCTGGCACGGGACACATGGCGAGGATGCTGATGGCTGACTGCGTCGGCCGGGGCATGCGGGCGGTGAGCATAACCAGGCATCAGCTATTTCTCGACGACCGGATTCCCTACACCTCGCACAACAGTTCAGCCTGCGTGGCTGTCGAGGCGCCTGACGCTTCGGTTGCGGAGTTCGCGTTCGATTTCGTCGCCTCGCGGTCGGCGGAAGGGTCCGATCCCGGAGTATGCATTTGCCCGCAAGACGCCGTGACTGAAGAGATGCAGCATTTTGGCGGGCGTGCCACATCCGAAGTGGTGGAGATGTCCGAGGCGCTGGGTCTTGCCCGCAAGCTGGGCGTGCCTCTTCGGCCTTTGGGCGGCACGGGGTTGGGCGTTATCGGAGCCCTGTCGGCCGTCGGCTTGCGAGCGGGCGGGCAGAACGGTAGAGTAATAGACATGCCCGGCTTGCGCGAGCTGCCGGACCGCGTCTCGGCTGGAGATTTGGAGCAACTGGGAATCGGCCTGGCGTACGAAGGCTCTCGGCCCGTCTCGGCCGACGATGCGTACGCGACCCTTGGCTGGGTTCGGCCCCGGATAGTCGCCGGTCAGCCCCTGCTGCCGGTAAAATGGAGCGAGCAACACGATGCGTGGATACCAGTCGACCGAAAACGTAGTCGTCCGCTCGAGTAGCTCCGCCAGTGTCGCCAACGCGGCCGGGGTAAAAGGGCTGCTGGCTTGCATCGGTGTCGGCGTGGCGGCTGGACTGTGTGTGACCTTCGTGAGCCGACTGGGCCTGCATGTGGGGCTCACCGGGCATAAGGTCCTGTTCTGGATGCCCCTGTTGATTATGGCCCGGCTAGCGACTCGACACCCCATTGGCGCCACAGCCGGCAGCGCCGCGACGGGCGTGACGTGCCTGGCATTTGGAACGAACCTTGCAGGCCCGGCGCTTTTCATGCCTCTTATCGTGCTTGCCGGCAGCGTGCTCGATGCCGCCGCCGGCCTGTCCGAACGGAAGCACCTGCCGGTCTGGCTGATAGTCCCCCTCTTCGGAGCGGCTGGGATGATCGGTGCGACGCTCTGTGCCGTAAAACGCCTGCTGTCGCCGTCGGTGAAGTGGCACATTCTTTTCGGAATCCCCGACCCGGTCGCCTCCATGATCTGCTGGGCCTTCTTCGGCCTCCTGGCCGGGCTGGTCGGCGCGGCATTGGCAACGGGCGTCATTCGTCTGGTCCGAGGCAAGAAGCCCATAAATCGCTAGCAGTCCGTTTAGAAATGGGTCCGCCAGCGAGAGCGAGCAAGAATGTCGAGCATCAAGGAAGAAAACGCAGGCAATGCCTTAGCATTGCCGAGGCTTTCTGACGCAGACGCGCAGATATTCGGGCCGCTCGCAGCAAGGGCAGCTTGCTAAACGGGCTGCTAGGCCGCGTGCGGCTTGGATTCATGCCTTGCTTGCTCTTTTTGGTGTTCGAAACCCAGTTTTGTTGTCCCAACGAGACCCAATTCCAAGTGGACTGTTTATTGTCATGACGGCTTGGTGGGGGCGATAATGAGTGACCGTCGAAGGTGTATGAAAACCCGCGTCGGCGTCCCGCGGCAGGCAAGGCCCCGAGACCGGCGCAACACGGAAAGCCAGGCATGATAAAATCTCAGCGTGTCCGACAGATACTGACCGCCCTTTCGATGTTCGTCTTCGCTGGCTGGCTTTGCTCAGTCGCCGTCAGCCAGGGCGTCCGGGCAGGGGACACGCCCGCCCTGCCCGACCTTAAGGGGCCGCTGGTTGTGCATCTCGGCTGTGGCGATGGCAAGATGCTGGCCGAGTTGGCGGGGCAGGGGCAACTGCTTGTCCACGGTTTTGATACCGACGCCGCCAACGTCGCCAAGGCGCGGGATATCTTGCGAGCCAAGGGCATCTACGGCCGGGCCACGGCGCAGGTTCTGACCGGCGCGAATCTGCCCTACGCCGAGAACATGGTCAACGCGATGGTAATCACCGATCCCGGCGGCGTTACGGATGCCGAAGCGATGCGTGTTCTGGTTCCCGGCGGGGTGGTGTGGCGTTTGCGGGACGGCAAGTGGGTGCGGACGCTCAAGCCCTGGCCGGCGGATATCGATGAATGGACGCACTGGCTTCACGGGGCCGACTGCAACGCGGTGGCCAGGGATAAGGTCGCCGGCGCGCCGCGACGGATGAAGTGGATCGCCGGGCCGCTGTGGTCGCGTCATCACAATACGGTGCCCAGCGTGACGGCGATGGTGACGGCGGGTGGGCGAATCTTCAGCATCGTTGACGAAGCTCCCAGCGGCATGGGCGGCAGCGCCCCGGACAAGTGGTTCCTGGTCGCTCGCGACGCCTTCAACGGTCTGGAGCTTTGGAGAAAACCCATGGACATGTGGGGCTGGAAGGCCTGGTCCGACGAGTGGACCTGCCGGTTCACGATTCCCACGCACATTCCTCGCAGGCTGGTGGCTGTTGGTGATCGAGTTTACGTTACGCTGGGCTTCAATGCCCCGCTGACCGAGTTGGATGCAGCCACGGGGGAGGTCCTTCGGACATTCAAGGGCACGGACTTCACTGATGAAATCCTTTGCGACAAAGGCCTGCTGATTGTCTCGCTCAACCAGGCCGCCCAGCATCCCGGTTCGGGCTCCAAACAGCGTAAGGGCCTGCCCGCCGAGCCGACGGTCAAGAAATCCGTCGCCGCCATCGACGTCGCCTCCGGCAAGATGCTCTGGAAGAAGGGCGACTTCGAGGGGTTGCACTCCAAGAGAGGTTCGATGGACCGCATCAGCCATCTCTCGATGTGTTCCGGCGGGGGCAGGATTTTCTTCGTCGATCGCGACAAGATCGTCGCACTGAAACTCACCGACGGCAGCGTCGCATGGCGGGCTCCGCGCCCGGAGGTGCCCGAGCACAAGTTGCGGTACAACATCCGCCTCAACGACATGTGTTCGCTCGTCTATGCGGGCGACATGGTTTACTTCGCCCAGCTCAATCCCGACAAGCGTGTCGGGTGGCGGGAGGTGCGTGGCAAGCTGCACGCCTTCTCAGCCAAAACGGGCAAGGAAATGTGGAGTCGCATCTGCTCTTCGTGGGGATGGGGCGCCCCGGCTGACATCTTCTGCCTCCAGGGACTCGTCTGGGTGCATGATTTCGAGAATCCATTTATCCTCGGGCTGGATCCCGCCACCGGCGAGTTTCGCCGCAAGGTCTCCAACGAAAAGGCCTTCGACAACGGCCATCACCACCGCTGTTACCGCAACAAGGCCACCGAGCGATTTATGATAACCAGCTTCCGTGGCCTGGAGTTCATCGATTGGACCGGGTCGGCCGAGACGTCGCTGAACCACTGGATTCGCGGCGTATGTCGGCTTGGTGTTATGCCTGCCAATGGTCTGGTGTACGCGACTCCCGATCCGTGCGAGTGCTATATCAGCTCGAAGATCAACGGCTTCGTGGCGCTGGCGGGCAAGGGCGACTCCGCCAAGGCGGCGGCCCCTGCGGAGAGGCTTGTCCGCGGGCCTGCCTATGGTGCTAAGGTCAAGGCCGCCTCCGCGACCTCGGCCGGGGACTGGCCAACCTACCGACACGACCCCGAGCGAAGCGGCTCGGCGAGTTGCCCTGCCCCGGCGAAACCCGTCAGCAAATGGCGGAGCGATCTCCGCGCCAGGCCGACCGCATGCACTGCCGCCGGCGATGTTGTTTGCACGGCCGTGTCTCATGAGGTGGTCGCTCTCGACGCCGAGACGGGCAAGTGCCGGTGGCGTTTCACCGCCGGCGGGCGGGTCGATGCGCCTCCGACAATCGCCGGTGGGTTGGTTATCTTCGGGTCCGCCGACGGGTGGGCCTACTGCCTGCGCGGCGCTGACGGCGAGCTTGTCTGGCGATTCCGCGGCGCGCCGACGGAACGGCTGATCGGGGCCTTTGACGGGGTCGAATCTGCCTGGCCCGTTCACGGGTGCGTGCTTGTGCGGAAGGGCGTGGCGTACTTCACGGCCGGTCGGTCGAGCTTCCTCGATGGCGGCATCTTTGCATACGGCCTGGATGTGCGAACAGGCAAGGTCGTATCCGAGCGGCGGATTGCCTCCGACCACGACATGAAGGTGGGCAAGGGTCAGGATCGTCTCGGTGACACCGGCCTGCTTGATGACATCCTGGTTGCGGGTCCGCGCGGCGTGCAGATGCGCCGCTTCCTGCTTTTTGGCGACGCCAACACCCCGGCCGATGGCCCAGCGGTGCGGTCCACGGGCCCCGGAGGAATGCTGGCAGACACGTGGAATCCCCGCGAGCGATGGTACATGGGCGACAAGTCCTGCGCGGAGTACTGCGTCTTCGATACGCGGGGCGTCTACGGAATCCGCGCCCGGGAGGATGTCAGCGGCTACGGCGGGTTCTTCGAGCCAGGCCAGGCCGGCTACGAGTTGTTCGCCGCCGACTTGCCGTTGAAAGTCGCCGGCAAGGGCAAGAAGATCAGCAAACGATGGTCCATCCGTCTGCCGGTGAAGGTCACTGCCATGGTTATCGCCGGCGATGTCCTCCTGGCTGCGGGAACGCCGGATGCGATCGACCCCAAGGAGCCATGGGCCGCCTATGAAGGCAGGCGCGGCGGCGTGCTGCTGACGATATCCGCTACTGATGGCAAGATTCTGTCCCGCCGGAAACTCCATGCCGCCCCCATCCCGGACGGCCTGACCCTCGCTGGCGGCAGGCTGCTGGTGACGACGAGCGACGGCAAGATCCAATGCTTCCGCTGACCGCGGGTGAAAGGCTATAGATGTCCATTGATTTCAGCTTCGAACGCTGGCAGCGCATCAAGAATGACAACCGGCGATGGTGGGCAGGGGACCTGGACAGGCCGCTGCTGGCGCTGACCGTCTCGGGTCGCGACCCGGGTCGGCCCGCGCCGAAACTCCAATCAGTCAGGCCGCCCTGCATGTACGACCTGGCGATCCCGGCCGAGGACATCGTGGACTGCTGGGACTATGGCCTGTCCTGCCATAGGTTCCTCGGCGATGCGTATCCGCGAGTCTGGCCGGACTTCGGCCCCGGTGTGCTGGCCGCGATGTTGGGCGCCAATGCCCAAGCCCGGGCCGAGACCGTCTGGTTCGGCCCGTCCGAGCCGATGGAAATCGCCGATATCCACTTCGCCTACGATGCCGACAACATCTGGCTGCGACGGATCAAGGATATCTGCCAAGCCGCCGTGCATCGCTGGGATGGGCTGGTGCAGGTGGCCATGACGGACCTGGGGGGCAGTCTCGACGTGCTGTCATCGTTCCGGCCTGACGAGGGGCTGCTGCTGGACCTGTACGACCATCCGGAAGAAGTCCAGCGCCTGCTGTGGGAGGCTCACGAGGCCTGGCACGCCTGCTTCGCGGATATCAACGCGGTGCTCCAGCCGACCAACCCCGGCTATGCGGCGTGGGATGGCGTGTTCTCCGAGAGGCCTTACTACATTTTGCAGTGCGACTTCTGCTATATGATCTCGCCGGAGATGTTCGACCGTTTCGTCAAGCCGGAACTGGTGGCCTCGTGCGCCCGGCTGGGCAATACGATATACCACCTCGACGGCGTCGGCCAACTTGCCCATCTCGATTCGCTGCTGGAGATCGAATCGCTGGGCGGCGTGCAATGGGTGCCCGGAGCCGGCCAGCCCAAGGGCGAACACTGGCTGGATGTGTACGCCAGAATCGGCGCCGCCGGCAAGCGAATCTGGCTGGCCAGGGACATGTGCGATCTGGATATGATCGACGCCATCGCCCAGCGCGTCGGCACGCCCAACGGCATTGTCTACCAAGCCGAGGGAGGCCCAGACGCCGAAGCGAAGTTCGCCGACGCGCTGGCCAAATACGGGGCTCAAGGATAGATCCGCAGGAACCCAGACTCACTTGAGGCCGCTTAGTACAACAGGGCCTCGCCGGATCGCCCTCCATCTCGCCGACGGTGTCGGCCATCTGCTCGCCCGCAGGACCTTCACCACTTGCTCCTGGCCCCATATCCGGGCCAGGTCGGTAACACGGTATCTCTCCGTGAGTGAACCCGCGCCAGGGCGAATCTGCACTGTCGGGCGCGGCTGGGTGTTGTGTTGTCGCTCATGGAAAACTTCCCTGGCGGGGCGATGACCCGCGTGTATAATTTAGGGGTAACTGAAGAGGCGTGACGTCATTGCGATCGACGAGCGCGCTGAGAACGAAGGACGTTTCACGGTATCAAAGAGCTGGAAAAGGGTGGGAACTATGAAGAACAAGGTTTGTTCGGGCAAGGATCGGATCCGTCCTGCTGTCATCGTCCTCGTTGCCGCTGCCATGCTGGCTGTCGCCGTGGTCCCGGTTGTGATCATCAGGGCAGTCTGGCCTGGGAAGAAGCCAGTCTCTACAGGTGCGCTCATCAAGCTCACCGACCCTGCATCGAACGAAGAATACGTGGTGGGGATTCCGGCTGGGGTAAGCGGGCTCAAGATGTCGGCCTCAAACGGATCTCTTCTGGTGGAATTCCGTACTGCGGACCCGGCGAAGAGCCTGACTATCGAAATTGGGCAAGGCTGCGTATTGTGCCGGTCCGATGGCGGGGAGAAGGTTGTCCAAGGGCGGTCTTTCAGACTGACCCGTGACGGCAAGACGTTCTTCCAAGGCCGCGACGGGAAGCTCACTATGACGTGGCAAGACAGCAACATCGCGGTTCAAGCGATTGGAGATAAGATCCATAGCTTGAACGGCAGCAAGGATAGCGGTTTTGTTGGGGCCGCCCATTCGTTCGAATTTACCTTCCCGCGAACAGCCAAGTCAGGCGAGGGCGGCCCTCCACAAACCCGGCCGGCCGCACCACGCTGGCAACCAAACCCGCCTTATTGGAAAGCTGTTAAGATTCCCGATTGATTCTCGGGCGTCAGACATAGGCCACCTCGCTTCCCTGCTGCGCCACAGCCCGGCGGCGGCAGGCTGCTGGTGACGACGACTGACGGCAAGATCCATTGCTTCCGCTAAACACACCGAGTGGAATAAGAGATCCTATCTCCTTTGTCTGAAAAGACTCCCGGCATCGAGAAAGATTTCTCGGTTTTTCCTGAAACTTCTGCCAGGCCATGGCGTCTAATGGTGCGAGAATGAATTCTCGGACGTTCGCGCTATTGGAAAGGATCCTGACATGGCACGTCGGAAAAGTCGGACACTCACAGAGGTCGAACTGGAGTTCATGCATATCGTCTGGGAGGCCGGAGAGGTTACTCCCGACGATGTCCTGGGGCAACTTCGCCTTCAGGGACGGGACCTCGCCGATGGATCGGTTCGCAAGATCCTCTCGATCCTGGTGACCAAGGGCTATCTGTCGCGTAAGCCGGAGGGCAGGACGTTTCGATACCGCGCCGAAGTGCCCAAGGGCCGGGCGGACCGGAGCATGCTCATGGACCTCGTCAGCCGCGCTTTCGGCGGCTCGCCAGCCCTCATGGTGGCCGCCCTGCTGGACAGTTCCAAGGTGAGCAGGGCCGACCTCAAGCAAATCAAGCAACTGATCTCAAAACGGGAGAAGACACAATGAACGGGGCGCAATGGTGGTTGATGTTGGATAAGGCGGGTTTCCAGATGGCTTGGCTTTTGCTGTCTGTCTTGTGGCAGTCTTCGATTCTCCTGGTGGCCGGGGTGTTGCTGGCATATACCCTGCGCAGAAGACGGGCGTCGGTCCGGCACGCTGTCCTGGCCGGGGCGATTCTGTGCTCGCCGCTGATCCCGCTTCTTGGCCTGGCAGCTTCGCGCTCCGGGACTCCCCAGGCGCCGATCCCGGTCATGCCCGCATATTCGGCTCCGGTTGCGTCCGCATACTCGGTTCCGGTCGCGCCAACTTATTCGGTTCCGGCCACGCCGGCCTTGCCGGCTGGGCCGGTCCTCACAGAAGCTCCGACCAGGGCCGAGATTGACCGAACGCCCGCCCTGCCGGCCGTCACGGCGCAACCACAAGAGGCGCCGCTGGCGATGCTGGACTGCCCGTGGGCCCTTGCGCTGCTGGCCTACGCGGCCGGGGCGGGAGGTTTGCTGTGCCTGGTGGCCATCGGCAAGTATCGCATCAGCCGGTGGGCGCATCGCGGCCGGGTTGTGACGGACCCGCGAGTGCTGGAAATCTTCCGAGACGCTCGCAGACGCCTGGGCCTGGCCAGGGATTTCACCGTGGTGGAAAACGAGCGGCTCCCCAGCCCAATGACGGTCGGTACGCTACATCCAGTGATTCTCCTGCCGGCCGGCCTCGCCGATGACTCCAGCGACGACGATCTGCTGGCCGTCGCGCTTCACGAACTGAAGCACGTCCAGCGATGCGATTCGCTGCTGCTGACGCTTATGTCGCTGGTGCGAGCGGTGCTGTTCTTCCATCCGCTGGTCTGGGTGGCGTGCCGGCAGGCATCCGGCCTGGCCGAGAACGCCTGCGACGACGCCGTGCTGGCAGCCACCGGCAAGCCGGTGCCCTACGCCAGGATGCTGGCCCGCCTGGCCGAGCAACTGCCGCGCCACGCGTTCGCCACCGAACTGGCGGTCGGGATCGTCTGGTCCAAGAGCGCGTTCCTTCGACGGGTGGAAGCGATCCTCTCCGACCGTCGCGCCGAGATCCGCAAGCTCTCCAGAGCGGCGATCATCATGACGGCGGCGGGCGTGGTGATGTCCGTGGCGGTTGCGGCGGCGCTGCCGCTGGGCGAGAAGGATCAACGTCAGGCGGCGGCCGAAGCCCTCACCACTCAGCCGACATCCACCCAGCCCGTCACGCCACTGGCGGCCTTGCCGGCGGACGACCCGCGTCGGGGGGCGGCAGTCACGGTGGAACTGGACAAAGCCCAGTACTATCTGGGCGAAAACGTGCTGCTGAAGTGGCGAATCCGCAACGCCGGCGATCAGCCGTTCAAGATCAGCATGGGCGGCGACGGGCGCACGCCCTGGGCCAGGCGGGCCATACGGTTCAAGGTCGAGTGCCTCGACGAGCAGGGCCGGAAGATGGCCGACCCATACCCCAACCCGATGAACATGGGCGGACCGGGCACCGACCCGACGCTCGGGTCCGGCCAGGCCTTTCGAGACAATCTCCAACTCATGCGGTATCGGGAGTTTCCCGGGACCGGCAAGTACACGATAAAGGTCTACCACGACCTGGGCTGGGAGAAGGGCTCTGCAGCACCGTCCCACAGCGCTACTCCGCCGGACGGGCACTTGGCGCCGGTAGCGACTACCACCGTACGCCTGGTCATGCCCGACCAGCGCCGGGCACGCCAGGTGGTGGATGCGATGCTGGCCCTGTCGACCGACGGGAACAGGACGTGGGGCAAGTGGTGCAAACCGTTCGCCGACTTCGAACTCCTCCGCTACCCGGTGTACCTGCCCATCATGAAGGAGTTGGCGCATAAGGGAGACGCTCGCGGTCTGGACGCCATCGGGGCAATGGCCTTTCCCGAGGCGACGGCTGCGCTGCTGGAGTTGATGAATCACAAGAACCCAGCCATCGCCGCCAAGGCCGGGGACCTGCTGCTGCGGCGGATGCCGCAGGTTCACCATGCCGCGCAAACGCGCCGCGATTACCTGTCTGAACGATCCTGGACGGCCAAATTGAAGAAGGCCGCCCTGGTTCCGGCGTGGAAGCTGATGGATGGGAATGACCGAAAGGGGATTATTCGGGGCGCCCGTCTTGTGCAGTCTCTGGGCGGGAAGGACGACCTGCCTGCGCTGATAAAGGTAATGGACCGGGTCTTGCCGGCGTTCAAAGACGATCCGACCGAGCAGGCTGCCTACCTGCGACCAGCTACGGCATCAGATGCGGTCGTGGACGCAGCCGGCCAACTGATCAGACGCGGGGCCCGGCCGTCCATGTCCGCCGCCACGCCCGGACAGGCGGTGGCCTTTTTGATCGGGCTGCGACTCCAAGGCGACTTCCGTCCGAAGGGTTGGCGTAAACGGGCGACGGGGCTGATCGATCACAAGATACCGTTCCTTCGCTCGGTGGCGTTGCAGAACATGCCCCTGCCGCTGGATGATTCCGCCATTGCGGCGGTGGCGCGAGCCGTCAAAGATAGGTTTGCCCCTGTTCAGGGCGCCGCGTGCGACCTTGCCGCCAAGGCCAAATCGCCTGCATTCCGCCCGCCGCTGCTGGATGTCCTGCAGACCACAGATAACCACTGGGTGTTGCGCAGCGCCTTCACCGCCGCCGCACAATGCGGAACCGATAATGATATCCGGCTGGAGGTGTGCGTTGGCAGGATGGGGCGCTATACGCATGGCATGAACATGCTGCTGCTGAGCTTGCTTATCGATGGATCGATCGAGCACGAGGGCGGCAGTGGATGGCAGGAAATCAAGGACTGGACGAGCATTCTCCCGGGCATTCAGAAGGCGTGGATGGGCTTCATCGCGGCCAACCGGCAGGCCTTGCGAACGGGCAAGCGATTCCGCATCGCCCAGCTTCCAGTGAAGGCCGGGATGTTCCCGCCAGGCTTTCATTTCAGCCGCGCGGGCAAGTCTGCCTGGCCGCCGCCACCGCCGCCAACGCCGCTGACACCGGCGCAACTTGATCATCAAGAGAGTCAGTCTTACGACTTCATTAAGCGCAGCGTCTTGTTACGGCTCAAACGATGGCGCGACTCCCAGCCCAAGACAGCGGCCGAGTTGGAGAAGTACGCCACTGAAATAGTGATAAACCTCGACCAGCCCGAAGTGCTGCTCAAGGATGGCACCGATCGCGTGCTGCGATGCGGCCTGTCCAGTTCCTTCGTTTGGACGGTGTATCGCGTGACTCCCGAGGGCGCCCAGTTGCTCAAGGCCCCGGTACGACTCAGCCTGCAGGGCCTGGCATCGCAGGTGAACATCTGCAAGGAAGTGTTCGTGCTCCAGGGCAAGCTGAAGGGCGGCCGGGGAGTGTTCGCGGATATCACGACGCACGGCTTGCGTTTCAGCGCAGGCAAAGGCGTGGCGAATCTCGCCGGCTACCAGTTCCCCGAGAAGCAATACGCGCCCACGCCTGACTCCATCAACCAATCGCTGCTGATCGCCCGGCCGGTCGTGACCGCCCCTCCGGCGGCCAGGCAACCGGCAAAGAACCTTATCTGGGGAGAGGCTGTTGACGGCATTCGATGTGCGGTTCGGCCGGCAAAGTCATCCTTTGCGCCTGACGAGGACATCGTCGTGGATGTCGTCTACAGCAACGCATCTGAGGGGCCGATCACCGTGTGCGTTTGTCCTGACCACCTCTACACGTGGGTAACGCTACGCGTCCGTGACGATGAGGGCAAGAGTATGGCTGGGGGGGCACATGGCACGGGGACCAGGCCTCCATTAAAGAAGTCGGATTTCGTCACCCTCCGACCCGGACAGACCGCTTCGTTTCGGCAAGTCATTCGATATAACCCCAAGGCCCCGGTCGAGCCCGGTCGATACCTCATCCAGGCCGAGATCAACAAGATCAACAGGATGGACAAGCACCTTCGGGGCCTGTCGGAATTCATCCAGAAACACGGCGTGCCGGAGCCCTGGTGCAGCGCGATTCAGAGCCCCAAGACGCCAATCATCATTGCCCCCCGGCCCGCCGGGCACCCGGTGGTGAAAACCGGGGGCGAAAGCGTTCGGGTCGTTGGCGGCTACAACTCTCCGCGTGTGGACAAGGCCAGATGGGGTGACATGGAACTTGTGCTCGAACTTCCGAAAGCCCGATATGCCCCGAATGAGGCAATCCCGGTCAAGTTGATGATCAGGAACACGGGGCGCAAGGCCATCCGGCTCGACGGAATCCTGCCGATGCGAAGCAGCGCCAACCCCCCGTCGCTCGACATCGAGGCGCCTGGGCATCGCATTATTCGTCTTCTTCACGGGGACGGTATCGTTCAAGCCGTTCGCAACGAGAAGACAATCGTCGTGGCGCCCAATGAGACTATCGTATTGATCGACGCCGATCTCCGGCGCCTTTCGGGCACGGTGCAGGACGACAATGGCGAGCCCAAGTACCAGAAGGCCCTGGGACCCTTCTTCGGCAATGGCGAATACACGATCCGAGGGACGTTCATGCCAACGCCACAGATTTACGCCTCCAGTACCCCCAAAGCTCGATTCAGAATCCGGGCAGGCACCCAGCTGGCGGCGGGCGCGGCCGAGATAGACCGGCTGATCAAGCAACTCGGCAGCGAGAAGGTCACCGAGCGTAAAGAAGCGCAAGCGGCTCTGATTGGGATCGGCAGGTCCGCAGAGGCGCGACTGCTGGCCGCCACAAAAGACGCCAAGCTCGAACGGGCGCACAGGGCCGAACTCGCACTGCAGGAAATCCAGGCGGCGACATTGCAGGTGCGATTGGAGTCGGTCGAGAAGCTATGCATTCCGGGCGATGTTCCGCGCGTTCGGCTGGAGGTGCGAAACATCGGCGACCAGCCGATGCGTCTCATGCCGCTCAAGTACCGGGGCAAACTTCTGAACGTCAGTTTCCGCGTCCGGATGCTCGGCGAGGCCGGCGCGGCCCGCGACTGCGGCAGCCAGGCTGTGCCCGTGGGCTGGGCCGCTCCCGAGCCGGTTGAGGTCCGTCCCGGCGAGGCATTGACCGTCGAGAACCAGTGCATGCCGTCGCCGGCGGGCACCTGGGGCGGCAAGCCGTGGGAAGTCATCGCCGAGTACGTCACTCCTCGCGGCAAAGTCATCAGCGCGTCTGCGCCCGTTCGTTTTAGATACCTGGCTAAGCTGGAGTTCAGGATTGCGCCGAGGCCGTCTGCTATGGGTAAGGCGGAGTTGGGAAGTTGTATGGACTGGCTGAAGGCCGGGCGCGTTGGGTTCTGGTGGAAGAAGGGGAAGGGCGGGCGATTCGCCAACATTGCCGGGCGGATGCCAAGACATGCCTGGCTGCCGATCGCGGGCGAACTGACCAACGCCGACCAGTTGGTGACCGGCGAGTATAAGGGGCGAAAGTATGTGCTGGTCTCAGACAAGTCCGGCCAGACCATGCTGCCGGGCAAAGGCAAGAATGCATGGTGCCTGGCGAAAGCGTACGCTACGAAGGGCGGTTCCGGCCGGCCGGCGGTCGGCTTTGAACTGGATGCTCGCGGGGCGGAGCTGTTCGCGGCCCTGACCAAGGTCAACATCCGCAACGCATTGGCCATCGTGGTCGATGACAAGGTGGTTTCCGCGCCTGTGCTGATGTCCCCGCTGGGCAGGAAGGGCATGATCACCGGCCGGTTCTCGGCGCAGAAGGTCAAGGACCTTGTCAACGCCCTCAACGCCGGCATGTCACAAACTCCTGACGGGGTGAGCACCCCCGTCACGCAGCCGAGCACAACGAGGGCGCCGTTGGACCTCGATGATGCAGCCAAGAGGTTGACTAAGGCGACGGGTGTAACATGGCGGGTATCCAAGCGCCCACGGGCGCCCGGTCTGGGGGCGGAGTTGTTGGGGGTCTTCAGCGCATGGCACGGTATGGCCGTGCCGTACTGTGTTCTGCCTTTCGCGCTGGATGAACAGGGCAAGGCCAAACTGGAACTCTTCCGCAAGCGCTGCAGCGTTCCATTGTATGTCATCGCCTCGGACGATCGCTGCATCGTCCTGGCCGGGCCGTCGCGCGAACCGGATGTTACGGCAAAGGTTCTAGCCGTCCTGGGTATGCCTGAATCCAAGGAAGACGAGCTACGGCGCAGGGTTAGCGCCAGTGCGGAATGGCTGGATTTCCGCCTTGCCGTGGCTGGGAGTTCGGGCGCCAAGGGCGACCGTCCACTTCCCCTGGCGAAAGGGCCGACCGTCGCGCAAATCAAGGACTATCAAGAACTCTTCGCCGCCAAAGGCCCCAACGGCGGCCGGCACCGCGGCGATCCGTTCCTGTGGTTCTGGCGCCTGGGATTCTGCGAACTGTCTCCCCGGCTGGTGACAACGGAGACTAAGCGCAAGACGCAGTATGTGCTGCTGAGCAACCGGCCGGAGCATGTCCTGTTGAGCGGTTCGGCCCGTCCGCGGTCGTGGCACTTCAAGCGGGTCTATGCTGCGACAGATCCCCAGGGCCGCCCGGCCGTTGGCCTCGAACTCGACGCCGTCGCATCCGAGCGGATGGGAACACTGACCGGGTCCAACATCGGCCGTCCTTTGGCGGTCCTATTCCACGGCGACATGCTGAGCGTGTTTACAATCGAGGCTAAGATTACGAGCAAACTGCTCCTTTCCGGCGACAAGTTGGATAAGGCACTGGTCGACAAGATCGTTCGCTCTCTGTCGGAATGCATGCTTGCGGACAATGAGACCGTCAAGCCAGCCGCGTCTCCCGCCACCCAGCCCGCCACGCAGACGGGAAAATGGAAGCGTACCCAAGAGTTCCCGGTCGCTATCATCGCCCTTGCCGAGCGGCAGGACTGCAAGAAGAGCGCAACGCCGTGGCGATTCGAGGGAGTCGCACCCCAGGCGTTTTCCGACGGCAAGGGACGCTATCGCGTTGCCTGGGTCAAGAAGGACCCGTTGCGCGACTCCTATTGGTACAGTTGGTACGAGTTCGACCGGGTCAAGCTGATCGCATCCGCCGCCAGCAGTATTCCAAGCCCCTTGAAGGTTCCAGACATCACCCAAGCCCGTGGTTGGGATGGTCCGTCGGCCAAGGTTCCTGCCAAGGAACCGGCAGAGCCGGTGACGAAGGCGGCGATCGATGAGCACATAGGGGCCCTGGGGTCGGGGGTCTACAAAGATCGCGAGCGGGCGCAGCAGTGGCTGATCGATCCGGGAGACGACGCCGTTGACGCCCTGCGGGCCGCGGCGAAGGGCACGGGCGAAGCGTCTGTGCGGGCGAAAGCCGCGCTGGTGGAGATTGGGCGGCGAAAGCTGACGCAGTTCTTTGTCGGGATGTCCGTGCCCATGCCTCCGGGCGTGCCGGATTCTCCAGAGGCGCCGGTGCGCCTGGCGTGGATTAAGGCGCTTGGGGAACTGAAGGACCTCCGGACCACCGGAATCCTGCTGGATTGTCTGGAGGACGGAGGGGTAGTTAGCGAGTCGGCCGGGGAGGCGCTGCGGGATATGTCCGGGCAGACCTTCGGCGACGATCCGAAGCAATGGCGAACTTGGTGGACCCAGGTGCGGAACCCGACGGAGTCTACGGCGGCGCTGCTGAAACGGCTGGATGACCCGCGTGTCGAGGTCCGCCGGGAGGCGATATGGAAACTCGCCCATCTTCGCGATCCCGCTGCGCTGGATGTGCTGGTCGAGCGGTTCGTGAACCGTTCCGCTGGAGAGCCCAGGGGCAAGTCCGTGATGGATGAGAAGATGCACAGGGGGGACCTGCCGCACCTTCGCACGGCGCTGGTGTGCATGGGTTCGGCCGCGGCGGCGAAGATGGTCCGTGTCAGCGGGTACGGGTGGCAGATCTGCGAACCCGCACTCGCGATTGTGCTGCAGGTTGGCGGCCAGGCCGTCATCGACGAAGCTATCCGCCAGGTGCAAAGCGATGACCGGTACGGGCGCAGCGGCGGTGCAAAAGTACTGATGGAGCTGCGCCCGCTCTCGGGCGTCCTTCCTCTCATGCGGGCGTTGAATAACAGCCGCTTCCATGACAACGTTGTGGACCGCGCCCTGGTGGCCTACGACGAGAGGGCCTTGCCGCAGTTGCGCAAGGCGTGGGAGGATGGATCGTTCAGCAAGGGCACGCGCCTTGCCGCGGCGGTCCTGCTGGCTCACCACGGTGACGATGTGGGCATGTCCGAGCTCGCCGATATCGCAGCCAAGGGCAGGCGATCGCTGATGGTCGCCACGGTCTCTCGGATGGGCAAGACTCGCAATCCTAAGTTCCTCCCGCTGATTGCCAAGGCTCTGGCGCGGAAGGACTCGCAGCAGGCGGTCGCCTACGCGGCCGCCTTCTGCGGCGGCAAGGACGCACTGCCGATGCTCCGGCAGGCGCTTAGCCATCCGGACAAGGGCGTACGGTACGGCGCCAGGGTATGGGTCGAGAAGCTCTCGGAAACGGAAGACACATCCGCCGCTGAAGAAAAGAGGAAGTTGCCATGAAAAACGCTTACATCCGCGCTGTCTGGCTGGTTCTGGCCGTCGTGATCTGCCCCGGGCTTGCCGCGATGGCCGTGGGGCCCGACGACGACAATACGACCGTCTGGTCGGGCTCCCGTGTGTTGGACCGCGAGTACGTCGTGCCCAAGGGCAGCACTTTGCGGATCGAGCCAGGGACCGTGATCCAGGCCCGCAAGGCCTGGAACGCGCGCATCGTCGTCTGCGGGAAATTACTCGCCGTCGGAACCAAGGCCAAGCCCATCGAGTTCCGCCCCGCCAAGCCGCACTACTGGGGTGGCATCCGGTTCGAGGGCGCCAAATCCGGCGGTCGATTGGAGCACTGCATCGTCATCGGCGCCCGACGCTCGGCCGTGCGATGCGATGCCTCATCCCCGACGATCCGCAACTGCCGCTTCGAGACCGGATCGTACAAACAAGGCTGGATCCTCTGCGAAAACGGTGCTCGACCGCTCATCGAGCGGAACGTCATTAAGGGCGGCGGCGCCGCGGGCGTCCTCTGTCGGGGAGCTGCGCCCACCATCCGGGGCAACACGTTTGACGGGGCGAAGATCGGCATTCAGATCTTCGACATGGCCAAATGCCCCGCTCGTCCGACCATTGAGGACAACACCCACAAGAAATGCCTTCTGGCGGTCTTCGACCAGGAATCCAAGACGCCGCAACAGTGGACCGCGAGGTTCTCCAGCAAAGTGCTTACCCGCACGCTGGCGCTGTCGGTCGCACACGCCGACGGCCGGGACGTCGTCAGCGCCTACGCGGGCGGCATTGAGGGCATCACCGAGCGGCGCCGCATCAAGATGGCCGTCGGCGCGGTTATAATGCAAACCGAAAAGGTCAAGGTGAAACCGGGCACAATTCCCCCCGCAGCCACCTCTTTCAAACTCGCCGGGCGGAACTTGTCGTTGAAGACCATCGCCACCGGCGGCGGGCTGTTGGGAGTCGAAGGCTGCAATGACACGTCGGCTGCCTACGCCGTGCTGATCGATGCGACGGACGACAAGGCGCCAGGGCGACTTCTGTGGCGAAGCCCGAAGTACGATCGAGGTCGGCTGCATCTCGTCCCGGCCGACCTGGATGGAGACGGGACTCACGAACTGGTCGTTTGCACCGGACGATGGTGCGAGGGCAAGGGACGAATCTTCGTCTACGGCCTCACCCGGCGTGCGAGCAGCCCAGCGACCACCCAACCGACCACCCAAGCGGCGACCGGGGCGGCCCTGGAGGGGGAGGTCCGTCGCCTGGCTGCCCAACTCGGTGACAACAGCTACCAGGTCCGCGAGGCGGCCACCAAGGAACTGATCGGCATGGGCCAGAAAGTGCTGCCGGTCTTGGAGAAGATGGATATGAAGGTCGGCGCGGAAGCTCAGCGCCGGCTGGAAACCGTCCTCTATGCCCTGGTTGGCTGGAAGACGGACCTCACTGACATGATGGCCATGATGCAACTGTCCGACGACGAGACTCGGCCTGAAATTGCGATGGGACTGGTGGACACCGTGCGAGGAAACCAGCCTCAAACCGGGGATTTCCTGGTGGAGTTGATCGAGAAGTCCGATCCCGCCACCCGTCGCCGGGCCATCGGGGCATTCGTGGCGGCGTGGGATGTTACGACTCCCGCGCAGATGGAGCGATACCTCCGCGCGAGCGTGCGAACCAAGGTCAAGCTGCGCCCGCAGTATCCCCAGGGCGTGGGGGCCTATATCGGCATGTCCTACCACCTGTCCGAGGGCTGGGTAAGTCTGCCTGCCGATCACAGGGAGAGGCCTAAGGGCAAGGAACTGGAGGTCAAGACCACCACCATCCACTACCTGGACGGGAACACTTACGGCACGCCCTTTGTATATCCACATGTCGGGTCCGGGGCGGGCACTGGTTGCATTCGTGTGGGTAAACTCGCCAAAGGCAAGCACACGGTCCGGCTGACCACTGAGTACACGCTGAAGCACCAGGGCCAAAGGGTGGCTGTGACGGTTGCTTCCAAACCGCACACCTTCGAAGTGGTGTCTGCCGACGCGCCGGACGACCTGGCGGCCAAGCCGGATGCCGCCCTGGATGATCTGGTGAAAAGTTCGCTACGGATTCGCAACCAGTTGATGCCAGGGGGCCTTGGTGGTCGGCCATTCAACGGCCCTAGACGTGTGGATGCGTCTGGAGACATTGCTGATCATGCGGGACCACAGCCCCAAGTCACTTGGAGACGAGGAAAAGAGAGCGGATCGCTAAGCCTGCCGGTCTGGGAGTTGCGCCAGGCACTGCCGGTGGATTTGTGCTTCGAAGTAAGCATCCAGGAGACCGGCAACGGGAAAGTCCACCGCGGAGACCCGATGGTCATTCTCGCCGGGAAGGGAGGAAAAGGGTTCAATGGTTACTTCGTGCCGAACGATTGCTGGGGATTCGCGGCCGGCAGGGATGGCAACGTCGAGGTGAAAATCATCCTGAAGCCGTCGCGAGCCAGGGCATTGACAGAGATCGCGGTAAAACACTACTACACCGGCACGATCACGTCCAAGCCCGTGCTGGTTCGAGTGAAGAACATATCCTCGCCACGCCCCGCGAAGCCGCCCGCCACCCAACCGGCGGCGACCGGCTGACCGCACCGGACGCCGAGGCCCGCTACGCATTGGCGCTCCAGCTACCGCGGGAGATGTGGCCTATGCTGCAGGCAGATTTGGAATGTGTTGGAACCAAGGCTGATATGCGGCGTCTAATGTTCAGATCCAGTGCGGGAGAGGCATTATGCACAGATATCTGGTGGTCGGATTAGGCCTTCTTCTCGGGCTTACGGCAGCATGGGCCGGCGATGGCGCTGCTACTGCTGCCGCCCCCTCGACGGGTCCGGGGCCTGATGTCGTAGAGGTCCGGTCCAGCCACAGCCATGGGAGAACATGAGGATGATCTACTTTCGACAATACGCAATCGTAGCCGCAACCATTCTGGCCTTGTCAGCAATGGCGGGGGCTATCCAACCGACAACGCAGCCGGCCACCTCTCCTGCCGGAGATATTGCGAAGCTCATCGAGCAGCTTGGCCACGAGCGATGGAAAGTCCGCGACGCGGCCCAGCAGAAGCTCAGAGTGGTACGGGACGCGGCGGTCATTCCCGCGCTTCGCCAAGCCGCGGAAAGCAAAGACCTGGAGGTGTCGATCCGGGCCAAGCTCCTGCTGGCTGAGCTGCTGAACTTTACGCACGTGGTCGTCGACGCGCTGGGGCAGCCCATCGCCGACGCTACGATCACCGTGGTCTTTGGGGAGGCGAAACGCCGTCCCACCATCTTTAAGACGAACATCTTCGGCGGTATTTCCCTTCCAGCCGAGGCCGGGCGGCGAGGCTCCAGGATGCGATTTTACCATCCCGAGTTCGGGCTGGCGGAAGGGTCTGTTCCCTGGAGTCGGTCGACCACTCCGGATGCGTCACCTGTCGCGGTCGAGTTCCGCGTCCCGATGGTACGGGAGGGCACGGAGGCCCGCTCGCGGGCGCTCAAGGGCGTAGTCGTCGGCCCGGATGACAAGCCTGTGGCCGGGGCGCGGATTGACTGTACCGTCGTCCGCACGCCCGGGGAGGGACTGATACAGTACAACAATAACCTGCCGGAGATTCTGACGGACTCGCAAGGCCGGTTCGCCATCTATGTGCCGGACCCCGACCCGAGAAATGAACGCGGCAAACTGATCCCGCCCAAGTCGCGGTATAGCGTCGGCGTCAAGGCCAAGGCGTCCGGCCTTTTCCCGTATTCCGGGCAGCACTACAACACGCGGGAAGCGGCCATCCGTTTGCGCCGGCCGGAGAGATTTCACCGCTTCGAGTTCGAGGCCGTCGGCGGCGGACGGCTGACCGGCTCGCAACTTCAGCACGTTTGCGTGACCTACCACCCCCTCAAAGGCGGTGGCGGATCGGTCGCCCTGGGCGCCGGCTACGTCAAGGAAGGCGGCAAGTTGCTGCCGGGCCACTACGTCGCCACGCGCAATCCGGGCGAAACCAGATACCAGCCGATCAAGGTCGCCAAGGACAGCCCCGAGACGCTGCTGTTCCGCCTGCCGCCGCCAGTGACGTATCGAGGCCGGGTGGTCGATGGGGCGACCGGCGAGCCGCTGGCCGGGGCGTTCGTATTCGGCTTCTCCGGACACATGTCGCATCATAGCCTTGCCCAACTCACCGACGAGGACTGGAAGCAGCTTGAGGCCATGCCCGCCAATCCGTCCTTGGACGTCGCCGGGGTGAAGTGCCTCAAGAAGCACTATGGGGTGGAGGCGATCACGCGGGCCGATGACCAGGGCAGGTACGATCTGGTGCAGCCGGCAGACGGGAAGTTCTACGGCCTGGTGGCCTGCGCGCGGGACCGGGTGCCTTACACGCAGCGCACATACAAACTCGCGCCCAACGACAAGCTGATCGCGCCCGTGCCGGAGTTGCCGCTGTTCCCGGCTGCCAAGGTGATCGTCAAGCCGATCATCCAGGGGCGCGCGTCGGTCTCGCCGAAGTGGCGGTTTGCGGCCGGCAATCAGCCTGATTGGCTTGCGCGGCTCAAGGCCTCATCGCGCGTGGGGAGAGCAGCCGGTCACGTCGAATACGTTCATTGGCTGCGGCTGAATGAAGCCCAGCCAGTCTTTGTGCCCGCGAACGTGGAGCTCAAGCTGCATTTCGAAACACCGTACGACGAGCAACTCTGCACAGGCAAGTGCGACAAGGTTATCCGCCTGGCCGCGGGCAAGAGCATGGATATCGGCGAGGTGACATTCGCCAAGGCCCTTCACGTGACGGTGCAGGTGGTGGACCAGGCGGGCAAGGGCGTCGAGGGTGCGGCGGTGCGGCGGGTGTACGACCACAACAACACATGGTCGGTCTCCCACAACACCGACGAGAAAGGCTTGGCGCAGTTCTTCGTCGAGCGAAACTCGAAGGGGCGATTTGGCATCTCAGATCTGCTTCCCGGCTCAGCGAGAAATGCCGCCGATGCGCCCTTGGCCAAGTTCGAGGTGAGCGATGAGGCGCCCGTCAAGACTCTGATCATCAGATTGACTCCCGCACAACTCAAGGCGCTGCTCGGCTCATAGGCCCGGGGCCGTTGAAGCCGCCGGCTGTCGGTGGTATAAGAACGCACGTGTCATTTCCCGGCCAGACATCTTCTTCCCGCACCAGCGGAGCGCGGTTCGCGGCCACGCGGCGGGCGATGGAGGAGTTGATCCAGGCGTACTGGTTCCCGCTGTACGCGCATCTCCGCCGCCAGGGCTGCCAGGCCGCGCCCGCGGAGGATATGGTGCAGGGCTTCCTCACTCGCTGTGCTGGCCCAGCGAGTTTCGTGAGGGAGCTGTTCGGGCAGGATTCGGGCCGTTGATGGCTCGATGGGGGGCCTGATTGACAAGCGAATAGGTGTTTTGAACAGGACCGCCTCGGTCAAGCCGCCCGCTTAAGCTTGACGATAGGCAGGTGCTTCTGGTCGTCGAGATACGTGACTACCAACTCAAGGAGCACGCTTGGATCGTCACGAGTCTTCGCCTTTGGGCTGGCACAACCGGCGTCATGTGGCCACCGCTTCCTGGGCTCCCATCGCGGCCGCTTGTTGGCGGGCGCGATACGGCGGTAGGCTTCGTCGGGCGTCTTCCCGCCCAAGGCTGTGTGCGGCCGGTGCTCGTTGAACCAGACAAGCCATCAGTCCTCCTCATACTTGGCACTAA